>NZ_JAIZ01000644.1 GCF_000710465.2 Kitasatospora sp. MBT63 | reverse complement strand
CAGAACCCGAAGAATGATCACGACATCACACAGGCCCTAGAAGACTGATGAAGATGTTGGGTTCTGGCTCCGCCGCCTGTGCGGCGGAGCCAGACTGCGTCTCGTGGCGATGGGGGAATGGGCCGGGGACACAGTTGGGCCCGATGTCCGGGAGACGTGCCGGGAGTTGATCCCGGTGGGCAGCGTGTTCGCGTTCCTGGCCGAGCACCGTGGCGTGTTGTTCCCGGCGGCGTTGTTCGCGGACATGTATCCGTCCGCGAACGGCCGCCCGAGCATGCCCCCGCAGATCCTTGCGGCGGCGGTCACGCTGCAGGCCCTGCACGGGCTGTCGGACTTCGAGACAGTGCAGGAACTGCGGTGCGACCTGCGGTGAAAGGCCGCCTGCGGGCTGGGCCTCCACGACACCGCGTTCGCCCCCTCGCTGCTGGCCCACTTCCGTCGGCGGCTGGCCCGCTCCGCCCGGCCGGACCGGGTCTTCGAGGCCGCGCGGGAGGTCGTCAAGGCCACCGGTGTCCTCAAGGGCAAGCACCGCCGGGCGCTGGACTCCACCGTGCTGGACGACGCGGTCGCCACCCAGAACACTGTCACCCAGATCATCGCCGCGGTCCGGGTGGTGATCCGCGAGGTCCCCGGGGCCGCCGAGGTGGCCGCCGTGCAGTGCACCGCCCACGACTACACCGACCCGGGCAAGCCCCGCATCGCCTGGAACGACGAGCAGGCCCGAGCTGACCTCGTCGACGCCCTGGTCGGTGACGCGCTCAGGCTGCTCGGGCACCTGCCCGACCAGCAACTCGGCGAGAAGGCCGCGAACGCGGTCGGCCTGCTGGCCCTGGTCGCAGGGCAGGACGTCGAGCCGGCCGAGGAGTCCGACGGCCGGGACGGGCGCTGGCGCATCACCCGGGGCACCGCCCACGACCGGATGGTCTCCACCGTCGACCCCGAGGCCCGGCACGTGCACAAGACCCGCACCCACCGGCAGGACGGCTTCAAGGCCCACCTCGCCGTCGAGCCCGAGACCGGGTTGTACACCGCCGTCGCCCTGCGGCCCGGCGCCGGAACCGAGCACCACGAGGCCACCGTCGGCATCGACCTGCTCGCCGACGAGGACACCCCGGTGGACGCCTTCGGCGACACCGCCTACTCCACCGACGACGCCCGCCAAACCCTGCAACATGCAGGGCACCGGCTGTTCCTCAAGCCCGCCCCGCTGAAGACCGCCGTGGTCGGCGGGTTCGACCTCGACGACTTCGCCATCGACACCGCGGGCAGCACGGTGACCTGCCCCGCCGGCCACACCGCCAACCTGTCCGAACCGTCCGGACGGCACATGCAACGCAAAGCGCTCTTCACCGACCAGTGCACCGGCTGCCCCGTGCGCGAACGGTGCACCACCGCCAAGACCGGCAGGACCGTCAACATCCGACCGCACCACGACCTGCTCGCCGCCGCCCGCCGCCAGGCCGCCACCGACCCCGACCGGCAGGCCGCCTACCGCCGCTGGAGACCACCCGTCGAACGCGCCGTCGCCTGGCTCGTCGCCCACGGCAACCGCAGACTCCGCTACCGCGGCACCATCAAGAACAACACCGGGCTCCACACCCGCGCCGCCGCCCTCAACCTGCGAACCCTGATCAACCTCGGACTCACCCGCACCAGCGGTACCTGGCGCCTCACCCCGGCCACCGCATAGCCAAAGGGGCTGCCCGGCCTGCGGCCGGACAGCCCCTCAACAAGATCTTCATCGGTCTTCTAGGCCGCGCACGACGCCCGGCCGTGCCGCACCCGGCTGCGCACCGGCCGCCGCGACGACCCGCCGCCCGCCGCCTGCTCCTGGCCCGCTGTCTCCGGCACGCCCCCACTCCCCTGCTGATCGCCAGGAGCGCAGTATGCCTCCCGCCACGGACGGCGGCGCACTACGGGCGGCGGGGGGCCGGCGGCGGTGCGGGCCGGTGCGCGGGGCCGGGTGCCGGGGTCAGGCGGGGGTGTTGACGGCCTCCTTGAAGGCCTTGCCCGCGGTGGAACCTCACCGTCCTGGACGCCGCGATCTCGATCGCCTCACCCGTGCGCGGGTTGCGGCCGGTGCGGGCGGCGCGGCTGCCGGCCGCGAACGACCCGAACCCGGTCAGCTGCACCTCACCACCGTCCGCGACCGCGTTCTTGATGGTGTGCAGAAGGGTGTCGAGGACCTTGTTCACCACCGCCTTCGACGCCTCGCTGTCCTCGGCCACCAGATCGATGAGCTCCTGCTTCTTCACGGGTGCCGCCCTTCCGCACCACCCCGCGACGGGCGGTGACAGGTCCAGTGGAAACCCCCCGGTGCCCCGGGCGGAAGGCGCAGCCCCGGGCCCTGCCGGGGGGGTGCGCCGCCCTGGCCGACGACCGAACCCGTGCACGATCACGCCCCCGACGGCGCCCAGGCCCCGAACGGCGCAGTTGGGCGGGCCGCAGGCAGCGGTGCCGCGATCGTCCCGTCGGGCGCGGGGCGGGAGCCTGGCGGCCGGAGTCGGTCGGTGCCGGGCCCGCCAGGCGCTGCTGGAGGCCGCCCCCCAGCACCACTGCACCCTGCCCGCCGGGGTGCCAACCGACCTGCCGCGGTGAACACCGCCGCCCGGCGCGCAAACTGATCTTTGGCAGCACGAGAGTGGCTGGCCGGGATCGCATCCCAGGTTCCCTTCGGGGAGGCGCTGACCTCGGTTCACCCCTGCGGCCGCACGACACGGCAGCGGGTAGCAGGTGCCCCCTCCCGACAACGTACGGACCTCCCGGCCTGGGGAGATGAGCACGGCGCCTGTTATTGTGCGCCGATGTCAACGATCAAACAGTTCCAAGTGACCTTCGACTGCGCGGAACCTGCGCGCCTCGCCGCTTTCTGGTGCGAGGTGCTGGGGTACGTCGTGCCGACGGTCCCGGAGGGCTTTGCCACGTGGGGGGAGTACCACCGCTCGCTGCCGCCCGAGGACGAGATCTACTTCGCGTGTACTGATCCCTCGGGTGTGGCCCCGCGCCTGCTCTTCCAACGAGTTCCCGAGGGCAAGGTCGTCAAGAACCGGGTGCATCTTGATGTGCGGGCCGGCGCCGGGCTCGTGGGTGACGAGCGCCTGGCCACACTCGAGGCCGAATGCGCACGGCTGGTGGCGCTCGGCGCGAAACACGTGCTGACCCAGCGCGCCGATGGCGTCAACGAGTCGTGCATCACGATGCAGGACATCGAGGGCAACGAGTTCTGCCTCGACTGATCCTCCTCCGAGACTGCGAGGTGGGGAGCTGACTCCCGGGAACCTCTCAGGTCCCGCATGCGGCGGGAGTCCGGCCCTGTTCCCGCGCTGGTGCCCGTCACGGCCGGTACGCGGTCGCCGAGGTGGCCGCTTCGTCGGCGCCGGGCGGCAGGGTCGGCAGCGGCCAGGACGGGTCCGGTGCCCAGGTCGGCCGGCCGCCGGCGAACGGCCCGGCGCGGTCGTCCAGCATGCCGATCCCCCGGCCGCGGGCCCGCTCGATCTCGCGGCCCGCGTATTCGTCGACCACGCCGAGGCGGCGCAGCTTGCCGTACTCCTCGGTGTCCTTCCAGTGGTGCCCCGTCAGGTCGGGGGTGATGACCAGGTCGAGGGCGAGGTCCATGGTGTCGATGCCGAAGCCGGGGCGGCGCCGGTATGGGTACTCGAAGTTCACGTACCAGCGCAGCAAAGCCAACGGGTTCCCGGAATCCTGAGCCGCAACCGCCCCGAGCCCGAGTGCCAGTGTCATGAATGGAGGGTAGCGAGGCGCGGGTTCGCGCCGGGGAAGAGCTCGCGGGAGCCCCAGTTCGTGAGCCGCAACGGTGACTGCCTGACGCTGTTGGGGACCATAGTGGCGCGCTCTTCAGGAAGATCATCACGCTGGCCGCATGCTGTCACGCCCCTCGGGCAGCGGGCGGGGCACAGCTCACACCAGGGTGACGTGCATGCCGCCCTCGGTCAGGACATCGAGGAGCTCGGCGAACAGGTTGTAGGGCTGGCCCTCCGGTGTGAGGGCCTGGGACAGGTGCTCGCGTGCGATTTCGGCGTCTCGCCAGAGCAGGGTGGCGGGGGCGGTGTAGCCGAAGGTTCCGCGCAGGCAGTCGACGAGGGCGTCCAGGCAGCCGCCGAAGTAGCCACCCGGCCCGTTCACCGCCTCGCCGAGCGCCAGGTAGAGGCCCGGCTCGTCGGTGATGTGCTGGCCGTCGAGTTCGTAGGCGTGACCGGCTGGCCGGTCGTGGTGGGCGCGTCGGCAGGCCCGCTCCCGGACGAGGTCGTGCCAGGCCCCGCGGCGCCGGGTGTCGAGGTGTGCCCAGGATCCCGGGGTGTCCGGCGGCCCGGTCAGCCACCGCTCCCAGATGGGCCGGGCGTATTCGGGAACGGGTGTGAAGAGCTCGCCATTGAGCTCCAGGTCGATCAGATCCGTCCCGTAGGAGGACGGGTGCCAGGCCCTGACCTTGGTCCACAGCAAACGGTCAGTGAGCAACTCACCTTGGTTGTCCCGTATCTCAAGGGCGGCCTCCTCCAGATCCAGCGCCCGCCGGGTGCCCTTCATCAGTGCTGTCCGTAGCTGATCGCTCTGGGCGAGTCCCCGCAGGACGAGCGGGGGCGCCGCCCGCTCGGACGGCACGACGCGGGTGAATCCCTGGCAGGAGCCCAGCCACCGGTGCCCGTCGTGTACGCGGACGGGACCCGCGTGTCCCTCGGGCGGACCTTCGTAGTCGTCCAGACCAGTGAGCACGAGACTGTCTGTACCAGGGAACTGCCCCAGGCTCTCCGCGTCCTCCAGCAGCCAGGGATCGAGTGCCTCGCCCTCCGGCACCAACCACACTCGGCTGCCCGCCCAGCCGCCTACCTCGGAGCTTTCCGGGGCCCACCCCAACAGCTGGTACGTCCCACGACGGGGTGCCCCGAACAGCCCCTCCACCTCGGCACAGACGCCCCAGGCATGGCCGTGCTCCGTCTCGGTCAGCGTGTACCGCATCAGGCCGCGATCGTTTTCGTCTTCATGCACGGTGGGAATCATGCCCGGACCAGGCTTTCGCGACGAAGCCCTTTTCCCGCTGTCGGTCACGACATCCTGCGAGCTCATCAGCACACGCACAACAGTCATGCCTGGATGGCGTCGATGACGCAGCGTTCCGGGTGGGCTGCTTGGACGTACTTCACGGCCGTGGAGACGGACAGGTCGAAGACCTTCATCAAGTGCAGCGGGTCCTCGCTGTGATCTGCCTCGTCCAGGACCCGGTCGATTGCGACCGCTTGGGGCTTCAGCCCTGTCGTGCGGAAGACGTAGTGGATGGCGTACTTGTTCACCGGCGGGTGCTCGGCGTGCATCGCGGTGCGCCGGGTGACCAGCAGGTGCGGGTTGGTACTGAACGGCCACTGCCGGTGCCGGTCCTTCAGCCACTCCCCGAGGAGCCGCAGGGTGACAGCGTCCAGGTATACCGTGCGGCCGCCGACCATGAGTCGGCCCTGTGAGCGGTCCAGGTCTGTCACGGTCAGCGCGGTCAACTGCACCGTGCGAACGGCGTGGATGGCGACCAGGGCGACGACGAGCTTCCCGAAGGGGGTGGGTGCCCGGTCGAGAATGCCGGCCAGTTCGGCGTCCGGGATCGGGCGCGGCACGAACTGCGGTCTGCTGCCGAGGTGCACGGTGCGGGCCGGGTCGTGGAAGATCCGCCGCTCCCGCTTGAGGGAGCGGAACAGCGACCGCAGGCCACAGAACACCGCGGGTCCGGGCGGCCCCGGGCGCTCCTTGAGCGCATCGAGGATGTCTGCCCGGTCGACTTGGGTGAGGGAGGCAAAGCCCGGCTCCCACTCGGCCAGTACCGGCAGGACGTAGCCCACGTACCGGCGGACACTGGCCCATTCGATCGGGACGGAGCGGCGACGGCCGTTGCCGCGCACATCGCTGACCCAGGCGTCGAGGTCACCCTGGTAGCGAGCCGGAGCTGCGGCGATCAACCTCGTGACCGCAGCCTGGTCCATGCCGATGTCCCGGTCCGGTCGGGGGATCAGCAGACCGCGGGCCTCAAGGAAGTGGGCAACGCGCAGTCCTGCGTAGTTGCTGCCCAGTCTCGCGATCGCCCGGACGTCCGTCTCCGTGATCGGCTCCTCAGCTCCGAGATAGGCCACGGCCGCGCGCAGAACCCTCCGGTTGGCCAGCCGCGTCCCGGTTCCCCATGCCTGCGCGCGAGCGGTGCGGTCCAGTTCGCGAACCAGATCGGCTGCTGCCGGGGTGAGTTCGGGAAGAGGCTTGCCGAGCAGGCCGGCCCACTGCGTCTGGGGCGCGGGAAACAGCGGGTGCTGGCCGGGGCAGTCGAGGTGGAAGGGGGTAGGTGGAGCGGCGGGGAGCTCCGGCTCGGCGGGGCGGGTGGGACGGTAGCCGGAGCGGCCGAGCCAGAGCTGGTCCATCACCACGCCGTCGGGGCTGCCCGCGGCGACGGCGAGCCGGCAGGCCCGGCACCGGCCCGCAGCCAGCGGCTGCTCCCGGCCGCAGCGTGAGCACACCCCGGAGGTGCGGATCGGGGCTCTCGCCCAGGACTGGCACGCGTCGCAGTTTCGCTGACTGGTGCCGGTCCAGGCCCAGCAGCCCTCGCAGCTGCGCAGTGTCCGCGGGGGTCGCGGTCCTGCCGGGCGTGGCGGCTTCGCATCAGCTCGCGGCCGGCGTGGTCCGATCGTCCGTCGTGGGTGGGTCCGGGTCTTGGGTTCGGTCCGCGGTCGCAGTAGTCCGGCCTCCCGTAGGACCTGGGTCACCGCCGCCTTCCGGCCGGTAAGGGCGTCGAGGTCTTCTTCGCGGACCTGGTCCTCGTCGGCCTCGCGGGCGGCCAGAGCCAGGCGCGCTTGTGGCATCAGGTTGGGCGCCCAGCGCGGGCTGCGGCCCAGGTCGCTCTGCAGCCGTCGCGCGGTCTGGTCGAGCAGCTCGTCCTCGGGGAGCGTGCGTGCGGCGATCCGGCGGCCGTCGCCCGGCCGGAAGATCCGCCTCATCGTCAGCAGCGCCGTCTGGCCACGGATCTGCGGGGGACACACTCGCGGGTCATCCGCCAGTGCGGGCGGCTGGTTGGCGCTCCGCCAGTCGCGGGTGCTCGGCAGCAGGTTCAGATTCGGTCCGCCGCCGCGCTTGTGCAGCGGCTGTAGCAGCGCGAACTTCACCTCCGGCAGCAACAGTGCCAGCTGCAGGGGTCGCCTCGGTGCCACACCGCCGTCCTGCTGGGCGCGGATCCAGTCGTGGTCGACGTAGTGGATCTCGATCATGCACGGTCGGCACACCTCGTCGTAGGTGAGCATGGCCTCCCGCGTGCAACGTCGGCAGGCCCCCGGGCGCGGATCGGTGATCTTCTGCCCCCACAGTGCGCACGGCCAGCACGCTCCGTCGGAGCGCAGCTCGCCCCAGCCCTGGCAGGAGCGGCAGCTGCCGTAGCCGAAGGTGAGCCGGTGCTTGGGCATGCGTCGGTACTCCTGATCGATCCGTTGCCGGGGTCAGTTCGGCGGCAGGGAGCGGCGCCCGCCGCCGCCCGTTGTCCGCGGCACCGGACGCGCCCCGGCCTGGGCCACCGCGGCCTGGCCGGGGGCATCGTCGCGCTGCGCGAGGTGACCTGCGGTCTCGGCCAGCATGAGGTCCGCGACCGTGCAGTCCAGCGCCGCGCAGATCTTGTCGAGGTCGTCCAGGCGCACGGTGACCGGCTGACCGCCCCACATCGCCGCGACCTTGCTCAGCGACGGCGTGAACCCGACCTCGTTGAACGCCGCCAGCAGTTGGACCGGCCGCCAGATATCGCGCTGGGCGGCCACCATCCGAAGGTTCCATTTCATTACTACGCTCGTCCCTTCAACCGGGTGACTGCGCGGTGCGACGCCTCCATGCACGCCCGCTCGGGATCAGCCTTGACGGACGAGAGGTACCCGACCGTCGTCGAGGCCCAGCGATGTCCGAGGATCTGCTGGACGTCCCACAGCGGCATGCCGTCCTCGTAGTGGTGCGTGGCGCAAGCATGGCGCAGGAGGTGCGGGAAAAGGTGCGCGACCGGGCCGGTCAGGTGCTGCTGGGATGCCGCCTTCAACGCGCGGCGGAACGCGTCCGCCCCGATCGCCGGCGCGACCGGCACGTTGAGCGCGGCGACACCCGCAGGCAGCCGCTCGGACGGGAACAGCGGCGCTGTCGGGTCCACCGGGTCGTCGCAGAACTCGGCGCGGATCTCCTCGATGTACCACCACAAGAGGTCCCGGCCCTCCTGGAAGAGGTACGCCTGCCGCTCCCTGGGCCCGGACCCGTGCGCGCCCTTGCCCTGGACGACGAACCGCCCCCACTGGCCGAGTTCCCAGTGGACGTCCCCGATCCGCAGCGCGCACAGCTCAGAGGCGCGGACTGCGGAGATGTAGGTCAGCTTCGCCATCACGTAGTCCCGGGCCGCCACCGGGTACTTCCGCGAACCGGGCAGGGCCTCACGCCACGACGCGAAGAACTCCTTCGTCGCCCGTTTCGACGGCGGGATCCGCAGACCGAAGTCCCCACGGTGGACCGGCCGGTTGAACGGATCCACCGGGGACTCGATCGCCGCACCGAACCGCCGGGCGATCTCCCCGGCATATCGCTGCTCCAAGAACGAGAAGTACGAGTCGATCCGCAGCAGCTTGCCTCGCACCGTGGACAGCGCCCGCTTGCCCACTCCCGAGAAGTACCGGTCCAGGTGACGCGGCGTGATCTGCCACGGATAGAGGTCGTAGAAGTCGCACAGCTCGATGACCGGCTTGACCAGATTGTGGAGCGTCCCCGGCGCGAGCCCCGCGACGTCCCGCGCCCACACGTACTCCATGAGGGTGTCGTGGAAGAACGCCTCCGCGTCCTCTCCTGACGCCCCCGCAGCAGCGCGGCGCTGAATCGAGACGACATCAGCCAGGCCCGTGTCGACCAGCGGCATGGTCGCCAGCTCGTCCGCGTGCCTCGACGGAGGTGCGACGAGCGTCAACCAGCGACTTCCGGAATCTGCCACGATCCACATGAATACCGCAGCTACTCGCAGAATCTGCCAGTTACTCACCAAGCCTCACACGGACGGCGCAAGCGGGATTCGCCCCCGTTGACCTGCTGATTTGCCCTTATGCCGCCTGGACAACCCCGAACGAACCCGCTGGAACTCCACTTGGTGTCGTCGTGGCGGAGTCCTGGAAGCAGTGCACCGAGAACCACTCGCCGGCCAGGAAGTGGGAGAGCAGCTCCGTGTTCTCCCAGCGGTAGTGGCCGAGCGTCCAGGTGCCGGCCGCCAGGTCGGCCAGGCCCTGCTTGCGGGTGGTGCCGTCGCCGCTGCGCGTCGAGGTGATCCAGGTCGTCGGCGCCAGGCTCTCGATCCCCGGCCAGTGGGCCGGCGTCAGCAAATGCCCGGTGTCGTCGACGGCCCGCTGGGGCATCGCGGCGCGGCTACCGCACCGGCCTTTGCGGGTGCGGTGCGGAAGCCCGCACAGTGCAGGTGCGTGGTGCGGACCGCGCGGTGCGATTCGGCGTGTCCCGGCCGGGGCGGGCGCGGTCGGCGCGCGCGGAACCCGCGCGGCCTGTCCATAGGCGCGCCGCGCGCCGCTGGAACTGTCCATCGCGCGCGGCCGCGGCGGCCAGCCCGCTCTACCAGCGGGTGAGGTGCTCCCCCCGGGGCCCGGCGCAGCAGGGCGAGGGCCGCGTCGGCGCCGGGGCAGCGCAGGGGCTCGCCGCTGGCGGCGTCGGAGACGATGCTGCTGTCGATCAGGGCGGCCCAGGTGCCGCGCTGAACGTCGTACTCCTCGATCCAGCCGACCGGGCGGCCGGCGCGCTGGAGCTCTTGGACGCCCGGGTGGGCGGGCCAGGTGAGGTGGACCAAGCCGCCATCGAGCGCGGAGCGGTCGGGGTCGCCGAGGCCGCGGGCGGAGGGAACGGTCCAGCCGGTCGGGCGCTTGAGGGCCAGGTGCGGCACGCCCGGCATCGCGCGCTCGGAACGGACCCGGGCGGCGTGTGCGCGCCGGAGGGCGTCCAGGGCTTCGCCGACGGTGCGGTGGGTGCGGGTCCCGCTGGCGGGGTTGGTTCGGTCAGGACCACGGCGGTCTGATCGTCCTGGTGCTCGGCGGCGAGGTGCCCCGCCTGTCCCAGGGGCCGTCCGACAGCGGAGCGGTCCAGCCGATCGGCCGGCCCCGGCGGAGCAGCTTGTGGACGTCCTCGGCCCGCGGGTCGTCCCAGGAGGCCACCAGCCAGTCCTCACCGAACGTCACGCTCCGGTCGTCCAGGCGGTCCGGCTCGCCGAACCGCACGGTCGGGATGGTGCAGGCGGCGCGGCGTAGCGCCTCGAAGGCCTCGGCCCGCTGCTGGGCCGGACCAGCGTGAGACCCTCACATGTCCCGCCTGCACAGCCGCGTTCGTCCGCCCGGCGAACAGCACACGCGTCGCCTGCACGAAGCGATGCCACACCAGGAGCGTCCGCGCAGCGCAGGCCGGGCTTTCCCTCTACGAGAACCCCAACGCGATCGAACGTGACTGAGCTCTGGACGAAGCACGAAGAGGGCTTACGCGGTGGTCGGAAGCTCCGGGACCGTGCGCGCGGCCTCACGGACGTCCCTCTCCTCGTCCGCGGCAAGCCGTTCGAGCGCAGTGCGTACTGACGGGCCAGGCCGACGAGCCAACGACCATGCGGCCCAGAACCGGACCCAGTGGTCGGTGTCCTCGGTGCGGGCCACCAGCAGGTCGGTGACCGTCTGGTCGTGTGCTGAACCGAGAGCCTGCACGGCGTCCCGCCTGACCTTGGGCGCGGGATCGCGGGCGCCGGCCATCAGAAGGGCTCGGGCACGTGGGGGATCGCCCACGCCGAAGATGCTGCCGAGGGTGCTCATCACGTCGGCGCGCACCCCCGGGTCCGGGTCGGACGCCGCGTCGGCGACGAGTTCGAAGTACTTGGCCCCGCCGAAGTCGGTGACGCTCAGGCCCCAGATGCCTACTCGCCTTGTCCCGGGGTCATGCGAGGCGACGCAGCCGAGCAACAGGTGATGCGCTGTCTCGGGCCAGGCGGAGAGCAGTTCGAGGAGGTCGAGCTGCAGGGTGTCTCCGTCATCGTTGCGATCACTCACGCTCGCGCGCAGCAGGGCCGGCAGGGCCGCCTCGCCGCAGGCACCTGCCAAAGCATGGGCAATCCGGTCCCGGGCGAACGAGTCGTTCGCCTCGACGTAGTCGGCAAGTCGACGCTCCAGCTCAGGCTGGAGGAAGGCGGCTGCTGGTGTCCGAAGCCGCTCAACCAGAGGTTCGAACTGGCGGCGGGCACCAGGCCCGCGCTTGATGTCACCAGCCAGCCCTATGTCCAACTCGTCCAACACACCCAGCAGCTCGGTCAGGCGGGCGGGCAGGCCGAGGACGGTGTCGGCGCAGTGGGTGATGTCCTCGCCGGCGAGGCCGTCGCCGCGGGTGAGGACCTGGACCAGCCTGCCGGCCCGGTAGCGGGCGGCGACGGCCAGGCTGTCGAGCTTGGGCTCCACGCACCAGCCATCCACGGGATGGCCGAGCCGGCGCTCCAGGCCGACGGCCCAGGCTTCGAGCTCCTCGGCGGAGAAGACGTTGTCCAGGCTGAGCATGGCCACGCTGTGCGGGACGTCGCCCGTGGCGGCGCCGCCGGCGACCTTGCCGGTGGGCGAGTCCGGCAGCACCTCGTCCGGGTGCGCCGCCTCGTAGGCCTCGATGCCGCGCACCAGGGCGTCGTACTCGTCGTCGCCCAGCGGCGTCGAGCCGTCGGCGTAGTAGGCCGCGGCCGCCTGCACGGCAGCAGCGACGGCATCGGCGTAGGCGCCGGGGGAAGCCAGCTGGGCAGCATCGGTCATGGGTCCATCATCGCGACCAGCACCGACACACGGATCCGCGACGGCCGACAGGTTCACGTGCGCTCCCGCCGCTGATCCTGCTGCCGTAGGCGGATGGCCGTGTGGCCGGGATCCGGGTGGTGGGCACCTTCGGATCCCGGCCACGACGGGTCGTCGGCCACGCCGCGTGACCGACCTGCTCAGCAGCCCGTTACGGGGGTGGCGGAGCTGCCGTGAACGGGATCCTAGAACTACTGACGCGGCGTGAACAGCTCTCCGAGCAGGATTGTTTCGGGCGCGAACATGCCATCCGGCGGAGCCGGCACCGTACCCCCCCCAGGCCGGTTCTGGTGCATCCGGTAACCGAGGACGGCTGGGCCCGCCTCCCGCCGGACCCGACCATATGACCGTCGACATCCGAGCCGGGCGAAGCGGCCGGCCCTGCGGCCGTGCACCGGCAGACACCCGCGGCCCAGCGCCGCCGGGCACAACCGCACCCCGACCTCACTGATGGCGCCCGCAACCCCGCATTTGCCCGCCACGACCGCGCAGGACGGCGGGCCGTCGCCTGAGTCGGCCGACTCGGCGAGTAACGGGGACAGGAGCCGGGCCGTGCTCACGCCCCGCGCCCCGCGACCCGCGCCCGAGGGACGGGTGCCCGACCGGCCGAGCGCCGAACCCGTCTCCAGGGCGCGACGGCGCCTCCACCATGCCCGCAGGGCCTGCGTGATCTCCTGCGCCTCGCGGTCAAGAGCACCCAGAAGCCGCGTTCCGTAGTACTGCAGGAAAAGTCGGATGGTTGCATTTCCGCAGGTCAGGAAAACAGTCAGTGTTGCGACACCGGTGCCTGCCAGCCAGAACTGAACGGCTTGGCTTCGTCGAGGCTGTCGATGATGGTCAGCACTTCGACCACTCTTCCGTGGTGCGGGACCAAGAGCTGCGGCACCTGGTCGTCATACCAGCGAAGAGAGCCGACCGGGTCCTGGTGAGACGGCATATGCGGTAGGAGAGCATCCAACAGGGCCTGGAGTTGTTCGAGCTGATCGGGATGGATTTCCTGGCGGCCGGAAAAGGCCCAACCTCCGCTCTCGAGCCTTTCCAGGCCCGCGTACGTGATGCCACCGGTCTTCCATGCCGCGCCACGGGCCGACAGCAGCAGCCAGTCGTCAGGCGGGCACAGGACATCGTCGTAGATAGGCGCGGCTGGCCCCGCCGCCTCAGATTCCAGTCCGAGGTGTCTACGGAGTTCCGCGATCAGTTCAGCAGGCGTGTCCGGGGCCAGGTCAAAGGAGAGAGTGAGTTCGAAGCAGTCAGCCATGCGGGGAAGCATAGGCATGTCGGCTGACAGACCCTCTCAACGCGAGGTGGCTCTCGTCGCCGCCCGGGAAGCGATTACGCGCGGCGAACGCCGACGGCGGCGCCGATCACCTCCCCGGCCACACGACCAAGGCGCCGTCATGGCCCGTCGCTCCCTGCTCGCCCTCACCGCGGCCGCGCTCACCGTAGCCGCACTCACCACCGCGCCCCCCGGCACGACGCCGGCGCACGCCGACGATCTCCCCGACTCCCTCGACTGGCGCACGTCAGGAGCCGTACAACCCGTCCGCGACGAAGGCCTGTGCCCGGACAGTCAGGGATGCGCCACCGCCGCCGCCCTCGAGAGCGCCAGCGAGATCACAACGGGTCAGCACCACAACTACGTCCACGCGCCCGAGGACGGACCCGACCACGTCTCCCCCGGCCCGCAACACCCTCCCCTGCACCCTGGCGTCCCTCCTGCGCGCGGGCGGGCCCAGGCTCCCAGCGGCCGCCATCGGACGCGGGCGGAGTTGCTGAACGGTTACCGCCACAACCCGGCCGGGTCCGCCGGGATGCTCGCCTGAACCTGAAGCGAGACCCCTCCGACATCGACCGCGCCACCGCCGCCGTCACCGCTCCGAGCAAGTGGCGGGCGAAGAACCGGCACCTGATAGATCGACAGGTCGGGCCGGACGGTGTGGGAAGCGGCGGTGAACCTCGCGGCGGACCGCCGGCACCCGCGCGCCCACTGCCGCCCCGGCCGGTGGGCCGCGGTCGCGGGCAGACCGTCAGGTCAGGCCCTTCGGCCCAGAAGGAGGACGAGCAACGCCGGGACCCCGCGCAGCCGGGCGCGGGTGAGGGCGGCGATGGCGGTGAGCGCGATGGCAGTGCCGGCGGCACGGTAGCCGGCGACCGAGGTGGCCACGGCGAGGGTCGCGGGATCATGGCTGGGCATGGAGCTCTCTTCGGGCGAAGGCCCGGCCTGCACCATTGGTCGCGCGGTCCCGGTTGGGGGCCGGTGCGCGACCAGGGCGGTCGGCTGCTGCCCGGAACCCGTAGAACGCGGAGCCCGTGCCTCAGGAGCCCACAGGTTCGGAAGGCGAGCGGGCGGTGTCAGGGCCGGTCGGGTCCGCGATAGGGCAAGGTCTGGCTGTAGACGACGCTCGTGGTCGTGCTGCCGAAGCCGGCCAGTTCATCCATGAGGGTCTCCAGGTGTTCCATGGAGGTCGCGGCCACCTTCAGGGAGTAGCAGTCGTCACCCGTGGTGCGCAGGCACTCCAGGATCTCCCGGCGTTCGGCGAGCAGCCGGCGGAGCGGTTCGTGGCGGTTGCCGGAGTACTTCAGCCGGACGACGGCGAGCACGGGGTAGCCGACCTTGACCAGGTCCACCTCGGCCCGGTAGCCGGTGATGACGCCCAGCGATTCCAGGTTCCGCACCCGTTCCGTGGTCGCCGACGCACTGAGGCTCACCCGCCGGCCCAGTTCGCTGAGGGAGATCCTGGCCTCCCGTTGCAGGTGTCCGATGATTGCCCAGTCGATCTCGTCCAAGTTCACGGCCATACCGGAAATCTACCGGGAGAATCACGGGAAGATACGACTTCTGCCGGGAAGTTTCGGTTCCGGGCAGCGGGATCGCCGGGATAGCCTCGGATCATGCAACTTGGCGTCAACGTACCGAACTTCGGCCCCGGTACCGATCCCGGCGTGCTGCGCGACTGGGCGCGGACCGTGGAGGGCCTGGGCTTCGACCTCCTCATGGTGTCGGACCACGTGGCCGTCACCCCGGATGTGGCCGAGCGGTACCCGGAACCGTTCTACGAGCCGTTCACCGCGCTGTCCTGGCTGGCCGGCGTCACCACCCGGGTGCGGCTGGGCACGACCGTCCTGGTCCTGCCGTACCGGCACCCGCTGCTGCTGGCACGGATGGCCACCAACCTCGACCGCCTGAGCGGAGGGCGGCTCGTGCTCGGGGTGGGCGTCGGCTGGGCCCGGCAGGAGTTCGAGGCGCTCGGCGTGCCGTTCGCCGAGCGCGGCCGGCTGACCGACGAGAGCCTGACCGTCCTGCGGGACACCTGGCGCACCGAGGCCGACGACACCACGATCCCGCTGTGGATCGGCGGCCACAGTGCGGCGGCGCTGCGGCGCACCGCCAGGTTCGGGGACGCCTGGCACCCGCTGCGGCTTCCGCTCACCACGATGCGCTCGGTCCTCGCGGACCACTCGCTGCCGGGGTTCGCCCCCCGCATCGCACTGCGGCTGACCACCGCCCCCGTCGACGGTCCCGACCGGCCGGCCGGCATCGGCACCGTCGAACAGGTCCTCGACGACCTCGAACAGCTCCGCCTGCTCGGCGCCCACACCGTCGTACTCGACCCCTACCACGGAGACCCGGACGAAACCCGCCGACCCCACGCGGCCTGGCAGGCACTCACCGAGGTGGCCACCCACCGGAGGACAGCACCGTGATCACCACCACCGACGAACGGCACCTGCGCCGCGCGATCGCCATCGCGGCCGCCGCCGTCGCCCAGGGCGACGCCCCGTACGGCTCCCTGCTGGTCGGCCCGGACGGCACGATCCTCGCCGAGGCCCACAACACGGTGCGCCGCGACAACGACATCACCGCCCACCCCGAACTGAAGCTGGCCCGCTGGGCGGCCCGCGAGCTCGAACCGCGCACGGCCGCCCGCACCACCCTGTACACCAGCTGCCAGCCGTGCGGCATGTGCGAAGGCGGCATCGCCCGCTCCGGCATCGGCCGGGTCGTCCACGCCCTGTCCACCGAACAACTCGTCGCACTCAACCCGCCATCGGGCGACTGGCCGGCGGTGACACAGGACGGGCCGGCCCTGCTCGACGAAGCCCGGAGCCCCATCGACACCTACTACCGACCCAACAACTGACACCACGCCCACCACCGCCACACCTGCGGCCCCGACACCTGCCCGACCCACCACACCGCACCACCACACCGCCCCCCCGTCCAGCGGAACCCGCCACGGCTCCGACCTGTGACTGGCGGACGCCACCGCCTGAGGCCGGCGCCGAGGCCGAGTCGGAACCCGGGTCCGGGCCGCCGCCCCGCGGACATCCCCGGGACGGGTGGTCAGTCGAGCACCTCGGTGACCAGGCCGGTGCCGAGGTGGCGGATGCTCGTACCGACGTCGCGGGTCTCGATCACCACGCTGAACGCCGTCCCCTGCTCGAAGACGGCCGGACGCTCGAGAGTGATCTCGACGGGCCGATCGAGCGCGGATGCGTCGGCGCCCTCCGGCAGGTGCACCGTCGCCTCCACCACCTGCGACCGCTGCGCGAAGCGCAGTTGGAGCGAGGTGCCGAGCGCCCTGTCCGCGCGGAGTGTCGCCCGCAGCCGGCTGTGCGGCCGAACCGTTCCCGGGGTGGCAAGGACCTGGCCGACCACGACCTGCGTACGGTTGATGTCGGGGATCAGGACCGCGATGTTCCGACCGGCCCGGGCCTCGGTCAGCTGCTTGCGCAACACCCCGAACGTGTCGGCCATGATGCGGCGAGTCGGCAGGAGGCCGACGACCTCCAGCTCGTCCCCGACCCGCACAACTCCCCGCAGGACCTCGCCAGTGACGAACGTCCCGTGGGGGTGGTACCCGAAGACGTCCTCGACCGCCATCAGGAAGGACGGCTCGGTCCCGGGCATGGCGCACTCCAGGGGAAGACGGTCGAAACGAGGTGCCGGACTGATGTTCTACCAGCCGGGCGCTGTCCCGTGCCGCTCATATCCCGTCCGCTTCGAGGCCGTAGCGGGTCCGGCGCCCCCGGATGTCTCCTTCCGGTTCATCGGCACCCGGAAGCGTCGCACCTCCTGCGGCCAGCCGCAGGCGGCCACAGCCTTTCGCACCCGCAGGCGTGCGGCCTGCTCGTGGGGTCCGGTCAAGGGCCATGGTGCCCTGATTTCTGGGCCGTTCGGGAGTTGAATGTATCGCGCGCCGGCGGCCCGCCCAGGCCGAGGCCAAGGGGATCGCCAACACTCCTCTCAGCCAGAAAGCCGACCCCGCCCTGGCGGTGCAGGAAGTCCACTCCTCGTCCATCGGGCGCAGCGACAACACGGTGATCGACAAGAAGGCCGACAAGGCGATCGTCGGCATCGCAACCAACAAGATCACCATCGTCGCCAGGGTCGACGCGAGCAAGATCGAGAACAGCGGCCACGCCCTCGGCGCCGTCGGAGACCTTCACACCCACTACTCGAACCCGGGCTACTGAGCCCAGCGTCCGCGCCAGTCCACCAGGCCCCCTGGCCGGCCGTCATCATCGCGGTCGCCCGTCCAATAGGCCGGCAGCTGAATGACGCTCCTGGCCCCGTGCTACGGCACCGATCAGGGCGGAGAGGGCGAGGGTCACCACAAGGCTTGCCACCGCCACCATGCCCACGCCGACGAGGAACAGGCCGCTGGAGTCGTCCGACCAGTCGTAGTAGGCGGCGGCGGTCAGGCCTGCCGTGGTGCCGAGCACGGCATCCGTGCCGTGGCACCGGAAAGCCGCCCAGGACACCGACGCCAGCAGGGTCAGCACCAGCCCGATCACCTGCCAGGGTTCGTACGGGCCGGTCTCCGAACCGTCGGGGTGAATGTCGTAATGGTGGTCCCAGCCAAGCCAGGCGGCCCATGCCGCGGCCGAGGCGAGAAACAGCAGCAGGGAGAGAACGGGGTTCGGTGGCTTCAGACGCATAACCCAAACGTCCTATCCCGCCCCGGCCCGGGGCCAGAGTACGCGTACTCACTCTCGTCATCCGTCGGGCGGGCTCCCGGACCGACGGGTAGCGCCTCCGCGCGGTCGTCCGGCGGCCAGCGCAAGTTCGCGGGCCGCTTCGCGGGCGGGCAGGGGTTCGGGACAGTCCGGAACAGGCGTGATGGTGACGAGCAGGCCCCGGTCCTCGAGTTGCAGGGCCAGATTCAAGACCCGATCGCGGTGGAGATGACAAGCGGCACGCTCGGCGCAGTCCGTGCCGGGGAATGCGAGCAGGGCGGCACGGTCATCGGACCTGATCGCCACGCCGATGGCGGTGGTACGCAGGTAGGTGATCGCATCAGGCAGGTGGGTGGCCAGGTGCTCGGCACGGACGCTGCAGATGCGGCCGCCGGCTGTCTCTGCGGATTCGCTGAGTGCGACACGGAGTCCGTTCGGGCACCGGGCGACGGCCAGCAGGCGGCTCAGCGCGTACGGGCGAGGGTCGGCAGCATCCAACCGCCGAACTGACCACCCGCCACCTCACCGGCGGCACCCAGCCCACGATCCAGCTCGGCGGGCACCCGGCAGGCCTCTGGTCCGACCCCCACTCCGTCCACTGCGCCTCCGGCCTGTGGCCGCTGCTCCAGGGCAGGCCGGGAAACCCTGGTGCGCCGTAGCCGTCCCTGCAGCAGAATCAAGCCGCACGGCCGACCGGGCCGAGAGCCCGTAGTTCTGCTGTCGGCGCACCACCGGTCCGAGTTCGGTCGGGCTCTGCGGGTGTAGCTCAACCGGTCCAGAGCAACCGTCTCTGATTGCAAGCGGAAGGCTGAGGGTTCAAATCCCTCCACCCGCACTCCGGCTGCAACTGTCAGCCGGCCGGCGAGGCCCGCCCCACGCCTGGGCCGGGCCTCCGCCGTACCGGCAAGGTCTGCAGGAACCGGCCTCGCCCAGCCTCACTCGGCAACACCCCTACCGGGGTACCGGAGAATTCGACGTGCTTCGGATACGTGCCTGTTACCAGCTGTCCGGGCGGACCTGACGCCCGACCAGGTCACCGCGGCCCCTGGAGGGGGTTGACCCGCCCGCCGGGCGGTGTAGTGTGCGCAGTTTTCCGCCGGACGGCACAGCCGCGTATCGGGGCGAGACCAGAGGATGCGCGGCGGGTGGTTCCTGACACTTCGTCGATGCCGCTGTGTGATCGGCCGATCACGGGCAGGATGGTGCCCGGTAGTTGTCGACCGCAGGGGAGGAGACGGCATGGGCAAGCACGGGGGCGGCCCCGGGGACGGGAGCCCGGGGCCGCAGGACGACAGCAACTCGGGCAACAAGCACGGCGGTGTCGGCTCGGACGAGGGCGGCAACAGCTCGGACGGCCAGGGCCCGGCGGACGGCCACAAGTGGCCGTGACAGGCAGTGGGGCACGGACCGGCCGCGAAGGGCTGGTCCGTGCCCTCGTCACCGACGGGACGCTGACCGAGGACTGGGTGCCGGCCTTCCGGGCCGTGCCGCGGGAGGCGTTCGTCCCCGACGTCGTGTGGCCGGGCACGGCGAGCGGCGCCCGGCAGGACCCGGCCGTCGACCGACGCACCGACCCCACCGCCTGGCGGGACGCGGTGTACCGGGACGTGCCTCTGACGTTCCAGTGGGACGACGGCGCACATCAGGGACCGAGCCAGGGCACGGTACCGAGCTCCTCGGTGTCGATGCCGCACATGGTCGCGGGGATGCTCGCCGACCTGGACGTGGCCGACGGGATGCGCGTCCTGGACATCGGTACGGGCGCCGGCTGG
Source organism: Kitasatospora sp. MBT63 (assembly GCF_000710465.2). Lineage (GTDB taxonomy): Bacteria > Actinomycetota > Actinomycetes > Streptomycetales > Streptomycetaceae > Kitasatospora. The sequence continues at coordinate 7,551 of NZ_JAIZ01000644.1, read as the reverse complement.
AACGCCGGCCTGCTCGCCTGGCGCCTCGGCGACGAGCACGTCGTCACCGTCGAGGTCGACCCCGACCTCGCTCAGGCCGCCCGGCAACGCCTTGCGGCCCAGGGCCTGCACCCGCACTGCGTGACCGGGGACGGCGCCGCCGGACACCCCGGCGGCGCGCCGTACGACCGCGTGATCGCGACGTTCTCCGTCACCGACGTCCCCGCGGCGTGGCTGGAGCAGACCGTTCCCGGCGGGCTGATCGTCGTACCGTGGGGCACCGAGTACGGCGGCGAGGCCGTCGCCCGCCTCACGGTCACCCCGGGCGGCACCGCCGAGGGCCGCTTCACCCGCTCGTCCACGTTCATGCGCATGTGCTCCCAGCGCGGCGTGCGGCCGCCGTTCGACGCCTACCTGCACGGCCGGCCGTGGCCGGCCGACGGCCGACGCTCCACCACGACGCTCTCCCCCGCCCACACCGGCGGCTGGATCGAGCAGTTCGTGATCGGCCTGCAGGTCCCCCGCGTGTTCTGGCGCAGCGAGCGTTACGACGACGGCACCTACACCCTGTGGCTCCACGACCCCACCGACACCCGGTGCTGGGCCAGCGCCGACTGGGAGCCCGGCCGTGCCCGGTACGACGTCGTGCAGGCCGGCCCTCGCTCGCTGTGGGACGAGGTCGAGGCCGCCTGGCGCTGGTGGGACGCACGAGGCCGGCCCGGCTTCACCCGCTTCGGCCTCACCGTCGACGCCACCGGCCAACACCCCTGGCTCGACACCCCCGACCACCCACTCGACATGCCCCGGAGTTCCTAGCGCAGGGCTTCGCCAGATGTTTGCGAGCCCGCGACCTGCGCAGCAGCGGCAACGGCAGCCCTGGCAACTGCGGCTGCACCCACGCCGGCAACGCCGAGGACGACTGCCGGGACGGCGGCGAAGGCAGCTACGGCAGCCGCAGCCAATCCGGATCCCCCATGACCCGGGCATCCAGACGAGGCCGAACCTCCCGTACGCGGGCGCCGCAGTTGCCGACCGTGGGCTTCCTCCAGCAGCGCCTCGCGGGGGCCATCCGGGCCGTTGGGCGGCGACGGGGCGGGGGTGGCAGGCACCGCCGAGGTGCCCACCGTCGGGGTGAGCGACGGCATCGCGGACCGCGATGCCGTGCCCCGGGCGCCGACGGTTGGTGTGCAGCAGGGCCGGCGCCGGGGCGGGCCGCTCCTGCAGCAGGGCCCGGCCCGCTCCGGTGTGACCGCGCACCAGCAGTCCGGCCGGCCGGCCGGTGGGAGCGCTGCGCGACGCCGGCGTCGCGTGCTGCACGGCGACGGTGAGTACCTCCCGAACGAGGCCCGCCGCGGTGACCCGACCACGTATCCGCGGCGGGTGGCTCATGAGGCCATGAGCGGATCCCCCGCCACGTAGCTGCGGCTCGGGGCCGTTCCCGCGCTTGCACCCTGATGCCGCATCCCGGCTGCAGTGACACCGTACCGAGGTCACGCTTGGCTGGTGGCACGCGTGTGCCGGCATGTCGATGAGAGGTGGCTTGGCGATGAGGATGTTGCTGACGGTCCAGATGGACACCGAGAAGGCGAACACGGCCATCACGGGCAAGACCCTGCCCGCGACCATGAAGACGGTCTTCGACCGAATCAAGCCGGAGGCCGCCTACTTCGGGGCACTGGACGGGCAGCGGACCGGGTACATTGTCTTCGACCTCAAGGAGCCGTTGGACATCCCGTCCATCGCCGAGCCGTTCTTCCAGGATCTCGGCGCCAAGGTGACCTTCGTCCCGGTGATGACCTTCGATGACGTCCAGGCCGGCTTGCAGAAGTTCGGATCGAGCTGAGGCCCCGAACACGGCGACAGAAGACCGTCGTCGGGATGGCCCGGGCCGGCATGTCCGGCAGAGCCATCGGCTCGGCCCCGGCAGGGCTCGCTCGGGCCGGCGAAGCTGCTCGACGAGGGCGCGGATCCTCTCCAGATCCGTGCGGCCAGCTCGCGGGTGAGCGCGGCCGCCGCGGCCGGCACCACGTCCCGGCCGACACTGAACGCCCCGTCTCCTCGGTCAGGAACGGCCGGTTTTCTTCCGCGACCGCGCTGCTCAGACGGCCACGCCAGGCGGGGCGCTGGCCGCAGCGCCGTGCCGGCCTGCTCCCGCGTGCTGGTGAGGCCAGCCGATAGGTCTACAGGTCTACTCGGCAATGCTCACTGATACCTCACCAAAGTGATTCGCCCCGCTGACGGCGGCCGTCCGTGCGGCGTGTGTCGTCGGATGGTCGCCCTGGTCCAGCGGCGATGGAGCGGACAGCGGTGCGGGTGGATCAGCCGGTGTGGGCCAACCGATGTGCGTCGGGCCCGGTTCGCCCCTCGTGTTCGGCGCGTGCCGCCTCCAGGAGATTTCGCCAGGACCCCACGGTGGGCCTGCGCTTGAGCAGGGCCCGGCGTTCCCGTTCCGTCATACCGCCCCAGATGCCGTGCTCTATACGGGAGTCGAGGGCCTGGGCGAGGCATTCGGTCCGTACGGGGCAGCCGGCGCATACGATCTTGGCGCGGTTCTGCCCCGCTCCGTCCGTGAACAGCTCGTCCGGATCCGCACTCCGGCACGCCCCCCGGCGGGTCCAATCGGTCTCCAGCACAGCCCAGCCACCGTCCTCTCCCCTGTCTCGGCCTCGCTCTCCACCCTACGCACCGCCCGGAACGCGACAGTACGGCCCTCCCGAGCACAGCGACAGGCAGCTCTCATCCCTTTGAGTGGCTGCAGCGCAGACAGGCCGTCAGACTGCCCCTTTCGTGCTGGCCTGCCCCACCAACTGATCGTTCCAGAATGAACTGAGCCGTGGCTGCGCTCGGTGCACCCGAGGTGTCCGTGCCTCGTTCTTCCTCGCACGGACCTCCTCCAGCGAGTCGGGGCCTGTGACGTCAGCAACGGACCGGAAGACCCCGTCTTCGCAGTAGATTCCGGAAGCCTCACGCCAGCCCGGCGGCCGGACTCCGAGCTGTTCGCCGAGCAGCGCCACCATGATCTGAGACTTCTGACTCCCGAACCCGGGCAACTCGTTGAGACGCTTGAGCAGGTCCTGGCCGCTCACAGCCCCGTCCAGACCGCCACAACCACTCCGCCGTGGCGGGCGACGAGGAAGCGGCACAGGTCGCGCACCTGGCGGGCCATCAGCTGTGGGCAGTGGCGTACGGCGGGCCGGGCCGCGAACAGCTCCGCCAGCCGGCCTGGATCGCATTCTGCCGACACCTGTGCGTCCAGGTCCTCCCGCCCCAGCTGCCGCACGATCATCATGGGCGCGGCGAACTCCCACTGCGGCGACACCTGCCACTCCAGGAGCGCGCCCACCAACACCGCCCAGCGCGCTGCACCCCGGCAGCGCATCCGCGGCCCCCTGCTGCGCGATTCGCACGGTCACCGCCACGACCGGCCTCCTCTCGCCAGAGCCGCCCAGTTTTCCCAGCCCGCCCGGGTTCCCGGCCCGTCGACACGCGACGGCCCCTTTCGGGCAACCGTGGCCACCCGAGTGGAGGGCCTCGGGGAGCCGATCCGTGAGGGGTATGAGCGTTCGACCGGTGCCGCTGCGCCATCCGGGTGGACTGCTGGGGGCATTCGGATCTTTGTGTGCTGTGGCGCGGGTTCCCTGGAGGCAGGGATGGGCTGCGCTGCCGGTTGGCGGCGGCGAGGAAGACCGTGAACGCAGTGCCCGCAGATGATCAGGATGCACAAGGAACGGGCCGGTGGCACGATCGCGTTGCCGTGGGCGCAGCGTCGGAAAGCCGGGCCGGTGCCGGCGGTACCGGTCCGGCCTCCCGGCCCCCGGGGGTCACGTCCCTCGCAGGGTCTCTTTCGTCTGCAGCGCAGGTGCACTCGGCCAGGCCGGGGAGATCGCGAGGGCGAGCAAGGCGGTCGCCGGACGGCAGGGGGTGGGCGAGGTTGCGGGTGCTCCCGCTGCACCCACCGTGGGTTGCCGGTTCCCGCCCGCCGGTGCGTGCGCAGTGGTCCGGAAGACGTCGCCGACAGCCGGGCCGCCGCGCGGTGGGGCGCCGGTCGGGTGGGTCGTGAGGTTCCGTCGGGCTCGCCGGGCGCGCGGGAGTCGCTGGTCGGCGCAGCCTTTCCACATGTTGCACAGGTCGGTGGTCAAGCACGGCATCGGACTCGTCCGGTGTTCCGATTGCGGGATCCAGCCCGGCAGCGTGGGCCCGTCCCGCGGTGACGACTTCGGTCGGCCGCTGGAGGGGTCAGAGTGCCAGGCCGTCCGTCGTGGACCCGGCCCGCCGTTGGTTTCGGCGGCGTGGCAGGGCTCGCCACAGGCGGCCGCAGGCGACCGCGCCGCCCAGCAGGATCACGTAGGTCAGGGGCGTATAGGCTCCGCCGTCGTGGGTGGCCTGCCCCTCGTGCAGGACGAAGGTCAGCGGGCTCTGGAGCCAGGTGACGCCGCCCCAGGTGTAGCTGCCGTCGGCGTGCGTACCCGTCGCGGTGAGGGCCTGCTGGTAGGCGTTCGCCGCCTCGCTGAGGAAGAAGTTGAGCACCAGCGGGGCGGTGAGGGCGAAGAGCGCGGCGGCGAGCCACGAGTGCCGCGGGCCGTCTCCGAGCTCGGCGTCGAGGTACCGCGCGGCCAGCTCTCCGGCGCCGCCGAGCCGGCGCAGCGCCTCGCCGGCGCCGACTTCCGCGGTGGCGGCCAGCAGGTTGGCGCGGACCTCGCGCCGGTGGGCGATCCGGGTGCGGCTGGGCAGGTCGTAGAGGCGCTGGTCGAGCGACCAGACGAGTCGTTCGACGCGCAGCCGGTCGAGCCAGGAAACGGTGTGCGGCATGTCAGGAACCCTTCTGCGGTGCGGCGGACAGCGGACGGGACAGGACGGCGTCGACGCTGGCGACGTGCCGGGCCCAGCCGGCCGCGCCGGCGGCCAGGGCCTCGTGCCCGGCGGCGGTCAGCCGGTAGTACTTGCGCGCCGGGCCGCTGGAGGAGGCGACCAGCCGGGAGGCCAGCCGCCCCTCCCGTTCGAGCCGGGCCAGGGCGGGATACACCGTGCCCTCCAGGACGTCGGCGAATCCGGCGCCCTGCAGGCGCTGGACCACCTCGTACCCGTACGACTCCTGTTCCGCCAGCAGGTGCAGCAGGAGGAGCGACAGGACGCCCTTGAGCAGTTGCGGGTCATGGCTGGAGGTCACAAGTATCAGACTGTCTCTGGTACTCGACAATGTCAAGTAGAGGCACGCGCCAGTCGGAGCCAAACCCCGCATGGGCCCGGGCAAGGGGCACGACTCGGTCAGAGCGGCTCAGCGGTGGCCGTCAGCAGGAGCGGGCCCGTGCTGAGCCAGCGGCCGGCGAAGCCGCGCGGAGCGGGGCCGAGTACCCGCAGGTGGGCGTGCCAGCGGCCGTCCGGGAAGAGCGAGACGTCGGCCTCCTCGAAGCCCAGCGGGCGGCTGGTGAGCGGGTACCAGGCCTTGAAGACGCTCTCCTTGACGCTGAACAGCAACCGGTCCCAGTGGATGCCGGGCGAGCGCAGCCGCAGCGCGGCCAGCCGGGTGCGCTCCTGCGGCAGCGAGACGGCTGTCAGGACGCCGGGGTCCAGCGCGCGGTGCGGTTCGGCGTCGATGCCCAGCGTCGGCAGCTCGCTGCGGCGGGCCACGGCGGCGGCGCGGTAGCCGGCGCAGTGGGTCATGCTGCCGACCACGCCGGCCGGCCAGCGCGGCTCGCCCCGGGGGCCGGGCAGGATGGGCCCGGGCGGCTCGCCGAGCCGGGCCAGCGCCTGGCGGGCGCAGCCGCGCACGGTGGTGAACTCGCGCAGCCGGCCGGGCGCCATGTCCCGGGTCAGCGCGGCCTCCTGGGGCAGCAGGGCGGGGGCGTCGCGGTCGTCCAGGACCTGCGCCCAAGCGGCACCGGCGGGCAGGATCAGGTCCAGCACGGCTACCCCTGTCCGGTCCGCTGCCGGGGGAAGACCGGGCGCAGTCCGCTCGGTCCGCCGCGCGACGCCCACTCGCGCGGGTAGCCGAGCGAGACCTCCAGGAAGCGCACCCCGTCCGCCCAGCTGGTGCGCGGGATGTGCAGGTGGCCGTAGACCACGGCGGCGGCCCGGTGGCGCAGGTGCCAGTCGTCGGTCCGCTCGGTGCCGCACCAGAGCGCGAACTCGGGGTGACGCAGGATCAGGGTCGGTTCACGGCGCAGCGGGAAGTGGTTGACCAGCACGGTCGACAGCTCAGGATCGCACTGGGCCAGCCGTCGCTCGGTCTGCGCCACGCGCGCCGCGCACCAGCTCTCCCGGTCCGGGAACGGGTCGGGGTGCAGCAGCATCTCGTCGGTGCAGACCACGCCGGCGGCGTGGGCGGCGGCCAGCGCCTCGGCCTTCGTTGCGGTGCCACGCGGCCGGAAGGTGTAGTCGTAGAGCAGGAAGAGCGGGGCGATCACCACCGGGCCGCCCGCGCCCCGCCAGACGGGGTACGGGTCCTCGGGCGTCAGCACGTCGATCCGGCGGCAGAGTTCGACCAGCGCCCGGTAGCGGTGGTCGCCGCGCAGCTGGACCGGGTCATCCGGCGGGGTCCACAGCTCATGGTTGCCGGGCGCCCAGACCACCGTGGCGAAGCGCTCGCGCAGGGTGCGCAGCGCCCACTCGATCTCCTCGAAGCGCTCCGAGACGTCGCCGGCCACGATCAGCCAGTCCTGCTCGGACTCCGGCCGCAGCCGCTCGACCACCCGGCGGTTCTCCTGGTGGCCGATGTGCAGGTCGCTGACGGCGAACAGGGTGCCGCCGTCCGGGGGCGAACTCATGCGAAGGCCTCCACCGAGGGCAGCGCGGCGAGCAGGGCGCGGGTGTACTCGGCGGTGGGGTTGGTGAAGACCTCGGTGGCCTCGCCGGTCTCCACCAGCCGGCCGTCCTTCATCACCGCGACCCGGTCGGCCAGATGGTGCACCACGCCGAGGTCGTGCGAGATGAAGAGCAGCGCCAGGCCGAGCTCGCTGCGCAGGTCGGCGAGCAGGTCGAGGATCTGTGCCTGGATCGAGACGTCCAGGGCGGAGACCGGCTCGTCGCAGACCAGCACCTCGGGCTCGGGGGCCAGCGCACGGGCGATGGCGACCCGCTGGCGCTGGCCGCCGGAGAGCTCGGTCGGCCGGCGGCCCAGCAGTTCGGCGGGCAGGCCGACCTGGTCCAGCAGCCGGCCGGTCCGGGCCCGGCGGGCCCGGCCGCGCGGCAGGCCGGCCAGTGCCTCGCCGATCACCTGCTCGACGGTGTAGCGCGGGTCGAAGGAGCCGAGCGGGTCCTGCTGGACGGCCTGGATCCGCAGCCGCTCGGCCCGTCGGCGCCGCTCGGGGACCCCGCTCCAGGGTCGCCCGGCCAGCCGTACGGAGCCCTGGTCGGGCTCGGCCAGGCCGAGCACCAACCGGGCCAGCGTGGTCTTCCCGGAGCCGGACTCGCCGACCAGGCCCAGGGTCTCCCCGGCGGCCAGCTGCAGCGACACCTCCCGCACCACCGGGTGGCCGGCGTAGGACTTGGAGACCCGGTCGACCTCCAGCACCGGCACCGCGGCGGCCGGGTCGCCGGCGGCGCGGTCCGCGCCGCTCGGGCCCGCCGCCCGGC
>NZ_JAIZ01000643.1 GCF_000710465.2 Kitasatospora sp. MBT63 | reverse complement strand
CGCGGCGGGCGGCCGGTCCCGCCGCCCGGCCGGGCGGACCTGTGGTCTGCTGGACGGTGGACCGCCGCCAGCCCAGCCGGTAGGAGCCGAGATGCGAGTGCGAACCGTTCCCGCCGCCGTCGCCGCCGTGCTGCTGCTCGCCGCCGGGTGCAGCTCGACCACGTTGCCCGCCCCGGGCGGCAGCACGGCCACCGGACCGGGGACGGTACGGGTGACCGGGCAGGTCGCGGACGGCCTGGACACGCCGTGGGGGATCGCCGTGCTCCCCGGCGGCGACCTGCTGGTCGGCTCCCGGGACACCGGCCGGATCACCCGGATCGCCGCGGACGGCGGCGCCCGCACCGACGTCGGCGAGGTCCCCGGGGTGGCGGCCGCGGGCGAGGGCGGCCTGCTCGGCCTCGCCGTCTCCCCGCACTACGCCACCGATCACCAGGTGTACGCCTATTTCACCGCCGCCGACGACAACCGGATCGTCCGCCTCGGCTACGACCCGCAGCAGCCGCCCGGACAGCAGCTCGGCGCCCCCGCGGTCCTGCTCACCGGGATCCCCAAGGGCAGCAACCACGACGGCGGCCGGATCGCCTTCGGCCCGGACGGCATGCTGTACGCGGGCACCGGCGAGGCGGGCCGCACCGAACTGGCCCAGGACCTTTCCTCGCTCGGCGGCAAGATCCTGCGGATGACCCCGGACGGCGCCCCCGCGCCGGGCAACCCGTTCCCGGGCTCGGTGGTCTACACGCTCGGTCACCGCAACGTCCAGGGGCTGGCCTGGGATGCCCAGGGGCGGCTGTGGGCGTCCGAGTTCGGCCAGAACACCTGGGACGAGCTCAACCTGATCACCCCGGGCGCCAACTACGGCTGGCCGGTGGTCGAGGGCCAGGGGCACCGGGCCGGCTACACCGACCCGCTCGCCCAGTGGCACACCGACCAGGCCTCGCCCAGCGGCATCGCGTACGCCGACGGTGCGATCTGGATGGCGGCGCTGCACGGGATGCGCCTGTGGCGGATCCCGGTCGAGGGGGACCACGTCAGCGGCACCCCGCAGGACCACTTCACCGGCCGGTACGGACGCCTGCGGACGGTGGTCGCGGACGGCCCCGGCACCCTGCTGCTCGCCACCAGCAACACCGACGGCCGGGGGCAGCCGATCGCCGGGGACGACCGCATCCTGCGGCTCGCCGTCGGGTGAGGCACCCGGCCCGCCGCCGCTGACCCCGGCCCGCCGGCGCCGACGGGGTACCGCGCTGGGCCGGTCGGGGTCAGGAGATCACCGGTTCGAGTGGGTTGAGGACGCCCCGGGTGGCGGTCCGGATTGGGCCGCGCCCCGGCTGGCTACGGTCCTTCGTGTGCCCCCGAGGAGAGGACCGGACCGATGTTCAACCTGCTCCTGCTGACCGTCCCGCTGCTGGTCGCCGCCGTGCTGGCCGCGACCGACCCCCGCGGCCGGCCCCGTGGCGGCGGCCGCCACGGCGTCG
>NZ_JAIZ01000642.1:27955-34455 GCF_000710465.2 Kitasatospora sp. MBT63 | reverse complement strand
GGCCGCCCGCCGCGCGGCGGCGATCCTGCTGGGCGCGCGCCGGCTGCGGACGGTCCCGGTGGGACGCCCGGTCCGGGAGAGCGACTACCGCTGACGGCCGCCGGGCGGGTCGGCCGGCGGTCCGACCGGTGGGCGCCGTACGGGGCTCAGGCCGCCCGCACGTCCACCGGGGCGCAGGTCGGGCAGCCGGACCCGGGGTGCCGCTGGGCGGGTACCCGCGGCGCGGTGGACATCCGGCCGGCCAGGGCGGCCGACGCCTCGGCCGGGTACCCGGCGGTCGCCGCCCGTCCGGTCACGGTCGAGCAGGTCATGGCCCGGGCGCGCAGCCGCGCCGGGTCGTCGAGCAGGCTCTGCTCCCGGGCGAACGACCGCAGCAGCGGGTGGTACCCGTAGCGGCCCGGCGCCGGGGCGGCCAGCAGGTGGGCGTCCACCAGCCGGTCGAGCAGTTCCTCGGCGCGGGCGGTGGCCTCGCCCAGGGCCGCGGCGGCGGCCGCCAGCGTGATCACGGGCGCGTCCGACCAGGCCAGCAGCCGGAACGCGCGGGCCTCGTCCGGGTCCAGCGCGTCATGGCTGCGGGCGATGCTGTCCCGCACGTCGAGACCGCCGATCCGCAGCTCGTCCAGCGGCCGGCCGCCCTCGGACAACCGGTCCGCCAGGTCGCGCACGCTCCACGCCGGACGGGCGACCAGCCGGGCCGCGCCCGCCCGGACGGCCAGCGGCAGCCGGCCGCAGGCCGCCACCACGTCCGCCGCCGCCCGCGGGTCGGCCGCGGCCCGCTCCGGACCGATGATCCGCCCGAACATCAGCCTGGCCTCGGGCTCCGCCGGCAGGCCGAGCCCCACCTGCCGGGCACCGGCCACGTCCGCCAGCAGGCCGCGGCTGGTGATCAGCACCGCGGCGGCCGGGTCCGCCGGCATCAGGTGCCGCACCTGGGCACCGTCGCGGGCGTCGTCCAGCACGACCAGCATCCGGCGCCCGGCCAGCACCGACCGGTAGAGCGCGGCGCGGGCCCCGGTCTCCGCGGGCAGGGCGTCCGCGGCCACCCCGACGGCGAGCAGGAAGGACGCCAGCACCGCGCGGGGGTCCACCGCCGTGCCCGTCCCGCCGAGCTCGGCGTACAGCACCCCGTCCGGGAACGCCGACGCGGCCAGGTGTGCCGACCGCACCGCGAGCGCGCTCTTCCCCACCCCCGGCTGACCGGAGACCGCGATCACCGCGGGACAGCCGCGCTCCTGGACCAGGGCCTCGGAAATCCGCCGGATCTCCGTCTCCCGGCCGGTGAAATCCGCGATGTCGGGCGGAAGCTGAAACGGAACCACCGGAATTGCACGATCCTCCGGTGCCAATCCCCCCTGCGATTCCCCCCCTCCGGTGAATTCCCGGCCGGCGGCGTTCTCCCCGATCGCCGCCGACCCCTTCACCCCCGCCGCCCGATGCGGCGCGGCCGGGCCCGTCGGCCCGTCCGGACCCGCCACGATCGCCGGGGCGGCCCGGCGCGGGACGACCGGCTCGTCCCGGAGGATCACCTGGTGCACCTCGCGGATGTCCGCACCGGGTTCCACCCCGATCTCGTCCACCAGGGTCCGGCGGACCTGCTGGTAGACGTTGAGCGCCTCGGTGCGGCGGCCGCTGCGGTACAGCGCGGTCATCAGCTGGGCCCACAGCCGCTCGCGGCCGGGGTGCTCCGCGGTGAGCGCCCGCAGTTCGGCGACCACGGCCGGGTGGCGGTCGAGCCGCAGTTCGGCCTCGACCCTCGCCTCGACGACGTCCAGGCGCCCCTCGTTCAGCCGGTCCGCCTCGGACTGGTGCAGCAGGTCGGACGGCACGTCGGCCAGTGCGGGCCCGCGCCACAGCCCGAGCGCGGCCCGGAGCAGCCCGGCCGCCTGCTCGCACTCCCCCTCGCGCAGCGCCGCCACCCCCTGGGCCCGCAGCGCGTCGAACCGGTGGATGTCGAGCTCCCCCGGTTCCACCTCGATCAGATAGCCGCCCTCACCCGTCCCGATCCGCTCGCCGGCCTCCCCCAGGCCTCGGCGCAGCCGCATCACGTAGTTGCGCAGGGTGGTGGCGGCGCTGGGCGGCGGGGCGAAATTCCAGATGGTGTCGGCCAGGACGTCGGCCGGCACCACCTGTCCCGGCCGCAGCAGCAGGGCGGCGAGCAGCACCCGCTGTTTGGCCGCCGGGACGACACGGACGCCTGAACCGTCCCGGACCAGCAGCGGTCCAAGAACGCAGAACTCCATCTACCGGCTCTCCCTCCGGGATCCGGCCCCGGAGTGACGGGGCCCGGATCACCGCTGACGATCAACACCTCCGTTTCTATCGAGCGGGCGAGTTGTCCAGCGCCGCTCAAGCCTCCGGTCAATCAATGACGGACAATCCGCGCCGGTTCTGTCCCGGTTCGGGAGGGTACGAGGAGGTCAGCCCGTGCGGGGGAACCCGCAGGCGGCGATCGAGGCCGCGGCCGCCTCGGCCGGACTCAGCTCCGCGGCGGGCAGCTCTCCCTCGACCCCGGGGCGGTAGTGCCGGGCGTCGTAGATGCCGGTCGGTCCCTCGCCGCCCATGCAGGCGACCGCGACGACCGTGATGTCCCCCTTGAGCGCCAGCTCGGACCGCACCGGGCCGAGCCGCCAGGTCTGCACGAAGCTCGGATGGTCCTTCTGGTCGGTGAAACCGATCTGCTGCCACTGCGGGTTGGGCGCCGCCAGGCCGCCGGCCACGAAATACCCGGCATATCCCACGATCCCCAATTGTGCACCGGACGCCCGGAGTTCCACCGTGTCCATACTACCCATCGGCTGGGAGACGGTGAAGGATATCGCGGACGGCATTCCCACGCCGCCCTGACAGTCCGTCGGCTTCATCCCCTTCGGCGGATTCCCGTGAATGACCGCCGACGAGGTGACCCCGCCGCCGCGCACCTGGAACCACCGCATGTCCGGGGTGCCCGAGGTGCCGTCGCTGACCACCTCACCGATGCAGTAGCCCATGAACTCGACCCGGCAACCCGGCGTGTACTGCTGCAGCGTGTCGGCCGTGATGCTCGGCTGGGCCCGTACCCGGGTGGTGGTGAGGTACGTGGTGCCGGAGAACGCGCCCGAGCCGCCGTAGTCCGCGCACGGCGGCACCACCGTGGCGCTCGGCGTCGCCCCGGCGGAGGCGGCGACGCCCGAGGCCGAGCGGCCGAGCATCTTGGGCAGCACCAGCGCACTGACGCCCACGGCGAGCGCCACGACGACCACCGTCAGGACGGCCGGCAGCCGGCGGAACCGGCCCGCCTCGACGGCGTCCTCGGGCCCGTCACCCAGCGCCGGGGGCAGCACCTCGCCGCCGTCGTCGGCCAGCCCGTCCACTGCCGCGCCGACCGGCCCGCCGGTCGGCCCGGGTATCCGCTCCCGATCCTGTTCCCGTTCCCGTTCCTTCTCGCGTCCCCGCTCCGGCTCCGGCCCGCACTCGGCTTCGGCTTCGGGCTCCGGCCGCGACTCGGACCGCGGTTCGGCCCGGGCGGCCGGAACGGACGGGGCATCACCGTCCGCCGGGGCCTCCGACTCCGTCTCCGCCCGACGCTCGGTCAACTCCTGTTCCAGGGCGTGCCATCGACGCTCCCAGAGTTCGACGTCACCACCGCAGGCTCCGACGTACGCGAGGGTGACCTCCAGGCTCGGCTGCCGCACGCCACCGGCGGCGTCGCTGAGCGTGGTGGCGCCGAACCCGGCGCGGGCGGCCAGAACGCGGTAGGTCGGGCTCCCGGCATCCTCCCGCACGGCTCTCAGGTCGTACGCGAACGCCTGGAGCGGGCCTTCGGTCGGATCGATGGGGCGGGGCTTGCGAGCCAACGCGTCTCCTAGCCTCTACTCGAACGCCGCAGCGATGCGAGGGCCGGGGTGCCCGTCCGCACGGCGCAAGCTGACCAGGGCAACCTACAAGTCGCCGCGTCAGTCGTGCTGCACCGGCCGGGGGCTGACACACCCGCAGGGCCAGGAGCTGGGAAACGACAGGGGTGCGCCGGCGGAAGAAGTCCCACCGGCGCACCCACGTCCGAACGGCCGTCCGACATCGGTTCGTACCGGATTCATCGAGGGTGCCACCCTCGGTCCGATCGCACGTGCCGGGCACCCCCGATCGGGCACCTGCGGTCCGGCCTGTCCACTCCCCCGTGGTGCCAGGCCGGACCGGTCACCGACCGGTCGGCTACCGCCGTCCTGAAAGAGGCGGAGTGCTGCCGGATCGCCCCGTGCCAACCGGTCGCCGCACCGCCTTCGACCATGGTGGTGCACCGGCGTATCGCCGAGGTCGCGCGACGGTATCCGGGCGGCCCGTCGCCCACCACGGCACGCCCCGCGCGCCCACGCGCGCCTGGCCGGCGCGGGCCGTCCACGCCGGCGTCGCGGTCCGGGAACGACAGGAGCCCCGGACCGGGAACGGTCGGGGCTCCTGTGCTGTTCACCTGCTGTGGGCGCAGACGGTTTCGAACCGCCGACATCCGCCTTGTAAGGGCGGCGCTCTACCGCTGAGCTATGCGCCCGCGTGCCGCGGATCCGGTGGCCCGGCCGTACGGCGACAGCCAAGAGTACCTGGTCCGGCGGCCGCCGTGCCGCCGCCTTTTGCGGGCGGTACCTCCCGGGGGTGCCGGTGGGGTGCGGAGATCGGCAAGAATGGGCGCACGGATGAGGCGTACGGAGCTGGAGAGGGAGCGCGGAGTGAGGGTGGCCGGCGGTGGCGGCGGGCGGGGCGGCTGGTGGCGTCGGAGCGACAACCTGCGGGCGGACGCGAAGGCCGCCCGGGATGCCGCCCAGGAGGCCTTCTACGAGCTCGACTCCACCCAGCGCGAGGTCCAGCTCGCGGTCGAGACGGTCCGCGCCGTCGAGGACGAGCAGACCGTGCGGCGCACCCGGGCCGACTTCCAGCAGATCTCGGCCCGGGTGGACGAGGTGACCGTCGGCTACCTGGCGGCCCTCGACGCGCACGACCTGGAGGCCGAGGAACTGGAGTCCTCGACCGCCGCCCGGGCCCGGCAGCAACTGGAGCAGGCGCAGCGGCAGCTCGACGCCGCCCGGGGCGAGCTGACCGGCTTCCTGGGCCGGCTGCAGCCGCTGGTGGACCGCGCCGAGGCCCAGCTGATGAAGGTGACCCCGGCGGTCGAGCAGGCCAAGCGGTCGCTGCTGGGGGCGACCACGGCGCTGGAGTCGGTCCGTGACGCCGGGATGCGGGCGGACGACCTGGCGGCCCGGCTGGCCGAGCTGGCCCCGGAGCTGACCCGGCTGAACGAAGGCGCGGGCCGGCACGGCGTGCAGGACACCCTGCGCCGGGCCGAGGACGTCCGGCGGCGCGCCGACGCGGTCCGCGACGAGGCCGGGCAACTGCCCGAGCAGGCACGGGAGATCGACCGCCGGGTGGGCAGTCTGCGGACCAGGATCCAGGCCCTCGAGACCCGTTCGGCGACGGTGGAGCCGGCCCTGAGCGAGCTGCGCCGCCGGTACGCGGTGGCCTGCTGGCAGGACCTGCAGCACGTACCGGCGCAGATCCCGGAGGCGGTGCGGACGGCGCAGGCGAAGCTGGCCGAGGCGGTGCGGGCTCGCGACGAGCAGCGCTGGCCGGACGCGACGGCGGCGATCGGTACGGTCCGGGCGCTGCTGGACACCGCGGAGGGCTCGGTGGCCGCGGTGACCGACCGGCTGCGGCAGCTGACCGAGGTGGAGCACGATCCGCAGCGGGAGATCGACCGGGCCCGGTTCGCGCTGCGGGACGCGCAGCGGCTGGCGATGTCGGGGCGCCAGACGCCGGACCCGCGGCACGCGGCGCCGCTCGACGCGGCGGTCGGCCGGCTGGACCGGGCGGTGGCCCAGCTGGAGGAGGCGGGCCGGCACCCGGACTACTGGCACTTCCTGACCGAGCTCGAGGGGGTGCGCCGGACGGCGGCCGAGGTGGTCGCGATGATCCGGGGCAGCCACTGACCGGTGCCCGGTGGCACCGGACCGGACTCACCCTACCGGCGAGTAACTTGCTTGCTAGAGTGACCGCATGGCACGAAAGAGACAGCTCTCCGCGTCCACCTTCCGGCGCGTGCTCACCATCTGGCCGCCCTACCTGTTCGCCGGCATCCGGGTCATCCGGCTCGACCCGGACTTCCGGACGGCCCGGGTCCGGCTGCGCCTCGGGCGCCTGAACCGCAACTACGTGGGCACCCACTTCGGCGGCTCGATCTTCTCGATGACCGACCCGTTCTGGATGCTGCTGGTGATGCAGAACCTCGGGCCCGGCTACCTGGTCTGGGACAGCGCCGCCGAGATCGAGTTCGTCTCGCCGGGCCGGGGGGACATCTTCGCCGACTTCCACCTCACCGACGACCGGCTGGCCGAGATCCGCGAACTGACCGCGGAGGGCAAGAAGGCGCTGGTGTGGTTCGACACCGAGGTCCTGGCGGCCGACGGCACGGTGGTGGCCCGCGTACGCAAGCAGATCTACGTCCGCCGCAAGCCCGCCACCACCTGACCGCGAACCCC
>NZ_JAIZ01000642.1:10333-27696 GCF_000710465.2 Kitasatospora sp. MBT63 | reverse complement strand
CAGGGGTGCCCGTGCAGGGGTGCCCGTGCAGGGGTGCCCGGGCGGGCGGGCCGCCCCGGTCCTTCGCGTCGGCCGTGTGCGCCATGGGGTTCGGGGTGGCCGAACGTCGGTACGCTGCCCTCATGCCTCGCTACGACTTCCGCTGCCGCTCCTGCGGAGCCACGTTCGAACTCCGCCGTGCCATGGCGCAGGCCAACGACCCGGCCGTCTGCCCGCAGGGCCACGCCGATACGGTGAAGCTGCTCTCCACGGTCGCCGTCACCGGCGGTTCCTCCGCCTCGGCCCAGGCGGCCCCCGCCCCCTCGTCAGGCGGCGGCGGGGGCTGCTGCGGCGGAGGCTGCTGCGGCTGACCGAGCGAGGGCCGTTCATCGGGGGTGTTCAGGTGTTCCGACGCTGGTGGTTCCTCGGCCTGCTCCGGCCCGCGGAGCAGGGCCCGCGGCCGCCCGGCCGCCGCGAGTCGAAGGAGGCCGGGGAACTCGTCCTGCGCGAGTGGCAGGTGCTGCGCGACCGGCTGTCCGCCATCGCCGCCGAGCGGGTCGCCGCGGCGGGGGACCTCTTCCGGGCCGCGGAGCTGCGCCTGCCGCCCGGCGAGACCGCGGCACGCCGTGACTACCTGTGGGCGCTGGAGGCGTACGAAGCCGCCGGGCGGCTCCTCGACGAGGCCGCCGGGCTGCCGGACGGCACCGACCTGCCCGATCTGACGGCCGCCGTGGTGCTGGCCGAGCAGGCCGTCGAACGGCTGGCCGCCGCGCACACCGTGCACGCGGGCGGGCGGCCCCGGCCGTTCGCCGTGCGCTGCTTCTACAACCCGCTGCACGGCCCGGCCGCCGTGCCCGCGGCCGGCGGCGGCAAGGCGGTGTCCCGCAAGTCCCGCCGCCGGCCCACGGTCGGCGCCCGGGAGGCCGCCGCGGACCGGCGCCCGGCCTGCACGTCCTGCCGCAACGCCATCCTGGCCGGACAGAGCCCGGACGTGCTGCCCGCGCTGCTGCCCGCGGCCAGGACGGGCCGCCGGGGCGGGCCGCCGGTGCTGGTGCCGTACTACGCCGTTCCGCAGCAGTGGTCCCCGTGGTCGGCCACCGCCTGCGGGGCGTACGACGAGGGCACGCCCGCGCTGGTCCTGCGCGGCGGCCACCGCCGCCCCCGCACCTGAGACCGGGGTCGCCCTCCGCGCCCGGCCGTCAGACCTGGACGGAGGCCCCGGCCGTCAGACCTGGACGGAGGCCCCGGCCCGGACCCGGGCCAGCATCCGCCGGACGATCTCCTCGCCCGCCGAGACCCCGATCCGTTCCAGCGCGGTGACCCCGGGCGCCGTCCAGCCGGCCTCGGCCAGCTCGCCGTGGCCGGGCCGCCAGCCGTGGTCGGCGGCGAGCAGCAGGTCCGCGTCGAGCAGCGAGTCGCCGGCGGACAGCACGGTGGCGGCGCCGGTCCGGCGCTCGACCTCGGCCAGCGCGGCGCTCTTGCTCAGCGGCGACGGCACCGCGTACACCTTGCGGCCCTGCAGCGAGATGTTCCAGCCGCGCTCCTCGGACCAGCCGGTCAGCTCGGCGAGCCAGCCCTCCGGCAGGTCGGCGCGCTCGACCACCAGGTAGGCGAACAGGTCCTCGGCCACCCGCCGCTTGTGGGTCCACTCCGGGTCGGCGGTGATCGCCAGGTGCTCGACCACCTCGGCGAGCGGGGCGCAGGAGGCGGCCAGCCGGCCCCGCACTTCGGTCTGCCAGTCCTGGTCCGGCACCCCGTCGACCAGCAGGTGCCCGCCGTTGGCGCAGATCGCGTACTTCGGGATCCAGCCGGGGACCGGCCCGGGCAGGTGGACCCGCTCGTACTGGGCGCGGGTCCGGGTGGTGGCGGGGACGAAGGTGGCCAGCGCGGTCAGCTCGACCAGCAGCTCGGCCGCCTCCTCGGTCATGAAGGACAGCGCCCGTCCGTCGTGCACCTCGACCGCCAGCAGCCGCGGGGCCAGCCGGTCGGGCATCTCCAGGGCCAGTGCCCGGTTGGAGTAGATCAGGGTGCGGTCGAGGTCGCTCGCCACCAGGAACCGGCTGTCCATCAGTTGTCCTCCGCTCGCACTGCCGTCCCGTCGGCGCCGACGGCGCCCCGGGTGTAGCGGGGGTGGATCAGGCCCACGCAGGAGTACGGCAGCCCGTCCACCTCCTCCACGGGTACGCCGCGCTGCTCTGCCAGCAGCCGGACGTGGTCCAGGTCGGTGCCGGCGCCGCGGCGGGCCAGCACCCGCCACGGCACCCGGCGGAGCATCACCCGGGTGGTCTCGCCAACACCGGGCTTGACCAGGTTGACGTTGTCGATGCCGTACTCGGCGCTGATCCGCTCGACCGCGGCCCAGCCCTCCCAGGTGGGGGCGCGGTCCTCGGCGGCGAGGCGCCCGGCCGCGGCCTCGGCGGCCTCGCGGACGCTCTCGAAGCGGTCCACCACGGCGGCGACGAAGGCCTGCGAGACGTCGGCGCCGCCGAGCTCGCGGTAGAACTTGGCGCCGTGGAACTCGTCCGGGCCGATCAGGTCGTCCCGCAGCACGGTCCGCGAGATCAGGCCGGAGACGGTGGAGTTGAGGCAGGCCGACGGGATCAGGAAGTCGTCCCGGGTGCCGTAGGTGCGCACGCAGCCGCCGGGGTCGGCGAGCACCGCGAGGTCGGGGTCGAAGCCGGTGCCGTCCAGCGCGGCGGCCAGCTCCCTGGTGATCGCGCCCTTGCCGGTCCAGCCGTCGACGAAGACCACGTCCCCGGCGTGGTGGTGGCCGGCCAGGTACCGCAGCGCGACCTGGTCGATACCGCGCCCGCGAACGATCGAGACGGTGTAGTGCGGGACGTCCAGACCGTGGGCGAAGCCGAGCCAGCGGCGGATCAGGATGCCGACCGGGGTGCCGGCCCGGGCCAGCGAGGCCAGCACCAGGCCCCGGCCGCGCTCACGCAGCAGCGTCTCGGCGACGGTGCCGACGGCCAGCGCGATCCGCTCGGCCGAGGCGGTCAGCGCCTGCTGGAACAGCTCCTGGTACTCGGGGCTGGGCTGGTACTCGACCGGCAGCGACTCGGCGTAGTGGGCGCCGCCCGACTGGACGGCCTCCTCGCGCTCCTCGGTCGGGGCCTCCAGCGCCACCCCGGAGAGGTCCTTGAGCAGCCAGGTGACGTCCTGCGCCGGGTAGGAGGAGAACGCCGGTCCGTACAGCGGCGGCGAGGTGGTCGGATTGGTGTCGGTGATCATGCCGGCCTTCGGTGGGGGTGCTCAGCTTGCATGGTGGTGCAGCGAGACGTCAGCGGGGTGTCGATGGGCGGTACGAGGGGAGAACGGCCAGCACCACCTGGTCGGTGACCTGCCGCAACTGCTGCAGCAGGGCCCGTTCGCCCTCGGCCAGGGCGGGGGTGTCGGCCGGGTCGTCCACCACCAGGACCACGCTGTCGAAGCGGCGGGAGACGTCGTCGCCGGGGGCGACGTTGTAGGCGTAGCGCTCGCCCGGCCCGTCGGCCGGGTCGTCGTGGGCCGGGAAGGCCAGCCGGGTGCGGATCGCGTAGCCCGGGTCGTCCACGGCCAGCACCGGGGAGCGGGTGGTGGTGGAGAACCGCACCCGGTGCTCCCCGAGCCGTTCGGCCAGCGCCCCGGCGAGGCGCAGCGGCGCGTACATCAGCTCCTCGAAGCCAAGCACCAGGACGCTCTCGCCGGTGACGTGCCCGGCCAGCTCGGCGGCGAAGGCCGGCAGCGCCTGTTCCAGCCGGGCCCGGTGGTCCCGGGTGAAGCCGTGCCGTCCGCCGTCGGGCAGGCCGGCCGGCCAGCCCAGCTCGACCCGCGCCAGCGGGGCGGGCTCCCCGGCCGGCAGCGGCGCCTCGGGGGCGGCCGCCTCGATCAGGGCCTGCGCCCGGGCCAGGGCGTCCGGCGGCAGTTCGACCCCGCCGTCGGCGGTGGCGACCAGGTCGAGCCGGGCGCCGAGCTCGGCGGCGGCCTCGGCCAGCCGCGTCCGGTCCGCCCCGGTGCGCAGGTCCACCAGGGCGACCACCACGTAGTGGCTGCGGGGGTGGGTGGCGTGCAGGGCGCGGACGGTGTTGAGCACCGTGTTGCCGGTGGAGAACTCGTCGTCGACCAGGACCAGCGGCCCGTCCCCGGCCAGCAGCCGCGGGTCCTCGGGCAGCAGCAGGTGGGAGGTGGCGTGCGAGTGCTCCTCCTCGAAGCCGCCGACCGCCGCCACCCCGGCCACCGGCCGGCGGGTGGAGTGCAGGTAGGGCGCGTCCAGGCCGTCGGCGACGCTGTGGCCGAGCGCGGTGGCGGTCTCCGCGTAGCCGAGCACCACGGCCCGGGCGGCGGCCTCGGGGCCGAGCAGCTCGCGGACCCGGCGGCCGAGCTCCAGGCCGGCGCCGTGCACCACGGCGGGGCGCTGCGGGACGTGCTTGCCGAGCACCCCGGAGACCAGCAGGTGGGCCCGGCGGGGGTTCTTCCGCAGGGCGAGGCCGATCAGGGCGGGCAGCTCGGGGGAGCCGGTGAGCCGCAGATCCAGCCGGTCGGTGACCCACTGGCCGGTCCAGGGCGCCGGCGGTGCGTGCTGTGCTGTCAAGACTCCTGCTTTCGGGTGGTGCCGCTCGGGCGAGGGTACGTGCTCCGGCCCTGCTCAGGGGCACAGGCAGGCGCTGAGCAGCTCGGCGAAGCTGACCTCCTCGCGGGCGACGCCGAAGACCTCGGCCCGCAGCAGCACCCGCTCGGCCCAGGCGCGGTGCGGCTTGGCCTCGTTCATCTTGTTGGTGTACGCCGAGCGCAGCACCCCGCCGCCGCCGAGGCTCTGCTGGAGGATGTCCTGGGCGTCCGAGTACTCCTCGTGGGTGACCACGGACAGTGCGTGCACGGCGGGGACGTGGCTGGGGTGGATGCAGGTCTTGCCGAGCAGGCCGTTGGCCCGGTCGAGCTCGATCTCGCGGATCAGGCCGTCCAGGTCGTGCTCGATGATCTGCTGGCGCAGGCCCTCCGCGGGCGGGTGCGCCTCGGCGAAGGGGGTGCGGCGCAGTTGCGGCTTGAAGATCCGCTCCTGGACCGGGAAGTACTCCCAGACCGGGCCGGTGACGGTGAAGCCGCTGCCGTCGGCCCGGCCGAGGACGTTGACCACGTCGCCGATCACGCCGGCCACCAGGGCGACGTCGTAGGCGGTCAGGTCCGGGGAGCGGCGCAGCCCGTAGGCGGAGCACAGGTCGGTCACGCCGAGGCGGACGGCGAGGATCCGCTCGCGGTACTTCTCCAGCAGGCGGGCGACGCCGAACAGGGTGTCGCGGCGGCTCTCCAGGTGGGCGAGTTCCGGGGACTCCAGGACGGGCATGGCGAACAGCCTCCGTCCGCAGGCGGCCTCGGCCTCGGTGAGGGCCTCCAGGAAGGCGGTGCCGCTCTCCTCGGTGAACTTCGGCACCACGAAGCCGGTGAGCAGGGCGGCCGCGGCGCCGAGCCGGGCGGTCAGGTCGGTGATCTGGGCGGCGGCGCGGACCCGGACGAACAGCAGCGGGAGCTCCTGCCCGGGGTCCTCGGCCAGCTCGGCGAGCTGTGCCACCAGGTTGCCCTCGGCGGCGGGGACCTCGTGGTCGGCTATCGCGTCCTCCAGGCAGAGCACCATGGAGACCACGCCTCGGCCGGCCTGCTTGCGGATGTCCGCGGCGAGGGTGGGCCGGGTGGCGGGGCTGTAGAGGGTGGCACCGAGGGCGGTGGCGAGCACCGCGGCGTCGGCGGTCCGGTCGAAGACGGCCGGCTGGCGCAGGAAGAGCCGGCCGCGGACGTCCTCCGCGAGGTGTCCGAAGTGGCGCAAAGTGCCCTCCCCTGGGTTTGGATGCGACCCGCCGGGGGGCGGGGCCGGTGACGCCTCAACAGTTGGACGGATGAGCCGGGCGAATGGTTCGCCGGGGTTCCACCGCAGCCCGTGATCCGTGCGCAGCCGCGTGGGGCGTTCGGGGAAGGGCGGGAGGCCAGAGCCGTTGGCGGCTTATCGTACGGACAGATTCGGCCATCCGGAGCCTTGAAACATCGAATTCTCGGAAGGTTGCCATCCGCTTCACACAACGCGCGCCCGCGGTCCTCCCCACGGCCGCCCGCGGGCCCGTCCCCGCCGCGGCCGGCAGGGGAGGCGCGTTGTCCGAACCGGTCGCGAACGGGCAGGATGGTGCGCTATGACGCATGAGATGGCGAAGGGCGCCAACATCCCGCTGACGGCCGCCGCGGTCCGCGCCGTGCTGCGCTGGACGGACTCGCCCGGCACCCCCGACGTGGACGCCTCCGCGCTGCTCCTGGGCGCGGGCGGCAAGGTCCGGTCGGACGCCGACTTCGTCTTCTACAACCAGCCCCGGCACCCGTCCGGCCTGGTGCGCCACCTGCCCAAGCAGGGCTCGGACTCCGGTTCCGAGGTCTGGGACGCCATCGAGGTGGACCTCGCCAAGCTGCCGGCCGAGGTCGACCGGGTGGTGCTGGCGGGCTCCGCCGAGGGCGGTTCCTTCCGTGCCGTGCCCGGCCTGCGGGTGCTGCTCCACGACGCGGCGGCGCCCGAGGGCGCCGATCCGCTGGCCCGGTTCGCGGTGACCGACACCGGCGAGGTCACCGCGCTGGTGGCGGCCGAGCTGTACCGGCGCGACGGCGGCTGGAAGTTCCGCGCCGTCGGGCAGGGCTACACCAGCGGTCTCGGCGGTCTGGCCACCGACTACGGCATCGCGGTCGAGGACGACGCCGACGGCGCCCCCGGCGGCCCGGACTCCACCGGCGGCGCCCAGCTGCAGCGCCTGCCCGAGGACCAGCACACCTCGCCGCCGGTCGAGGAGCCGGACACCTACACCCTCGCCCCGGCCACCCCGGCGGCCCCGCTCACCCCGCCGCCGCCCGGCCCCGTGTCCGCGCCGGTCCCGCCGCCGCCGAGCACGCCCCCGGCCGGCTACGGCTACCCGCCCCAGCAGCCGCCGCAGCCCCAGCCGGCCGGCTACCCGGGGTACGGCTACCCCCCGCAGCAGCCGCACCCGACGGGCTACGGCTACCCGCCGCAGCAGCCGCCGACCGGGTACGGCCACCCGCAGCAGCAGGTCGCTCCCCCGCAGCAGCCGCCCGCACCGCCGGCCCGCCCGCAGCAGCCCGGCGGCTTCGTACTGCCGCCGCAGGGCCCGCAGTTCCAGCCGCGCTGACCGGGGGCCTCAGCTGCTGCCGGGGGCGCTCGGTCCGCTCTTGTAGCCGCGCTGCCACTGCATGCCGAAGCCGTAGAGCCGGTCCAGGTCGGACTGGAAGCCGTGCACGTACCGCACCTCCCGGCGGACGGTGAGCTGGCCGTCCCCGGAGTTCTCGATCAGCACCACCGCGCAGGAGCGGGCCGCCGGGGCCCGTTCGTCCAGCTTGATCTCCAGCCGGGGGCCGCTCTGCGGCACGATGGTCACGGTGGCGTGGGTGCGGTCGAAGGCCGGGGTGTCGTCGTAGATGTAGACGAAGATCAGTAAGCGCTTGAACTGGTCCTTCTTCTCCAGGTTGATGTACATCGTCTCGCCGGACGGCGCACCGTAGACGTCGTCGCCGCTCAGCTTGATGTAGGGCGGCCGGTTCAGGTCGCCGAAGAGCTGGCCGAGCGGCTGCACCACGCCCCGGGTGCCGTCGGCCAGCTCGTACAGGCAGGCGAGGTCGAGGTCGACGTTCAGCTGCGGCCGGTTGAAGGAGTCCGGCGCCATCGGCCGCAGGATCCGCGGGTCGAACAGCCGGCGCAGCGAGGAGCCGCCGCCCGGGCCGTCGGCGGTCCGGGCCGCCCAGTGCAGGTTGACGTACAGGTAGCCGGTGGTGGCGGCCGAGCCGGTGATCGCGTGCTGCGGGCGGGACTTGGTCAGCGTGATCTTGAACTGGCCGCCGGAGTCCACACTGTTCCGATCGCCCTTCAGGAACTCCCACACCGAGACCATCGCGTCCTCCCCCAGAGCCAGTCCGATCCGACCGGGCCCATGATCCCGCAGCCGGCCCTCCCATCGTGCCCGTACCGCGCCATCAGGGCCATACCCAACGGGTGCCGGTGAGTCAACGTCAGCCGGTCCGCGTTCCGCTGCTGGCCGAAGGATCCCCACTCCCGTAACATGCCGCACCCCCGGACGCGATATCGTCTCTCCGCACAGGTGTCCCGCCCGCCACGTCCCCGGCGTCCGCGACGTACCGTCAGACCCGCCTCCCCCCGGCGGGATCCGGCCCCTGTGCCCGACCGCGAAGCTCTTCTTCGTCCCTGCGGAAAGCCGAGGCCCTCCCCGCGATGAACCTCTCCTCCATACAGCTGGTCTGGGCCGTCGTCGGCGGCGCAGCCCTGCTGTTCACCGCCATCCTGGTGGCCTTCCTGCGCTTCAAGAACAACGGCGCCGACGAGAGCGCCGACTCCTGGGAACGCAGCGAGGAGCGCCGCCGCCGCAAGGAGGCCGTCTACGGCGGCGCCTCGTACGTGCTGCTCTTCTGCTGTGCCGGCGTGGCCGCGGCGCTCTCCTTCCACGGTCTGGTCGGTTTCGGCCAGCAGAACCTGAACCTCTCCGGCGGCTGGGAGTACCTGGTCCCGTTCGGACTGGACGGCGCCGCGATGTTCTGCTCGGTGCTCGCCGTCCGCGAGGCCAGCCACGGTGACGCCGCGCTCGGCTCCCGCCTGCTGGTCTGGCTGTTCGCGGTCGCCTCGGCCTGGTTCAACTGGGTGCACGCGCCTCGCGGCGGCATGCACGACGGCGCCCCGCAGTTCTTCGCCGGCATGTCGATCTCGGCCGCCGTGCTGTTCGACCGCGCGCTCAAGCAGACCCGCCGGGCCGCCCTGCGCGAGCAGGGCCTGATCCCCCGCCCGCTGCCGCAGATCCGGATCGTGCGCTGGCTGCGCGCCCCCCGCGAGACCTACGCGGCCTGGTCGCTGATGCTGCTGGAGAACGTCCGCAGCCTCGACGAGGCGGTCGAGGAGGTCCGCGAGGAGCGCCAGGCCAAGCTGGACGCCAAGGTGCGGGCCCGCAGCGCCGACCGCCGCGAGCGGGCCGAGCTGAAGGCGATCGCCCGCCAGGGCGGCATGCTGGCCCGGGCCCGCGGCGGCCGCCAGGTGCCGGCCCTGCCGGTCGGCGGCGACGGCCAGCCCGCTACGGAGCCTGCTCTAGCCGAGGAGTCCGCCGACCCCAGCGGTCCCTCCTCGCTCGAACCCGCCGCACTGTCGGCCGGCCGCCGGCCCCGCGCCGCCGTGGGCTCCTCCTCCTCGGCGCCGTCGGCCCCGGCCGCCGGTGACCCGTACGCCTCGGACCCGTACCTGAGCTCCTCGCCCTCGTTCGGTTCGTCCTCCTCGTACGGCTCCTCCTCGTACGGCTCGGTCGACCTGACCGCCGACGACGACACGCTGTCGATGCCCAAGCTCGACTCGCTGGAGCGCAAGCTGCGCGCCATCGAGCAGCAGCTCGGCTGACCGCCGGGCAGGCACGGCGAAGGGGTCCCCCGCACTCGGTGCGGGGGACCCCTTCGGCGTTGCGGGGGAGGACCGGTCAGGCGACCGGACTCTCCTCCAGCGTCTGTTCGCGCTTGTTGCGGACGATCGAGGAGAGCAGCGCCGCACCGATGAACGCGACGCCGATCAGGCCGGTGACGATCTCCGGGATGTGGTACTCGATGCCGACCAGCAGGATGACCGCCAGCGCGCCGATCGCGTAGTGCGCGCCGTGCTCCAGGTACACGTAGTCGTCCAGGGTGCCCTTGCGGACCAGGAAGACGGTGAGCGAGCGGATGTACATCGCGCCGATGCCGAGGCCCAGCGTGATCATGAAGATGTCCTGGGAGATGGCGAACGCGCCGACCACGCCGTCGAAGGAGAACGAGGCGTCGAGCACCTCCAGGTACAGGAAGAGGAAGAACGCGGCCTTGCCGCCGACCTGGACGATCGACTTACCGGTCTTCTCGGCCTCCTCCTCGGCCTCCTCCTGCGCCTCCAGGCCGGACTCGAAGACCCCGGAGAGGCCGTTCACGGCGAGGTAGGTGGCCAGGCCCATCAGGCCGGCCAGCAGGACGGTCTCGGCGTGCTCGGCGGCGAACAGCCGGGAGGACAGGGCGAGGACGACCAGCGCGATCACCGAGGAGAGGGCGTCCAGCTTGCCGATCTTCTCCAGCGGCTTCTCCAGCCAGCGCAGCCAGTTGAAGTCCTTCTCCTCGAAGATGAAGTCGAGGAAGATCATCAGCAGGAAGATGCCGCCGAAGGCCGCGATGGCCGGGTTGGCGGCCTCCAGGTACTGGGCGTAGGTGAGGCCCTCGTACGTCTTGGAGGAGTCCAGCGCCAGCTCGATCACGGTGCCCGGGCTGAGGTGGGCCGTCAGGCCGACCACCAGCAGCGGGAAGATCAGCCGCATGCCGAAGACGGCGATCAGCACGCCGACGGTGAGGAAGATCTTCTGCCAGAAGGGGTTCATCCGCTTCAGGACCGTGGCGTTGACGACCGCGTTGTCGAACGAGAGGGAGATCTCGAGGACCGAGAGGATCAGCACCACGCCGAATCCTTCGGCCCCCCAGATCAGGCCGGCTGCGATCAGACCGGCGATCGTGATGGCGAAGGACCATCCGAATGTGCGGAGGAACACGGGGTCAGTTACCTTTCGATTTCAGTGGTTCCAGGCCGGGTACGGCTGCTCGAACCGGGCATTACGTTACGTTGACGCCGAAGTCCTGGACGATCCCGCGCAGGCCGGAGGCGTACCCCTGGCCCACCGCACGGAACTTCCACTCGCCCTGGTAGCGGTAGAGCTCACCGAAGATCATCGCGGTCTCGGTGGAGGCGTCCTCGCTCAGGTCGTAGCGGGCGATCTCGGAGCCGTCGGCCTGGTCGACCACCCGGATGTAGGCGTTGCCGACCTGGCCGAAGCTCTGCATCCGCGGCTCGGCGTCGTAGATGGACACGGCGAAGACCACCTTGTCGACCTGGGCCGGCACCAGGTCGAGGTGGACCTGGACCACCTCGTCGTCGCCGTCCCCGTCGCCGGTCAGGTTGTCGCCCTGGTGCTCGACCGAGCCCTCGGGGCTCTTGAGGTTGTTGTAGAAGACGAAGTACTCGTCGCCCAGCACCTTGCCGCCGGAGCAGAGCAGCGCACTCGCGTCGAGGTCGAACGACGCCCCGGTGGTCGAGCGGGCGTCCCAGCCGAGGCCGATCTGCACCTGGGTCAGGTTCGGCGCGGCCTTGGTCAGCGAGACGTTGCCGCCCTTGGCGAGCGTGACGCTCATGTACTTCCTCCCTAGTCCCCCCGCATCTCGGGGGTCCGAGTCCACGGGTTCCAGCTCTGCCGCCGCACGACGGTGCGGTCGGCGCACCCCAAAGGTCTACGCCCAGCGGCGCCCGCGCAGTGCTGCACTCCCGCCTGAACTTCCTGAACTCCCCGGCCCGTCGGCGGGCCGGGGCAGCACAGGGGCCGGCGGGAGCGCTGATCGCTCCCGCCGGCCCCAGGTGGTGCAGCCTATGCGACTGTCACGACGGTCAGACGTTCACCCCGAAGTCCTGGGCGATGCCGCGCAGGCCGGAGGCGTAACCCTGGCCGATGGCACGGAACTTCCACTCGGCGCCGTTGCGGTAGAGCTCACCGAAGACCATCGCGGTCTCGGTGGAGGCGTCCTCGCTCAGGTCGTAGCGGGCGATCTCGGCGCCACCGGCCTGGTTGAGCACCCGGATGAACGCGTTGCGGACCTGGCCGAAGCTCTGCTGGCGGTTCTCGGCATCGTAGATCGACACCGGGAACACGATCTTGGCGATGTCGGCCGGTACGCCGGCCAGGTCCACCTTGATCTGCTCGTCGTCGCCCTCACCCTCACCGGTGAGGTTGTCACCGGTGTGCTCGACCGAGCCGTCCGCGCTCTTGAGGTTGTTGAAGAAGATGAAGTCGGCGTCCGAGCGGACCTTGCCCTGCTCGTTGCAGAGCAGGGCGCTCGCGTCCAGGTCGAAGCCACTGCCGGTGGTGGTGCGGACGTCCCAGCCGAGGCCGACGATCACCGCGGTCAGGCCGGGGGCCTCCTTGGTGAGCGAGACGTTGCCACCCTTGCTCAGACTGACACCCACGTGCTGCCTCCATGGATCGGGAGGCACGGGTCGGTGCCCCCGGTGGTGCTGTGTCCGGCGCGGCCCGTTCGGAGCGTGCGCCTGTCCTGCCAACGGCCCGATCGTAGTGCCGGGTTCCCCGCCGGGAGGCCAGTCGGCCCGGCGCGCCTCGAACCTGCGCGCCGGGCCGGCACAGCGACCGGTGCGGCGGCTCAGAGCGCGCCGAGCACCTTCAGGTACTCCTGCTCGTCCCGGGCGTCCGGCAGGCCGTTGACGATCGACCAGCGGACCTGGCCGTCCTTGTCGATCACGAAGGTGCCGCGCACGGCGCAGCCCTTCTCCTCGTTGAAGACGCCGTAGGCGCGGGAGACCTCGCCGTGCGGCCAGAAGTCGGACAGCAGCGGGTACTCCAGGCCCTCCTGCTCGGCGAAGACGCGGAGGGTGAACGGCGAGTCGTTGGAGACCGCGAGCACCTGGACCTCGTCGTTCTGCAGGCGCGGGAGCTCCTTCTGGATCGCGCACACCTCGCCGGTGCAGACCCCGGTGAAGGCGAACGGGTAGAAGACCAGGACGACGTGCTTCTCGCCCCGGAAGTCGGAGAGCTTCACGAGCTCGCCGTGCTGGTTCTTCAGCTCGAAGTCCGGAGCCTGGGTGCCGACCTCGATGGCCATGGTGGGACCTTCCTCTGGGGTGCCGCGGCCCTCGGTGCGCCGCGCGGACAGGGGCATCCTCGCATCCGTTCGGGGCCATTAGGCCGAACGGGTGAGGGCTTCCCGCTGGTGGCGGCCCGGTTTCGCCCTGGGTGAACAAAGGTCCCGGCAGCTCCTCCAGTCCGCGGCCCCGATGCGACCGGGCCCCGCTGGAGGAAGCTCCAGCGGGGCCCGGATCGACGGTCGGGCGAGAAGCTAGCGCTTGCCGGTGCGCGAGGCCTTCGGCGAGGCGAGCCTGGTGCCGGCCCAGTCCTTGGCGACCGCCACCGAGCTGGTCTGGGCGAGACCGGCGGTGCGGGCGGCGTCGGCGATGTCGGAGGCCTCGATGTGCCCGTCACGGCCCGTCTTGGGGGTCAGCAGCCAGACCAGGCCGCCCTCCGCCAGGTACTCCAGCGCGTCGACCAGGGCGTCGGTGAGATCCCCGTCCTCCTCGCGGTGCCACAGCAGGACGGCGTCTGCGACGTCGTCGTAGTCCTCGTCGACGAGCTCGGTACCAGTGATGTCCTCGATGCCCTCGCGGAGCTCCTGGTCACTGTCATCGTCGTACCCGAGCTCCTGGACGATCTGGCCCTCTTCGAAGCCGAAACGCAGTGCCGGGTTGGACTTGTCCGCGGGGTCCGCGGTCGCGCTCACGGGAATAACCTCCAGTATTCGGCCCGGCGTCCATGCCGAGGCTGTGGCCGTAGTCCACACGGGACCGGCGGTTCGCGCAAGTACCCGACCCCCGATCCCACCCAAAGGTTGACGTGTCGCGGCGGGACACGCCGGTCCGCAGTGGCGGGAATCACACCGATTTGCCCTTTTCCCCACCGGACAACGATGCTTCCCCCGGTCCCGGGGCCACATGCCGTACAGCTGACCGAGATGCGAACGGCATTCGGGGGACTCGCCCACGCGGGCGTAGAGTCTCCTGTTGGCCCTCACCCTGACCGCCCGCCATCGGGCGGCCGGGTAACCAGGTCGGACCACCTCTTCGTAACCCCCGGGGGTGCACGGCGAAGGCAATGACGCCCTCCGCCGCACGCTTCCTGACCGCTCCGCCCAACAGGCGGAACGGTTACCGATCGGTAGAGATGACGGATCTCCGAGTCGCGGTACACGATGGAGGCGGCGCGACACACCTCAGTTTCGACCGACAGTGAAGGAACAGCGTGGCTTCCGGATCCGATCGCAACCCGATCATCATTGGCGGCCTTCCGAGTCAGGTCCCGGACTTCGATCCCGAGGAGACCGCGGAATGGCTGGAGTCGCTTGACGCTGCCATCGACGAGCGGGGGCGCGAGCGTGCCCGCTACCTGATGCTGCGGCTGATCGAGCGCGCCCGCGAGAAGCGTGTCGCCGTGCCCGAGATGCGCAGCACGGACTACGTCAACACCATCGCCACCAAGGACGAGCCGTTCTTCCCCGGCAACGAGGAGATCGAGCGCAAGGTCCTGAACGCGACCCGCTGGAACGCGGCCGTGATGGTCTCCCGGGCCCAGCGCCCCGGCATCGGCGTCGGTGGCCACATCGCCACCTTCGCCTCCTCCGCGTCGCTCTACGACGTGGGCTTCAACTACTTCTTCCGGGGCAAGGACGCCGACGGCGAGTCCGGCGACCAGATCTTCTTCCAGGGTCACGCCTCCCCCGGCATCTACGCCCGCGCCTTCCTGCTGGACCGGCTCAGCGAGCAGCAGCTCGACGCCTTCCGGCAGGAGAAGTCGAAGGCGCCGTACGGCCTGTCCAGCTACCCGCACCCGCGGCTGATGCCGGACTTCTGGGAGTTCCCGACCGTCTCGATGGGCCTCGGCCCGCTCGGTGCGATCTACCAGGCCCGGATGAACCGGTACCTGGAGCACCGCGGCATCAAGGACACCTCCCAGTCGCACGTCTACGCCTTCCTCGGCGACGGCGAGATGGACGAGCCCGAGTCGCTCGGCCAGCTCTCGCTGGCGGCCCGCGAGGGCCTGGACAACCTGACCTTCGTGGTCAACTGCAACCTGCAGCGCCTGGACGGCCCGGTCCGCGGCAACGGCAAGATCATCCAGGAGCTGGAGTCGCAGTTCCGCGGCGCCGGCTGGAACGTGATCAAGCTGATCTGGGACCGCAGCTGGGACCCGCTGCTCGCCCAGGACCGCGACGGCGTGCTGGTCAACAAGATGAACACCACCGTCGACGGCCAGTTCCAGACGTACGCCACCGAGACCGGCGCGTACATCCGCGAGCACTTCTTCGGCGGCGACCTGCGCCTGCGCGCGATGGTCGAGAACATGACCGACAAGCAGATCCAGCACCTGGGCCGCGGCGGTCACGACCACGCCAAGGTGTACGCGGCCTTCAAGGCGGCCCGCGAGCACGTCGGCCAGCCGACCGTGATCCTCGCCCAGACCGTCAAGGGCTGGACGCTGGGTCCGAACTTCGAGGGCCGCAACGCGACCCACCAGATGAAGAAGCTGACGGTCGAGGACCTCAAGCGCTTCCGTGACCGGCTGCACCTGCCGATCACCGACAAGCAGCTGGACGAGGGCTACCCGCCCTACTACCACCCGGGCAAGGACTCGGAGGAGATCCAGTACATGCACGACCGCCGGCGCGAGCTCGGCGGTTACGTGCCGACCCGCAAGGTGCGGCCGCGCAAGCTGGAGCTCCCCGGCGACGACGCCTACAAGGGGGTCAAGAAGGGCTCGGGCAACCAGACCATCGCCACCACCATGGCGTTCGTCCGGGTGCTCAAGGACCTGATGCGGGACAAGGGCATCGGCAACCGCTTCGTGCCGATCGCGCCGGACGAGTACCGCACCTTCGGCATGGACTCGCTCTTCCCGTCCGCCAAGATCTACAACCCGCTCGGCCAGACCTACGAGTCGGTCGACCGCGAGCTGCTGCTGGCGTACAAGGAGTCCCCGACCGGCCAGATGCTGCACGACGGCATCTCCGAGGCCGGCTGCACCGCCTCGCTGATCGCGGCCGGCTCCTCGTACGCGACGCACGGCGAGCCGCTGATCCCGGTCTACGTCTTCTACTCGATGTTCGGGTTCCAGCGCACCGGTGACCAGTTCTGGCAGATGGCCGACCAGCTGGCCCGCGGTTTCGTGATCGGCGCCACCGCCGGCCGCACCACGCTGACCGGCGAGGGCCTGCAGCACGCGGACGGCCACTCGCACCTGCTGGCCTCGACCAACCCCGGCGTGGTCGCCTACGACCCGGCGTACGGTTTCGAGATCGCGCACATCGTCCAGGACGGTCTGCGGCGGATGTACGGCTCGTCGGCGGAGCACCCGCACGGCGAGGACGTCTTCTACTACATGACGGTCTACAACGAGCCGATCAAGATGCCGGCCGAGCCGGAGAACGTCGACGTCGAGGGCATCCTCAAGGGTCTGCACCGGTACGCGCCGGGCACCGCGGGCCAGATCCCGGCCCAGATCCTCGCCTCCGGCGTGGCGGTGCCGTGGGCCCTGGAGGCCCAGCGCATCCTCGCCGAGGAGTGGAACGTCAAGGCCGACGTGTGGTCCGCGACCTCCTGGAACGAGCTGCGCCGCGACGCGGTGGAGGCCGAGGAGTTCAACCTGCTGCACCCGGAGGAGCCGCAGCGCGTCCCGTACGTGACGGCCAAGCTCCAGGGCGCCGAGGGCCCGTTCGTCGCGGTGTCCGACTGGATGCGCGCGGTGCCGGACCAGATCTCGCGCTGGGTGCCGGGCCAGTACCAGTCGCTGGGCGCCGACGGTTTCGGCTTCGCCGACACCCGCGGTGCGGCGCGTCGTTTCTTCCACATCGACGCGCAGTCGGTGGTCCTGGGCGTGCTCACCGAGCTCGCCAAGCAGGGCAAGATCGACCGCAGCCTGCTGAAGGCGGCCATCGACCGCTACCAGCTGCTGGACGTGGCGGCGGCCGACCCGGGCGCCGCCGGCGGCGACGCCTGATCCGCTCCACCCGCTGACGCCGGGGGCCGGACTCCTTCCGAGGGGTCCGGCCCCCGGCCGTTCCCGGGCCACCTCAGGCCACCGTGAAGGTGGAGAGCACGGTCTCGAACTGCTGCTGGACGGTGCTCCAGTCCTCGGGCGGCGAGGCCACCAGGACCGCGTACTCGGTGCCGTCCGGGGCGATGAACGCCTGGTCGGCGGTGTGCCGGGGGCCGAGTCCCGGGTCGGTCGAGGTGAACTCCCACAGCGCGCCCTCGCGGTCCTGGTAGACGTTGGCCGCGAGGCTGATCCGGGTGTAGTCCGCCTGCCCGGAGACGGACTGCTCCAGCTCCAGGAAGTGCGCCTCGGGGCTCTTGGGCGCCGCCGGGGTGACCCCGATGCGCAGCACGTGGGTGCCGTCGTCGGGCGAGTAGTCGATCTGGCCGCCGTGCTCGCTGCGGACCCAGCCGTCGGGCACCGCGAGCCGGAAGCCCGCCGGGTCGTCCACCCAGCGGTAGCCGGCCGGGGCGGCGGAGGCGCCCGGCCCGGTGGAGCCCTCCGGGGAGGAGGCCCCGGGCGACGACACATCGGGGGACGAGGCCTCCGGGGAGGAGGACGCCTCCGGGGACGGCACCGCGGGCGAGGACGCCTGCGGCCCGGCCGCCGCCGGGGAGGACGCCGCGGGCGACGGCGCCTCGGGGGACGACACCTCGGCCGCGGGCGCCTCGGGTGAGGCCACCGTCGCCGGTGCGCCGCCGGAGTTGCTGTTCACCACCGCGA
>NZ_JAIZ01000642.1:0-10227 GCF_000710465.2 Kitasatospora sp. MBT63 | reverse complement strand
CCGCCCCCGCCGTGATCAGCAGCGCCCGGTGCCGGTGGCTCCCGTCCCCCGGCCCCCGCGGCGGGCCGGGCCGGCCCGGCGGCGCGGGAGGCACCGGCGCCGGTAGCAGGGTCGACCGGGTACGGGTCCGGCCGGGCGGCCCGGGGTCCGGCACGGGGGCGCCGCGGGTGCTCCCGGCCTCCGCCTCCGCGAGCAGGGCGAGCGCCTCGGCAGCGGTCGGCCGCTCGGCCGGGTCCTTGCGCAGCAGCGCCTCGATGACCGGGGCGAGGGCGCCCGCGTGCAGCGGCGGCGGGAGCGGTTCGGCGACCACCGCCTGCAGGGTGCCCATGGTGGTGGTGCGGTGGAACGGCGAGCGGCCCTCCACCGCCGCGTACAGCGTGGCGCCCAGCGACCACAGGTCGGACTCGGGCCCGGGCCGGTGGCCGCTGACCCGCTCGGGCGCGACGTACTCGGGCGAGCCGACGATGTCACCGGTACGGGTGAACCCGGGCGAGCCCTCCAGCAGGGCGATGCCGAAGTCGGTGAGCACCACCCGCCCGCCGCGTTCCAGCAGGACGTTGGCGGGTTTCACGTCCCGGTGCAGCACACCGTGCCGGTGCGCCTCGTCGAGCGCCCCCAGCACCTGGCCGCCGACCCGGGCCGCGTCGCGCGGCAGCAGGGTCCCCTCGGAGTCGATCACCTCGGCCAGCGAGCGGCCGTCGATCAGCTCCATCACGATCCACGGCCGGCCGTCCTGCTCCAGCACGTCGTACACGGTGACCACACCGCGGTGCCTGATCTGCGCCGCCGCCCGGGCCTCCTGCTGCATCCGGGAGCCCAGGGTGCGCAGCTCGGCCTCCGGGATGCCGGTGACGGCGAGCTCCTTCACCGCGACCCGGCGCTGC
Source organism: Kitasatospora sp. MBT63 (assembly GCF_000710465.2). Lineage (GTDB taxonomy): Bacteria > Actinomycetota > Actinomycetes > Streptomycetales > Streptomycetaceae > Kitasatospora. The sequence continues at coordinate 9,343 of NZ_JAIZ01000642.1, read as the reverse complement.
AGCTTGGTGTCCAGCGCCACCCAGACGGTGCCCATCCCGCCGCTGCCCAGGCGCTCCCCGAGCACGTAGCGGCCGGCCAGGACCCGGTCGGGGCCGGGCACCGTGTCGTCCTGAGAACTCATCCCGACCCCACAGTCCGTGCCGGCGCAGCCGGTCCGTCCGGTGCCCCGCCGGCAGGCGGCCCCGAGTCGCCTTCCCAGTCTCCCGCCACCTCCTGGGGGTGTCCTGCGGAGCGGTTCCGGGCGCGCCCCGCGCGCCGGACGCGCGGATGGAGTAGGCATGGCGGATGCCCGTCTCGATCGTCCTGTTCACCCAGGACCTCCGTCTGCACGACAACCCGGTGCTGCGCGCCGCCCTCGCCGAGGCCGAGGAGGTGGTGCCGCTGTTCGTCCTGGACGAGGGCGTCGGCGCCACCGGCTTCGCGGTGCCCAACCGGGCGGCCTTCCTCGCCGACTGCCTGGCGGACCTGGACGCCGGGCTGCGGGCCCGGGGCGGGCGGCTGGTGGTGCGGCGCGGCGAGGCGGTGGCCGAGACCCGGCGGCTGGCCGAGGAGACGGGCGCGGCCGGGGTGCACGTGGCGGCCGGGGTGAGCGGTTTCGCGCAGCGGCGCGAGGCCCGGCTGCGGGAGGCCCTGGGTGGGCGGCTGCGGGTGCACGACGCCGTGCTGACCGCGCTGGCACCGGGCGCGGTCGCCCCCGCCGGCAAGGACCACTACGCGGTCTTCACCCCGTACTCGCGGGCCTGGCGGCAGGCCGACCGCAGGGCGCCGGTGGCCGCGCCGCACAGCGTGCGGGTGCCCGGGCAGGTCCGGGGGGTGGCGGTGCCGGCGGTGCGTCCGGACTCGCCGGGTCTGATGGCGGGCGGCGAGAGCGAGGGGCGGCGGCGGTGGGGGCGCTGGTCGCTCGACGGGTACCAGGAGCAGCACGACGACTTGGCGGGCGACGGCACCTCCCGGCTCTCCCCGTACCTGCACTTCGGGTGCCTGTCGGCGGCCGAGCTGGTGGCGCTGGCCGAGCGGCGCGGCGGGCCGGGGGCCGAGGCGTTCGTCCGGCAGCTGGTCTGGCGGGACTTCCACCACCAGGTGCTGGCCGCCCGGCCGGACGCCGCCCGGGCCGACTACCGGCCGCGCGCGGACCGCTGGCACCGGGACGCGGACGAGCTGGCGGCCTGGCGGGAGGGCCGGACCGGCTACCCGATCGTGGACGCCGGGATGCGGCAGCTCGCCGCGGAGGGCTGGATGCACAACCGGGCCCGGCTCCTGACGGCGAGTTTCCTGGCCAAGACGCTCTACCTGGACTGGCGGGCCGGGGCGGCGCACTTCCTGTCGCTGCTGGTGGACGGCGATGTCGCGAACAACCAGCTGAACTGGCAGTGGGTGGCGGGCACCGGCACCGACACCCGGCCCAACCGGGTGCTCAATCCGCTCGCCCAGGCCCGGCGCTTCGACCCGCGGGGCGACTACGTGCGCCGCTGGGTGCCGGAGCTGGCGTCCGTCGCGGGCGCGGCGGTGCACCGGCCGTGGCTGCTGCCCGAGCGGCCGGACTACCCGGCCCCGATCGTCGGTCTGGACGAGGGGCGGTTCGAGCACGGCCGGGGCCGCTGAGCCGTCCGCGCGGGCGGCCGGGCCCGGCAGCCGGGCCGGGTTGGGCCGGGCAGGGGACTCGCGGCCTGTCGGCGCCGGAAGTCCCCGGGCGCAGGCCCGACGATGGGCGCACCCGGAGAGCGGGGCGGCCGGGCACCTCCGCCGGGCCCGCCCGACCGCGGCCCGGCAGGAGGCTCCTTGAAGAACGCCCGCATCGTCCGTACCGCGCTCGCGCTGGCCGTCTGCTCGTCCGCCGTGGCGGCCGCCCCCGTGGCCGCCACCGCCCGCACACCGGGCCGGGTCACCGTCGCCGACCCGGCGCAGTACGTCGTCCCGTTCGTCGGGACCAGGCCGGGGGCGCCGAGTTTCGGCCTCGGTGACGGCGCCGGCAACACCTTCCCGGGCGCGGCCGCGCCGCTGGGGATGGTGCAGTGGAGTCCGGACACCGTCGCCTACCAGTACGGCGGCTACGCCTACGACGACGACCGGATCCGGGGGTTCAGCCTGACCCACATCTCGGGCGCCGGCTGTGGGGACTACGGGAACATCCCGTTCCTGCCGGTGCTGGACGGCGCCCCCGCCGACTTCGCCGAGTTCTCGCACGCCGACGAGTCGGCCTCGCCCGGCTCGTACGCGGTCACCTTCGGCAACGGGGTGCGGACCGAGCTGGCCGCGACCCCGCGCTCCGGCATCGCCCGGTTCAGCTACCCGGCCGGGCACACCGCCTCGCTCACCGTCGACCCGGGCCAGGGCTTCAACGACGCCTCGGGGTACGTCGCCCTGGGTACCGACTCGATCTCCGGCTACACCGACAGCGGCGGCTTCTGCGGCACCGCCAACCGCTACCGGATCTACTTCTCGGTCGTCTTCGACCGGCCGTTCAGCAGTTCCGGCATCGTCGCGGCGGGCCGGGTCGACACCGGGCGCAGGAGTGCGAGCGGGTCGAGCAAGGGGATCGCACCGCAGCCGGCCAGGACCGCCGCCGCGCAGGCCGCCCGGCCGGCGGGCGGCGGTGAGCAGCAGGAGGGTGTCCGTCCGGAGGCCGTCCCCCGGGCGTCCGGCGCCAAGGCGCTGGTCTCCTTCGACACCGCGGCCGGGCCCACCGTCACCGCCCGGGTCGGGATCTCCTTCGTCAGCGTCGAGGGCGCCCGGGCCAACCTGGCCGCCGAACAGGCCGGGGCCGGCTTCGACCAGGTCAGGGACGCGGCCCGGCGCTCGTGGAACGACCTGCTCGGCCGGGTCGCGGTCGGCGGCGGCACCACCCGGGAGCGGCGGGTCCTGTACACCGCGCTCTACCACGCGATGCTGCACCCGAGCGTGCTGAGCGACAGCGACGGCCGCTACCCGGGCTTCGACGGGCAGGTGCACACCGTCCCGGCCGGGCACGCGCGGTACGCGGACTTCTCCGGCTGGGACGTCTACCGCTCGCAGACCCAGCTGCTGGCCCTGCTGGCGCCCGCCGAGGCCGCCGACATCGCCGCGTCGATCGTCGACCAGGGCGCCCGGGCCGGGTACTTCGACCGCTGGACGCTGGCCGCCGACGGTACCGGGGTGATGGTGGGCGACCCGCTGCCGATCATCGCGGCCGGGATCCACGCCTTCGGCGCCACCGGCTTCGACGCCGCCGCGCTGGTCCGGCAGGCGGTGGCCGGCCGCCAGGACGACCGGGAGCGCCCCGGCCACGGCCCGTACGACAGGATCGGGTACGTCCCGGCGGGGACGGACGGGACGTGGGGGTCGGCGGCGACCACGCTGGAGTACACCTCCGCCGACTTCGCGGTGGCGCAGCTCGCCGCCCGGATCGGCGACGGCGCCTCGTACGACCTGCTGATGCACCGCTCCACGGGCTGGCGCAGCCTGTTCAACGGCGCCAGCGGCTACCTGCAGCCGCGCCGGTCCGACCACGCGTGGCCGGCCTTCACCCCGGACCAGCAGGACGAGTACGTGGAGGGCAGCGCCGCCCAGTACACCTGGATGGTGCCGTACAACCACCGCGGCCTGTTCGACGCGATGGGCGGCGACGGCGCCGTCACGGCCCGGCTGGACGCCTTCCTGGCGGACCTGAACGCCGGTCCGGGCTCGGAGCACGCGTTCATGGGCAACGAGCCCTCCCTGAAGGCCCCGTGGGCGTACGTCTACGCCGGGCGGCCCGACCGGACCCAGGACGTCGTCCGGCGGGCGCTGACCACGCTGTTCGGCGACGGCCCGGACGGCGAGGTGGGCAACGACGACCTCGGCGAGCTCTCCGCCTGGGCGGTCTGGGCGGCGCTCGGGATGTACCCGCAGGTGCCCGGCCGGGCCGAACTGGTGCTGGCCGGCCCGCTGTTCCCCGCCGTCACCGTCCGCCGCGGCGGCGACGGTCCGGTGATCGAGCTGAGCGCGCCGGGGGCGTCAGCGGCCGCCCGGTACGTGCACGGGCTGGCGGTCGACGGGCGGGCGTCCACCCGGCCGTGGGTCGGCGAGGACTTCGTCCGCAACGGCGGGCGGCTCGACTTCACCCTGGGCACCGACCCGGCGCCGGGCCTGGGCGGCGACCCGGCGGACGCGCCGCCGTCCTTCGACGTCGGCCCGGCGCGGCCGGTCACCGGGGCGGTCGGCGGTCCGGCGGCGAAGTGCCTGGACGTGCGGTCCGGCGGCACGGCCGACGGCACCCCGGTCCAGCTGTACGGCTGCAACGGCACCGAGGCGCAGCGCTGGACCCGGGCGTCCGACGGCACCCTGCGGGCGCTCGGCAAGTGCCTGGACGTCAGCGCGAGCCGCTCCGACGCCGGGGCGCCGGTGCAGCTGTGGCAGTGCAACGACACCGGTGCCCAGCAGTGGTGGCCGAAGGCGGACGGCACGCTGGTGTCCACGCCGTCGGGCCGGTGCCTCGACCTGGCCGGCGGCGCCACCGCGGACGGCACCCCGGCGCAGCTCTCGGACTGCGCCGGCACCGGCGCGCGGGCCTGGACGGTGCCCGGCTGACCACCCGGCCGGGGAGCGGACGGTGCCCCGCCGACCCGGTCGGGTCGGCGGGGCACCTGGCGTCACCGGGGGTGGCGGGGCCTCAGATGTGAACGGCGGGGCCGGTCTCGTTGGCACCGCGCTTGGTGAGCAGGCCGAGCCCGGCGGCCACCGCCGCGACCACCGCGGCGACCACGAACGCCACCGACATGCCGCTGACGAAGGAGGAGTGGACGGCGCCGGCCATCGCGTCCACCACGTTCTGCGGGGTGCCGGCCGGGGCCGGCGGGGCGATGCCGAGCTGGGCGGCCTGCTTCAGACCCTCGGCGTCGGCGCCCTGCGGCATCGGCACCCCGGTCCTCGCCCAGTTGCCGGGCAGCACCTCGGTGACCTTGGAGGCCATCACGGCGCCCAGGACGGCGGTGCCGAGGCTGCCGCCGACCTGCATCGCGGCCTGCTGCAGGCCGCCGGCCACACCGGCCAGCTCCAGCGGGGCGTTGCCGACGATGACCTCGGTCGCGCCGACCATGACGGGGCTCAGGCCGAGGCCCATCAGCACGAACCAGAGCGACATCACGCCGGTGCCGGAGTCGACGTCCAGGGTCGCCATGCCGAGCATGGCCGCGGTGGTGAAGAGCATGCCCGCGACGATCGGGATGCGCGGGCCGACCTTGCCGATCGCGGCACCGGCCAGCGGCGCACCGACGATCATCATCGCGGTCATCGGGAGCAGGTGGACACCGGCCTGCACCGGCGTCATGCCGTGCACGTTCTGCAGGTAGAAGGTGACGAAGAAGACGCCGCCGAAGAACGCGAAGGCCATCAGCACCATCAGCAGCGTGCCCGCCGACAGCGACACCGAGCGGAACAGCGCGAGCGGGATCAGCGGTTCCTTCGCCTTGGTCTGCCAGAGGGCGAACACCGCCATCGCGACGATCGCGCCGCCGAGGAACAGCCAGGTGGTGGCCGAGCCCCAGCCCCAGGTCGGGGCCTTGATGATGCCCCAGACCAGCATGAACATCGCACCGGACAGCAGCACGATGCCGGGCAGGTCGAAGGACTTGGCGGAGTTCTCGCTGCGGACGTCGCGCAGGATCCACAGGCCGAGCGCGAGGGCGATCAGGCCGACCGGGATGTTGATGAAGAAGACCGACTCCCAGCTGACGTGCTCGACCAGCAGGCCGCCGACGATCGGACCGGCCGCGGTCGAGGCGCCGATCACGCCGCCCCAGATGCCGATCGCCATGTTCAGCTTCTCGGCCGGGAAGGCGCCGCGCAGCAGGCCGAGCGCGGCCGGCTGGAGCAGCGCCCCGAACAGGCCCTGGAGCACCCGGAACAGGATGACCATCTGGATCGAGCCGGCGAAGCCGATCGCGGCCGAGGTGGCGGCGAAGCCGGTGGCGCCGACCAGGAAGGTCGACTTGTGGCCGAACCGGTCGCCGATCTTGCCGGCGGTGATCAGGAAGACCGCGAGCGCCAGCAGGTAACCGCTGGTGACCCACTGGATGTCGGCGGGCGAGGCACCGAGGTCGGCCTGGATGGCCGGGTTGGCGATGGCCACCACGGTGCCGTCGAGGGCGACCATCATCACGCCGACGGCCACGGTCAGCAGGGTCAGCCACGGGTGGCCCTGCAGGCCGCGTCGGGTCGACGGGGGTACGTCGCGCCGGGGCGGTACGTCCGCCTTCCCGGTGTTGACGACGGACTGGCTCATGAGAACGCCTTCCGAGGGCTGGGGTTGGGACCGGGTCGGGGACGAGGGCAGGGCTGTGGCGCCCCGGCCCACCCGTCCCCACGAGCTGTCGGGCCTGACGGGCGCCACCCGAGAAGATTATGTCAGCCACTGACATTCGGCAAACCGTGACTTGTGACTCATGCTGACATATGTCAGAGCGCTACAGTGGAGCTGCCGGCCACCCCCGCAGTCGAAAGGCCCCCACCATGGGCTCCCCGCACCCCGCGCCCGCGAACGCACCTGCGAACGCACCTGCGAACGCGCCCGTGAACGCGCCTGCGACCGTGTCCGCCAGGACACCCTCGGCCGCGGCCGACCCCGGCTGCCGGGTCCTCGGGCTGCGCGAGCGCAAGAAGCAGCGCACCAGGGACGCCCTGGTCGACGCCGCGCACACGCTGTTCCTCAACCGCGGCTACGGCGACACCACCATCGACGAGATCGCCGCCACCGTCGACGTCTCGCAGCGCACCTTCTTCCGCTACTTCGCCAACAAGGAGGAGGTCGCGCTGGCCGTCATGGCCGACGCGGAGGACTTCTTCATCGCCCGCCTGCGCGAGCGCCCCGCCGAGGAGAACCCGCTGCAGGCCATGCGCGCGGCGATCACCGAGGCCTGGCGCACCCTCGGCGACGGCCGCCGCACCGGCGCCGGCAGCGTCACGGCCGCCCTGGAACTGTTCGAGCTGATCGAGACCACCCCCACCCTGCTCGCCGCCCACCTGCGCCGCGCCACCGAACAGGAGGGCGTGGTCGCCCGGGTGCTCGCCGACCGCGAGGGGCTGGACCCGGCCACCGACCTGCGGCCCCGGCTGCTCGCCGCCGTCTTCGGCGCCGTGGTCCGGATCTCGCACCTGTCCTGGAGCACCCACACCGACGGCAACGACACCGGGCCGGACGGCATGATCGAGCTGATCGAACGCCACTTCGACCAGCTCGGCCCGGCGCTGGCCGGCTCCTGGCGGTCCTGAGGCCCCTGGGCCCGGGGCGCGGCGCACCGGCATCGGGCCGGCGGGCGGCCGGGCGGCCGGGTAGTACCCCGGTATGACACCCCGCCCGGCACCCCGGTACGACGACATCCGGCGCCCCGGCCCCTACGCTCGGGCCGGGTGAAGAGTCCCACCCTCCAGGACCGGCTGCAGGAACTTCCCCGCAGCCTGGCCTCCCCTTCCCCCGACCGCCGCCCGCTGCTCGCCGACGCGCCCAACCCGTGGCTGCGGGCCCTGCCGTACGCCGTCGCCGCGATCCTGGTCGTCACCCTGCTGCCGATCGACATCGTCGTCCTGACCGGCTCGTACGGGCTGGACGGCTATCCGGCGGCGGTGCTGTCGCTCGCCCAGACGGTACCGCTGCTGCTGGCCGTCCGGCGGCCGCTGCCGGCCTGGTGGATCATCGCCGCCGCGACCGCCGCCACCGCCGCCGTCACGGTCGGCAGCCCGGCCGGCGCCGGGCCTTGGCCGTGGCCGGCCGCCACCCTGGTCGGCTACCTGTTCCTGCTGGCCGCCCTCGCCCTGCGGGAGAGCGGCCAGGCCCTGCTGGCCGTCTGGCTGGTCACCGCGTTCGGAACGGTCGGGGCCGCGGCGGCGTTCGAGCAGCGGGCCGGCGGCGCGCCCGCGGTGGCCGTGGTGCTCGGCGGCGCGACGCTGCTCCTCGGCTGGAGCCTGCGCGGACGCGGCGAGGCCCGCCGGCGACTCGCCGAACAGGAGCAGATCAGCGAGGCCGAGCGCGGCCTGCGCACCCTGCTGGAGGAACGCACCCGGATCGCCCGCGAGCTGCACGACGTGGTCGCCCACCACATGTCGGTGATCACCGTGCAGGCCGACAGCGCCCCCTACCGGCTCACCGGGCTGCCCCCCGAGGCCGCCGCGGAGTTCGCCACCATCGCCGCCGCCGCCCGCAGCTCGCTCGGCGAGATGCGGCGGCTGCTCGGCGTCCTGCGCAGCGAGCAGCACGGCGACCCCGACCGCACCCCGCAGCCGGGCGTCCGCGACCTCGGCGGGCTGGTCGAGACAGTGGCCCAGGCCGGGGTCTCGGCCGAACTCACCGTCGGCGCCGAGGTCGAGGCGCTGCTGCCGCTGCCCGACGCGGTCGACCTGTCGGTGTACCGGATCGTCCAGGAGGCGCTGGCCAACGTGGTCCGGCACGCGCCCGGCGCCGCGGCCTGGATCTCGCTGGCCGCCGAGGACGGCGCGCTGCGGATCACCGTCGTCAACGCGGCGGCGGACGGGGTCGTGGGCGGGGGCGGGGGCGGTGCTGCCGTGGAGGCGGCCGAGGGCACCGGGCACGGCCTGGTCGGGATGCGCGAACGCGTGCGGCTGCTCGATGGGAGGCTGGACACCGGCGCGCTCCCGGAAGGCGGCTTCCGGGTGGCCGCCGTCCTGCCAGTCACCGCCCCGGGGGAGAGCACTCCATGACCATCCGCGTACTCATCGTCGACGACCAGGCGATGGTCAGGGCCGGCTTCGCCGCGCTGCTGAACGCGCAGAGCGACATCGACGTGGTCGGCGACGCCGCCGACGGCCGGCAGGCCCTGGAGGTCAGCGGCCGGACCCACCCCGACGTGGTGCTGATGGACGTCCGGATGCCCGAGATGGACGGCCTGGAGGCGGCCCGGCGCCTGCTCGACCCGCCGCCCGGGGTGGTGCACCGGCCCAAGGTGCTGATGCTCACCACCTTCGACGTGGACGACTACGTCTACGAGGCACTGCGCGCGGGGGCCAGCGGATTCCTGCTCAAGGACGCCCCGCCCGCCGACCTGATCGCCGCGGTCCGGGTGGTGGCGGCCGGCGAGGCGCTGCTGGCACCGTCCGTCACCCGGCGGCTGATCGAGGACTTCGCGCGGACCCGGCCGGCCCCGCGGCGGGACCCGGCACTGCGGCTCAACGGGCTCACCCCCCGGGAGACCGAGGTGCTGGAGCTCATCGCCCGGGGCCTGTCCAACCAGGAGATCGCGGCCCGTCTGGTGGTCGCCGAACAGACCGTCAAGACGCACATCGGGCGGGTGCTGGGGAAGCTCGGGCTGCGGGACCGGGCGCAGGCGGTGGTGCTGGCGTACGAGTCGGGGCTGGTCACACCGGGGCAGTAGGGGC
>NZ_JAIZ01000641.1 GCF_000710465.2 Kitasatospora sp. MBT63 | reverse complement strand
TGGTTCAGCGGCGTGGCGGCGCTGGCCCGCGACACCTACCGGGTCGCCGCCGCCAGCAACCGGGTGGCGCTGCGCACCGAGGGCCCGGCCGTCGGCCGCGCCCGGGCCGGCGAACTGCCGAGCGCCGGGCTGGTCCTGGGCGCCGTCCAGGTGCCGCCGGACGGCCAGCCGGTGATCTTCCTCGCCGACCACCCCACCACCGGCGGCTACCCCGTGGTCGGGGTGGTCCCGGCCGCCGACCTCCCACCGGCCGCCCAGGCCCGCCCGGGCACCCCGCTGCGGTTCCTGCTGCTGCCCGGCTGACCCTCGGCCGACCGGAACCGTCTGCGCACTCCCGCCGTCCCCTCCGGGACGACGGAGCGAGGGGGGAACGTGCGCCAGGCACAGCGGATCGGGCCGGGCAGCGGGCCGCGGGGCGCACCGCGCGCGCCGCGACGACCGTCCGCAGCCCGGCGGGCAGCACCAAGGCCCAGGCGATGACGTACCGGACCACCCACACGGCGCACCCCCGAGGCCGACGCCCATTCACCTCAGTCCGTCGGTGCGGGATTTGCGTCCGCAAGAGCTGAGACCGTCAGGGCGTGGCCGCCGGGTTCACCCGCGGACCTCCCGGGGCGCGGGGGAGCTCCTGGGGCGGCAGGTGGTACGCCCCCGCCCGTTCACGGCCCGGCGCGGGGAGCCCGCGTCAGCAGCGCACCAGCAGGACCGACACCACGGTGCAGGTGGCGGCGGCGGTGTCGTTGGCGGCGGTCGGGTCCGCCGGGGCGGAGGCGGTGCGGGTGGCGGTGGTGGTGACCGGGCCGAGGCCGAGCAGGCCGACCGCGCTGCGGAAGGTCCAGGTGGCGGTGGTGCCGTTGGCGAGCGCCCCGGCCGAGCAGGTGACGGTACGGCCTGCGGTGGTGCACCCCGCGCTGAGGTCGGTGGCGGTGGCGCCGGGCGGCAGGGTCGCCGTGACGGTGGCCGAAGTGGCCGCCTGCGGACCGTTGTTGCGGGCGGTCAGGGTGTAGCCGATGGCACCGGGGAGCAGGGCGGGGGCCTGGGCGGTCAGACCGACCGCGAGGTCGGCGCGGGGCGGGGTGAGCGGCCGGGGTACGAAGGCCACCCCCGAGGGGAGGCTGCCGACGGCCGTGCTGGTGGTGGCGAGCCCGGTGCCGGTGTCGACCACGCCGAGGCTGTTCCCGCCGGCCGAGGTGACGTAGAGGAAGCCGCCGGACGGGCTGACCGCGACCGCGGCGGGGGCCGGCCCCACGGCGATGGTGCCGGTGACGGCGTTGGTGGCGGTGTCGATCACGGACAGGGTGTTGTCCGAGAGGTTGGCGACGTACGCCCGGGTGCCGGCCGGGTTGACGGCCACCGAGTGCGGGATCCGGCCGACCGGGACGGTGGCGGTCACCGTGTTGGTGGCGGTGTCGACCACGGACACCGTGGCGGCGTAGGAGTTGGCCACGTACACCCGGGTGCCGGCCGGGTTGACCGCCGCCGCGACCGGGCCGGAGCCGACCCGGACGGTGGCCGTGACCGCACCCGCGCCCGTGTCGACCACCGAGAGGGTGTCCCCGCCGGCGTCGGCCGTGTAGGCGCGGGCGGCGGCGGGTGCGAGGACGACGGCGTTGGGGTTGCGGCCGACCGGGACGGTCGCGGAGACGGTGGCGGTGGCGGTGTCGATCACCGAGACCGAGTCGCCGCCCGCGTTGGCGACGTACGCCCGGGTGCCGGCCGCGTCGACGGCGACCCCGCTCGGGAACTGCCCGACCGGGACGGTGGCGGTGACGGCGCCCGCCGCGGTGTCGATCACCGAGACGGTCCCGCTGCGGAGGTTGGCCACATAGGCCTTGGTCCCGGCCGGGCCGAGGGCGACGCCGTCGGGGCCGGCGCCCACCGGGACGGTGGCGATCACCCCGTGGGTGGTCGCGTCGACCACCGAGACGGTGTCGTCGTCGGTGTTGACCACGTAGGCGCGGTCGGTGAGGGCGGTGACGGCGTGCGCGATCCCGGTGCCGGGACCGGCCACCGCCAGTAAGCCGACGGCGGCGGCGACCAGGGCCGACCACCCGGCACGGGGGCGGACGGCGCGGGGGCGAGGGCGCGACATGCGGTACTCCTTCTCGACGGCATCGCACGGGTCACGGTGGAACCGTTCGGCGCGGGCGTCCGACGGACCGGGCGGGGGGCCCGGCACCGTCGGGGCACGCGTGGACGGGCCAACGTGGACGGGCGCGCGGAGGCAGGCGTGCGGAGGCAGAGGTGCGGAGAGCGGAGATGCAGGAGCGGAGGTGCGGGGACGGGCGTACGGAAGCGGCCGTGCGCCGGGCGATGAGCGGGCCCACACCCCGGCGCGGTCGCGACGAGTAGCAACCTAGAGGCGCTGAGTGATCGGCACAAGAGCGGGTCCGGGGTGCCACCAGTCCGGGTGACACGCGGCCGAGCAGCCGTCAGGGGGTTTACCTGCGCGGGGACTTCACTGCGCCAGGTACCCGCCGTCCACGGGAAGCACCACGCCGGTCACGAACGAAGCCTCGTCCGACGCCAGGAACAGGATCGCCCGGGCCACCTCCTCGGGCTCGCCCAGCCTGCCGAGCGGGTGCTGCCGCACGATCGCGTCCAGGTACTCCTGACCGCCGGGCTCCTGCGGCAGCCGGCGGACCCGGTCGGTCCTGATCGTACCGGGGGCGACCGCGTTGACCCGGATGCCGCTGCCCGCCCACTCCACCGCGAGGTGCTTGGTCAGCCCGGAGGCGACGAACTTGGCCGGTCCGTAAGCCGCTTGGCCGGACTGGCCGGCCAGCCCGGAGATGGAGGAGAGGCAGACGATCGAGCCGCGGCCGACCGGCGCCATGTGCTCGATCGCGTACTTGCAGGTGAGGAACATCCCGCGGCCGTCGACGGCCATCACCCGGTCCCAGTCCTCGGGGGTGGCGTCCAGCACGTTCTGCAGCGGCAGGATGCCGGCGTTGGCGACCAGCACGTCGATGCCGCCGTACCCGGCCACCGCCTCCTCGACCATCCGCCGGGCGTCGGCCGGGACCGAGACGTCGCCGACCACCGCGCGGACCTCGGCGCCGTCGGCCGCCAGCGCGGCGCGGAGCACCTCCAGGGCCGCCGCGTCGATGTCGGTGACCACCAGCCGGGCGCCCTCGGCGGCGAACAGCTCCGCGGTCGCCCGGCCGATGCCCAGCGCGGCACCCGTCACCACCGCGGACCTGCCCGCCAGCCGCCCGCCCGTCGATCCCGTCATCCGCCCGCTCCCGTCCGTGGATCCGGCCCGTCCGGGCCCCTGCGGGCCCGCCCGGCCCTCCGGACCAGGGTGGCCCGACCGGCCGCCGGGACGCCGAAGGCGCGACGGCCGGACCGCCGCCGGGACCGAACTGCCCGGTCCGTACGGAATCTTGATCAGCTCGCAAGTTCCCGGCCATCTCGGCGGATTATCGTCACAACCCGCGCCGCAGGGTGCTCGGCGCCGTCCACCGCGTCCCGCCCGGGTGCCGGAGCGGCCACGGCCACCGCGACGAGGAGCTGGACCGACAATGCGCAACCGCCGACCGACCGTCCCGGCCGGTGCCCGGTGATCGACTGGTTCCATGCGGCCGTGCTCGGCCTGATCCAGGGACTCACCGAGTTCCTGCCGATCTCCTCCAGCGCCCACCTGCGGGTCTTCTCCGCACTGCTGG
>NZ_JAIZ01000640.1 GCF_000710465.2 Kitasatospora sp. MBT63 | reverse complement strand
TGCTGGGCGGCCGTGAGCGCCCGGCGGGTGGCGGCCAGCCAGGCGGCCCGCGGGAAGGCCGCCAGGTCGGGCGTGCCCGGCTTGAGGTCGTGGCCGGGCGGCCGGTCGGGGTCCGCCGGCGGCTCTTGGGCGGGCGGCCGGGCGACCCCGGCCGCGACCCGGGTACCCGAGCCGCGCACGCCCACCAGGTAGCCCTCGGCGACCAGTTGGGCGTAGCACTCGACCACCACCCCGCGGGACAGTCCCAGCTGGGCGGCCAGGGCGCGGGTGGACGGCAGCCGGGCACCGGCCGCCAGCCGTCCGCCCTGGACGGCGCCGCGCAGCGCCCGGGTCAGCTGGCCGGTCAGGTCGCCGAGCGCATGGTCGACCGGGACGAACAGCTCCGGCACAGTGGTCCTCCCTAGGACGCGTCGAGTGGACCTGTCCGGCGGACCACTTCCGCTCCTAGCGTGACAGACATGCCGCCCACCGAGCCCGCCACCGCGTCCGTTCCCGCCACCGCGCCCGCCGGCGCCCCCGTACCCTCCGCCGTCCCGACGCCCGCCGCCGTCCCGGTCCCCGCCCGGCGGCGGACGCTCTCCCGGGCCGCCTCCGGCGGGCTGTACGCGGCCGCCGCGATGACCGTCCTGGGCTGCTCCACCGGCGCCACCGCCGCCCTGACCGACTACCCCCTGTACGGCGGGCAGGCCGCCCGCTACCTGCTGGCCGCCGCCCTGCTGCTGCCGCTGGTCCGGCGCGGCGGCCCGCTGCGGCCGCGCCCGAGCCGCAGCGAACTGCTGCGGCTGGTCCTGCTCGCCGCCACCGGCCTGTTCGCGTTCAACGTGCTGCTGATCCAGGCGCTGCGCCGGACCGACCCGGCGGCGGTCGGCTCGGTGGTGGGCTGCACCCCGCTGCTGCTCGCGGTGCTGGCACCGGTCCTGGCCCGCCGCCGGCCGCAGCTCCGGCTGCTGGCGGCCGCTGGGGTGGTGGTGGCCGGGGCCGCGGTCACCCAGGGCTTCGGGCCCGGGGACCTGCTGGGCTTCGGGTGCGCGCTGGGCACGCTGGCCTGCGAGGCGGCGTTCTCGCTGCTCGCCGTCGACCTGCTCCCCCGGCTGGGCCCGGTCCGGGTCTCCGCGTACACCACGGCGCTCGCGGTGCCGATGTTCGCGCTGGCCGGGCTGGTGCTGGACGGCGGGCGGCTGCTGCGGGTGCCGACCGCCGGCGAGGCGGCGGCGCTGCTGTACCTCGCGGTCATGCTGACCGTGGTCGCCTTCCTGCTCTGGTACACCGCGCTCGGCCGGCTGGGACCGGAGCGGGCCGGGCTGTTCGCCGGGCTGATCCCGGTGACGGCGGCCCTCTCCGGCGCCGCGCTGGGCACCGGCGGCCTGCACCCGGGCGAGCTGGCCGGGACCGTGCTGGTCGGCGTCGGCGTCGGCGCGGGCATCACGGCCGGCCGGCCCCGGTGGGCGGCCGCCGTCGGCGGCTGACCCGAGGTCCGGGGTGGGGAACTCCCCACCCCGGACAGGCCCGTTGGCCCGATGGGATCGCGCCCGGCTCCCGGCAAGACTGCTCCGCATGGGAATCATCCACCGCACCGCGGCCGTTGCCGCCGCCGCCATCGCCGTCCTCGCCACCACCGTCCCGGTCGCCGCCGCCGCACCCGCCGGTCCCGCGCCGCTGACCTGGGGTGCCTGCGACGGTGCGACCGCCCCCGAACAGCGCTGCGCCACGCTCGCCGTACCGCTCGACCACAGCCGCCCCGACGGCCCTCGGATCACCCTCGCGGTGTCCCGGATCGCCGCCGCCCGGCCCGAACTGCGGCGCGGCAGCCTGCTGTTGATCCCGGGCGGCCCCGGCGGAACGGGCCTGAACACACCGTCCGCCGTGCTCGGCAGGCTGCCGCAGGAGGTCCGCGACCGCTACGACCTGATCGGCTTCGACCCGCGCGGGGTCGGGCACAGCACCCCCGTCGACTGCGGTCTGGCGCACGAGGACCTGTCGATGGTCCGGCTGCGCCCGTGGCCCGCCGCCGACGGTTCGACCGCCGCCAACACGGCGACCGCCCGCCGGGTCGCCGAGACCTGCCTGGCGCACGGCGGCCCGGTCCTGCGCTCGCTGTCCACCGCCAACGAGGCCCGCGACCTCGACCTGCTCCGCCAGGCGCTCGGCGAGCGGCGGATCTCCGCCTGGGGCACCTCGTACGGCACCTACGTGGGGGCGGTGTACGCCACGATGTTCCCCGCGCACACCGACCGGATCGTGCTGGACAGCAACGACGACCCGGACCCGGCGAAGGTCGGCCGGGGCTGGCTGGCCGCGTTCGGGCCGGGCGCGGAGGACCGCTTCCCCGACTTCGCGGCCTGGGCGGCCGCGCCCGGCAACCCGGACCGGCTCGCCGACACCCCCGAGCAGGTCCGGCCGCTGTTCCTGGACCTGGCCGCCCGGCTGGACCGCGCACCGCTGCCCTGGCCGGGCGCCAACCCCCCGGTGCTGAACGGCAACGCGCTGCGCGAGACGATGGTGGAGAGCCTGTACGACGACGAGAAGTTCCCCGTGCTGGCCCGGCTGGTGCTGGCCGCGCAGGGCTCGCGTCCGCTGCCGGCCGTGCAGGCGCCGCCGGACGCCGCGCTGCAGAACACCGTCGCCGTCTCGGTCGGCACCCTGTGCAACGACGTGGCCTGGCCCCCGGCGGCCGCCGGCTACCCGCAGGCGGTGGCGCGGGAGCGGGCGGCCCGTCCGCTGACGGCCGGGATGCCGGTCAACGTGATGCCGTGCGCGTTCTGGCCGGCCCCGGCGGAGCCGCCGGTCCGGGTGACACCGCGGGGGCCGTCGAACGTCCTGCTGGTGCAGAACCTGCGCGACCCCGCCACCCCGTACCGGGGCGCGCTGAAGCTGCGGCAGGCCCTGGGTGACCGGGCCCGGATGGTGGCCGTCGACTCCGGTGGGCACGACGCCTACCTGGCCAACGGCAACGCCTGCGGCGACGCGCTGGTGACCCGGTTCCTGGTCACCGGTGGGCGGCCGGCCGCGGACGCGTTCTGCCCGGCCGAGCGGTAGCCCGCGCGCCGGGCCGGCGCGGCGGCGGGGAACGGGACGGGGCTCAGCCGACGGTCGCGAAGGCGTTCTGGTGGGCGAGGCGCCGGTCGGCGTCCGCGCCGAGGTCGGTGAGCAGGTCGTCCAGGGCCAGGAAGACCTCCCAGCGCGCCAGCCCTCCGGCCTCGGCCAGCCGGGCGGTCACCAGATCCTCCAGGTCGGCCCGGCGGCTGCCCCGCCAGACCTGGTCGGCCAGGCTGACCAGCAGTTCCTCCAGGCTGATCCCCGGCAGGGTCCAGGACGCGTGGGTCCGGGCGAAGCGCGCGTCCCGCGGGTCGACGCCGAGTTCGAGCAACAGCAGGTGTCCGGCCTCCTCGTGCCGGTGGCCGGGACCGGTGAGCTCCTCGGGATGACGCACCTTGCCGAGGTCGTGGGTGGCGGCGCCGAACAGCACGGCCGGACCGTCGACGGCGGCGCCGGGCCAGCGGGCGGCGATGCCGTCGAGCAGCCGGGCGGCCACGTCGTGGACCAGTTCCAGGTGGGCGCGCAGCCGGGGCTGCGCACCGGCCCGGCGCAGCAACCCGTCCACCCGGTCGGGTATCGGATGGAGCGTCAGCAGGATGTCGGTCATACCGGCTAGGGTGCCACGGCATGATCACCGATGACACCGTGGACGCCTATCTGCACCGGCTCGGCGTCCCCCGCCC
>NZ_JAIZ01000639.1:12148-16178 GCF_000710465.2 Kitasatospora sp. MBT63 | reverse complement strand
CAGCTGGTCCAGCTGCCGGCGCCGCCCGGCCTGCGCGCCGGTCCCGTGCACCGCGGCGATCGCGGCCAGCGCCGCCTCCGTCTCCAGCACCCCGAGCGAGGGTGCCGCGGCGGGCGGGGGCAGGTCGCGCAGGGCCGCCGGGCCCACCCCGATCCGCCCGCGCCTCGACTCGCCGGACAGCAGGGCGACCGCCGCCGCGCCCTCGGCCGGTCCGAGCGCGCCCAGCAGTCCGGCCAGCAGCCCGATCTTGGCGTTGCGGGCCGGCTCGGCGGCGACGGCGCGGGACGTCTCGGCGACCAGGTGCAGCACGGCGGCCTCCTCGGGCTGGTCCGGCGGGTCCCCCGGCCGTACGCGCATGCCGGGCATCCCATGCTGGCCGGTCGTCGACTCCCGCGCCTGCCGACGCCCGCGGGTGGCCCCGGCCGCGGGTGCGCGGGAAGCTGGTCGGGAGGCCGCGGCCCGAGCGCCGGGCCGCCGAGCGAGGGCCGGAGGACACCATGACCACTGCCGCACACCCCGCCCGGCCCGTGCCGCGAGGTCCCCGGCCGGCCGAGACGCCGGAAGGCGAGTCGAGCACCAGCCACGAGATCTCCACCCCCGAGGCGCCCGAGCTGCACAACGCCTGGCCGGGCTGGGCCCCGCTGGCGCTGATCTCGCTGGTGGTGCTGGCCTGCGTGCTGTTCATGGTCGGCCGGATCTTCTCGATCTGAGCCGGTCCCCGGGCCGTCCCGTGCTGCCGGTACCCGGCCCGGGAGCCGACACCCCTGCCGATTACCATGTGTGACGTTCCGACTGCACATGGAAGTGGTGGTTGCGCTGAAATCCTTACGCCTGCTCCCGGCCGTCGCCCTCGCCGCGGCGCTGGTCTGCTCCGCCGCCGGCCCCGCAGCGCCGCTCGACGCCGGGCGGGGACCGGCCGACCCGGTGTACCCGGCGCTCGGCAACGCCGGGTACGACGTGCAGTGGTACGACCTCGCCTTCACCTACCGGGCCGACACCCGGCGGGTGGACGCCACCGCCACCGTCACCGCGCTGACCCTGCGGCGGCTGCCCCGCTTCGAACTGGACTCCGCCGGGCTGGACGTGCGCGCCGTACGGGTCCAGGGCACGCCGGCCGCGTTCCGCGCGCACGGCGAGAAGCTCGAGGTGGTGCCGGCCCGCCCGGTGGCGCCCGGCACCCCGATGGCGGTGACCGTCGACTACACGGCCGACCCGCACGCCGCCGGGCCGCACACCGGCTGGGTGCCCACCGAGGACGGGTTCGCCGTCGCCGGCCAGCCGGACGCCGCGCACACCGTCTTCCCGTGCAACGACCGTCCGAGCGACAAGGCCGGGTTCACGGTCAGCGTCACCGCCCCCGACGCCCTGTTCGGCGTCGCCAACGGCTCGCTCGCCGCGACCGTCTCCCAGGGCGGCCTCACCCGCCGCACCTACGTCTCGCGCGACCCGATGGCCTCCGAGCTGCTGCAGGTGTCAGTCGGCGACTACACGGTGGTGCGGCGCACCGGGCCGGGCGGCCTGCCGCTGCGCGACGTGGTGCCCACCCGCCGCGCCGCCGCCACCGAGCCGGCGCTCGCGCTGACGGCCGGCCAGCTCGACTGGCTGGAGCAGCGGCTCGGCCCGTTCCCGCTGGAGACCTACGGGCTGATGCCGGCCGACACCGACGATCCGGCGGCCTTCGACTTCACGGGCCTGGAGACGCAGACCCTCACCGTCTACAAGCCCGCCTTCCTGCTCCAGCCGGAGCAGAAGATCGGCGCGCACATGATGCACGAGCTGGTGCACTCCTGGTTCGGGAACAGCGTCACCCCCACCACCTGGGCCGACCTGTGGCTCAACGAGGGCCACGCCGACTTCTACGGGCTGCTCTACCGCTACGACCGCGGCTGGCCCGACAGCGGAGGCCTCACCACCCTGGACGCCCGGATGAAGGAGACGTACCGCCACGGCGACCAGTGGCGCCACGACTCCGGACCGGTCGCCGCGCCCACCGCCGCGAACCTCTACGACACCCAGCGCTACCTCGGCGGCGCCCTGGTCCTGTACGCCCTGCGGCAGGAGGTCGGCGAGCAGGTCTTCGACCGGATCGAGCGGGAGTACCTGCGCCGCTACCGGGGTGCCGACGCGGGCACCCGCGACTTCGTCGCGACCGCCTCCAGGGTGGCCGGCCGCGACCTCGGCCCGTTCCTGGACGCCTGGCTCTACGGCGACCGCACCCCGCCGATGCCCGGCCACCCGGACTGGGCCACCGGCCCGGCCACCGGGCGGCAGCGGGCCTTTGCCGCGGTCCCCCGCGGCAGCGGCACACTCTGAGGGCGGCACCCGGCGGGCCGCCCGCTCACCGGCCCAGGTCGGCCAGCACCTCCCGGGCCGCCCGCGCGCCGGAGGCGAGCGCGCCCTGCACCGACCCGGTCGCCCGGTGGTCCCCGCAGACGTAGCGGCCCGGCCCGAACCGGGTGGTCCGGCTGAGCAGCAGCGGCACCGGCATCGCCGGCAGCGCCGCCGGGATCCGGTACGTCGCCAGGTGCTCCCAGCCACCCGGGTCGCAGCCGTACAGCTCGCCCAGCCGGGCCCGGACGGCCGGCTCGTCCACCTCGGTGCCCAGCACCGAGGTGGACACCAGCGCCCGGCCGTCGCCGGACAGCCCGGGTGCCACCTGGGAGAGCACCACCGTGTTCAGCACCGGCCCGTCCCGGTCCACCACCAGCGTCGGCTCGGCCAGCGGCGGGCGGGCGGCGGCGTGGTACAGCGTGCTGACCGCCCGCATCGGCGGCACCGCGAGCCCAGGCAGCAGCTGCGCCGCGGTCGCCGGGTCGGTCGCCACCACCACCGCGGGGGCGGCGACCTCGCCGCCGTCGGCGAGCAGCACCCCGTCCCCGGTGAGCTCCGCGACCGGACACTCCGGCCGGACCGGCAGACCGGCCGCCAGCTGCTCGGGCACCGCGCCGATCCCGGTCTGCGGCAGGCACAGGCTGCCGCGCAGCAGGCTGCGCCAGACCAGGTGGAAGAAGCGCCCGGAGGTCTCCAGGCCGTCCTCCAGGAACACCCCCGCCAGGAACGGCCGCAGCAGCGACTCCACCCCGTGCGCGGAGATCCCGGCCGACCGCAGCGCCGCGTAGGTCGGCGCCTCGCCCGCGCGGCGCAGCAGCGCGGCGGGCAGCGCCGCGTCCCGGGCCCCGAGCAGCCCGAGCGCCGCCAGGTCGCGGGCCGAGGCCAGCTGCCGCAGGCCGGCGGCGTCGCGCGGACGCCTGGTCGGGTCGGCGAACAGCCCGCGCCCGTCCGGCCCGGCCACCAGGAAACCCGGGGTGAACGGGTGCAGCCGCAGCGCGCGCAGCGTCATCCGGCGCCGGACCTGCGGGTAGGAGGTGTTGAACACCTGGAAGCCGCGGTCCAGCCGGAACCCGTGGACCAGATCGGTGCGCATCCGCCCGCCGACCCGGTCCGAACCCTCCAGTACCAGGACCCGCAGGCCGCCCGCCACCAGGTCCTGCGCACAGGCCAGGCCCGCCAGGCCGGCCCCGACCACCACGGCGTCGACGGTCACGGCCGCGCACCTCCTCCGCTCGCCCGGCGGGCCTACCCGCCGCGGTGGGCCGCGCCGCCCGCGGCCCACCGCCCAGTCATACCCGCTGCCCGCTCCGGGCGCGGGGAGCCGCGCCCGCCGGATCCGGCGGCGTAGCGTGGGCAGCCGTCCCGTCCGGTCCGTCCCCGAGGATCCGCCGATGAACTCCCGTCTGCTCCGCCTCACCGGCGCCGCCACCGCGGTGTACGGGTTCGCCGTCGCCGCCCGCCCCGGGCTGCTGGCCCGGCCGTCGGGGCTGGCCGGGCCGGACGGCCGTACCCCGGACGCGGTCGCCGTCTGCCTGCGGCCGCTGGCCTGGCGGGACGCGGCCTGCGGCCTGGCGATGGCGCTGGCGCCGGATGCGCGGAGCCTGCGGACCGCCACCGTGCTGCGGCTGGCCGCCGACCTCGGCGACGCGGCGCTGCTGGGCCGGACCCTGCCCGGACGCGGGTACCGGAGGATGGCGGT
>NZ_JAIZ01000639.1:0-12034 GCF_000710465.2 Kitasatospora sp. MBT63 | reverse complement strand
GGCCTGCTGCTGCCGGAGCGCCGCTGAGGGCGCGGCCCCGGGCAGGCGTGTCCGGGTGCGGGCGGCCGCGGGGCTTGGCAGGGTTGGGACGTGATGTCCCGCCGGCGAACCCCCTTGGAGCCCCCGTCATGAGCGCGCAACCGCAGGCCCAGATCGGCGTCACCGGACTGGCCGTCATGGGCAGCAACCTGGCCCGGAACTTCGCCCGCCACGGCTACCGGGTCGCGGTCCACAACCGGACCGGGTCGAAGACCACGGCGCTGGTGGAGGAGTTCGGGCACGAGGGGGACTTCCGGCCGTCCGGGAGCGTCGAGGAGTTCGTGGCCTCGCTGGAGCGGCCCCGGCGCATCGTGATCATGGTCAAGGCGGGGGCGCCGACCGACGCCGTCATCGACGAGCTGGTCCCGCTGCTCGACCAGGGCGACGTGGTGGTGGACGGCGGGAACGCGCACTTCCTCGACACCCGCCGCCGCGAGAAGGCGCTGCGCGAACGCGGGCTGCACTTCGTCGGCACCGGCATCTCCGGCGGTGAGCAGGGCGCGCTGGAGGGCCCGAGCATCATGCCCGGCGGCACCGAGGAGTCGTATCGGGTGCTCGGCCCGCTGCTGGAGGACATCGCGGCGAAGGTCGACGGCGAGCCCTGCTGCACCCACGTCGGCCCGGACGGGGCCGGCCACTTCGTCAAGATGGTGCACAACGGCATCGAGTACGCCGACATGCAGCTCATCGCCGAGGCCTACGACCTGCTGCGGCACGGCGCCGGCCTGCAGCCCGCGGCCATCGCCGAGGTGTTCCGGACCTGGAACGGCGGCCGCCTGGAGTCCTACCTGATCGAGATCACCGCGGAGATCCTGGCGCACACCGACGCGGCCACCGGCAAGCCGTTCGTCGACGTGGTGCTGGACCAGGCCGAGCAGAAGGGCACCGGCCGCTGGACCGTGCAGACCGCGCTGGAGCTCGGGGTGCCGGTCAACGGGATCGCGGAGGCGGTGTTCGCCCGCTCGCTCTCCGGCAGCGACGCGCTGCGCGCGGCCACCCGCGGCCTGCCCGGGCCGACCGAGACCTGGCTCGACAGCGCCGCCGCGGACCGCTTCGCGGAGGACGTCGAGCAGGCGCTGTACGCCTCCAAGATCGTCGCCTACGCGCAGGGCTTCCACCAGATCCAGGCCGGCAGCGCCGAGTACGGCTGGTCGATCGACCCCGGCGCGATGGCGGTCATCTGGCGCGGCGGCTGCATCATCCGGGCCCGCTTCCTGGACCGGATCAGGGCCGCGTACCACGGGGACCGCGAGCTGCCCACGCTCCTGATCGACGACCACTTCCGGCAGGCCCTCGGCGACGCCCAGTCCGCCTGGCGCCGGGTGGTGTCGACCGCCGCGCAGCTGGGCGTTCCGGTGCCGGGCTTCGCCACCGCCCTCGCCTACTACGACAGCCTGCGCGCCGAGCGGCTGCCGGCCTGCCTGGTCCAGGGCCAGCGCGACTTCTTCGGCGCGCACACCTACCGGCGGGTCGACCGGGACGGCACCTTCCACACCCTCTGGGGCGACGACCGCAGCGAGGAGCAGCACTGACGGACCCGGCCCGGCGCGCGGGAGCGGTGAACGACCTGCGAACGATCTGTGCGGATGCCTGAAGATCCGCGACGTGGGGCCGGGTCCGGAACGTCACCTCCATGACGGGTAGTCAGCCCACGAATGGAGTCCCCCGCCATGCCGTTCCGCCTGCGCGCCCTGGCCGCGTCCGCCCGGTCGGGCCTGCTCCGCCTGCCCGGCCGGATGTCCTGGGACTACCCGCGCACGGGCAGACGGGGCGTCCGGCGCTGGCTGCCGTCCTGGCGGCAGTGGCTGGTGCTGACCGCGGCCGGGGCACTGGGGCTCGTGGCCCTGATCGGGGTCGCGTACGCCCGCACCGACATACCCGAGGACCTGAACGCCTTCGCCACCCAGCAGAACAACGTCTACTACTGGGCGGACGGCACCGAGATGGCCCGCACCGGGCTGACCAACCGCCAGGACGTCCCGCTGGACCAGGTGCCCGGACCGGTGAAGGGCGCCGTGCTGGCCGCCGAGAACGCCACCTTCTACTCCGACCACGGGGTCTCGCCCAGCGGCATTGCGCGGGCGCTGTACCGGACCGTCTCCGGCGGTGACACCCAGGGTGGCTCGACCATCACCCAGCAGTACGTCAAGAACGCCTACCTCAACCAGGACCGCACCCTGTCGCGGAAGTTCACCGAGGTCCTGCTGGCCGTCAAGCTCGACCGGCACCTCGACAAGGACGAGATCCTCGCGGGCTACCTCAACACCAGCTGGTTCGGCCGCGGCAGCTACGGCATCCAGCGCGCCGCACACGCCTACTACGGCAAGGACGTCTCCCAGCTCGACCCCAGCGAGGGCGCGATGCTCGCCGCCCTGCTCAAGGGCGCAGGCCTGTACGACCCGGCGCTGGGGCCGGCCGCGCACCAGCGGGCCGTGGAGCGCTGGTCCTGGATCCTGGACCGGATGGTGGAGACCGGGGCACTGACCGCCGCGCAGCGGGCCGGGTACACCGTCTTCCCCGAGCCGAGGACCCCCGAGCCGCAGGTCGGGATGGCCGGGCAGGTGGGGTACCTGGTCGAGGTGGCCCGCTCCTACGTGGAGTCCCACAGCGACATCACGCCCGCCCAGTTCGACCTGGGCGGCCACCAGATCTACACCACCTTCGAGAAGCCCCGCACGACGGCCCTGGCCGCGGCGGTCGGCCGGGCGGGCGCGGGGCTGAGCCCCGACACCAGGGCCGAGGACCGGTACGTCCGGGTGGGCGCCACCTCGGTCGCCGCGGACGGGCGGATCCTCGCCCTGTACGGCGGACCGGACTACCTCAAGCAGGGCTTCAACAACGCCAACACCTCCAACGTGCCGGTCGGTTCGGCGTTCGGCCCGCTGGTCTATGCCGCGGGCCTCGGCCAGGGCGTGCAGCGCGAGCGCGGGGGACCCCGGACCCCGGTCCTGCCCGGCACCCTCTACGACGGCGACGACGGGGTCAAGGTGATGACACCGGAGGGGCCGTACTGGGGACGCGACGGGAAGATCGTCAAGGGCCGCAACGCGGGCGGCCGGTCCTGGGGGAAGATCAGCCTGCACACCGCGGTGGCCCAGGCGGTGAACACCCCGATCATGCAGCTCGGCATGGACGTCGGCCTGGACAAGGTCCGCCGGACGGCACTCGACCTCGGCCTGCTGCCCGACAGCACCGGTCCGCTGGTCCCGGCCTTCTCGCTCGGCAACTCGACGCCCAGCACGATCCGGATGGCCGGCGCCTACAGCACCTTCGCCTCCGGCGGCCGGCACACCGACCCCTACTCGGTGCTGAAGGTCACCCGGGGCGGCGCCGACCTCCCGCTGCGGCTGCCGCCGACCGTCACCGCGATCACCCCGCAGGTCGCCGCGGAGGTCACCGACGCGCTGACGGACGCGGTCAAGGGCGGCAGCGCGGCCGGTGCGCAGGCCGTCGCGCCGGGCGCGGCGGGCACCTCGGGCACCTCCCAGGACAACACGGCCGGCTGGTTCGTCGGCACCGCCGGCACCACCTCGACGGCGGTCGTGGTCTTCCGGATGGACCCGAAGACGCTGGTCCTGCAGCCGCTGGACGGCCTCGGCGGCGGCGCGCCGGCGATGTCCGCCACCGGACTGCCGCTCGCGGTGTGGAGCGGCTACCAGCAGGCGGCGCCGGCGGGCTGACCGCCCGTCGGCGCCGCCCGGCGCGGGCTACCGGACGAAGGTGGACCAGTCCGGGGCCTGTGCGGGATCCAGCTGGCGCAGCCGGGCCAGCACCTGCGGATCCTGGGCGTCCATCCAGTCCGCCACCTCACGGAAGGAGACACAACGGACACCGTCCCGCCGGCAGACGTCCTTCATCACGTCCTCGACGGCCTTCATGTAGATGCCGCCGTTCCAGGTCTCGAAGTGGTTCCCGATGAACAGCGGCGCCCGGCTGCCGTTGTAGGCCCGCTCGAAGCCGTTGAGGTAGCCGTCCCTGGTCTGCTTCTCCCAGGCGGCGTACTTGGCGGGGTTGCCCTTGGTGTTGTCGCCGGACTGGTTGACCTGGAAGTTGAAGTCCATCGACAGCACCTGCTTGTCGGTCTGCGGGTACGGCACCAGCTGGAGCGGGAAGTTCCACACGCCGTTCAGCTTGTTCGGCCAGACCTGGAAGTCGCCCGGCGAGCTGGCGTCGTAGCGCCAGCCGAGCGCCTGCTCGGCCGGCAGCAGGGTCTTCTGCCCCTCCAGGCACGGCGCCCGGCCGCCGACCAGCTCCTTGCGGTAGTCGAACGGCAGCGGGGCGACGTCCTTGAAGCCGGTGTTGGTCCGCCAGTTCTCCACGAAGGAGTACGCCTGGTCGATCTCGCTGCGCCACTCGTCGGTGGACCAGTCGCCGCCGCCCTTGGCGCCGCAGAAGTGGCCGTTGAAGTGGGTGCCGATCTCGTCGCCGGCCTGCCAGGCCAGCCGCAGCTGCTCCAGGGTCTCCCGGACGTGGGCGTCGGTCGGGAAGTCGATCGCGGCGGCGCCCGCCGCGTGCTGCGGCGGCCGGTAGATCCCGCGTTTGGCGGCCGGGAGCAGGTAGATGCCGCTGAGGAAGAAGGTCATCCGGGCGTTGTTCTGCTCGGCGAGCTTGCGGAACCGGGAGAACAGGTGGTCGTCGTTCTCCAGCGCGCCGTCCCAGGAGAACACCACGAACTGCGGCGGCTTCTCACCGGGTTTCAGCCGCTCGGCGGGCTGCGGCCCGGGCTGGGGCCCGGTGTAGGAGGTGGAACCGTCGCCCAGCACGGTCACCTTGCCGTCCCAGGCGGGCTCGGCCGGGCGCGGCACCGGGAGCGGGAGCGGGAGCGGCGCCGGGGCGGCGGCGCTCGCCCCGGCGGCCTCCGGCGGGGCGTTCCCGGTGGATCCCGCCTCGGGGGCGCCCGCCCCCGCCAGGACCAGACTGCCCGCGAGCAGGGCAGCCGTGCGCTTTCCAGTCCTCACCATCGGCCTCGCTCCGTATCGATATCTGACGTGTCATCACCCCTTCCTACGTGGTGGGAAATGGATTGGTTTCGCATGATCTGAGACGTTTTTGGGCCCACCTCCACGGCCCCGGCCCCCGGCCGGGCCGCGCCCGCACTATTGACGGCGGTTCTAATAGTGCCTAGCTTCTGGACCGGGGCCGAATCCACCGAACCGAGGAGCCGCTGATGTCAGCACCCGCACGAGGGGCCGAGGCCGGACCGGACGCACCCGGGCGCGAACGCACCGCCCAGCGGCTGCTGGCCTCCTCCGCCAAGCTCTCCTTCGACCCGCTCAAGGACGTCGACTGGCAGTCCCCGCCCGTCCCCGGCCGCTACTACGCCCCGCCCCACCACCTGTCGCTCTACGGCACCGAGCTGTGGGACACGCTCGGCGAGGAGCAGCGGATCGAGCTGAGCAAGCACGAGGTCGCCAGCATCGCGGCCGTCGGCATCTGGTTCGAGGAGATCCTGATGCAGATGCTGCTGCGCCACGCCTTCGACCGGGACCCCACCACCGCACACGTCCAGTACGCGCTCACCGAGATCGCCGACGAGTGCCGGCACTCCGTCATGTTCGCCCGGATGATCTCCTGGATGGGTGTGCCCGCATACCGCCCGAACGCGCTGGCGCACAACCTCGGCCGGATCTTCAAGGCCACCTCCACGCACAGCCAGACCTTCGGCGGCACGATGTACGTCGAGGAGATCCTGGACGCCTTCCAGCGCGAGGTGATGAACGACGAGAGCCTGCAGCCGCTCACCCGCCAGGTCTCCCGGATCCACGTCATCGAGGAGTCCCGGCACATCAGCTACGCCCGCGAGGAGCTGCTGCGGGAGCGGCCCGGCCCGGTGCGCCGCCGCTGGGAGCAGCTGTTCGTCGGCCTGATCGTCTACTTCGCGACCGTCAGCCTGGTCAACCCCCGGCTGTACGCGGCCGTCGGCATCGACCCCGCGGCCGGGCGCCGCGCGGCCGCGGCCAACCCCCACTGGCGGGCCACCAAGGTCAGGCTGGCGGCCAAGGTGATCGGGGTACTGGACCGGGCCGGACTGGTCGGCCGGACCAACCGGTGGCTGCTGCGGGCGGCCGGCGTGCTGGCCTGAGACGGGTGCCCGGCGGTGAGCCCGGTGAGCCCGGTGAGCGGCGGTGAGCGGCGGCGCGGCGGGCCGGTGCGGCGGATGGCGGTGCCCGGCTGGCGGGCGCCGCGGCGCGGGCGGAGCCTGGCGGCACGTGTGCCCGCAACCCACCGGAGGAACCCCATGACCGTCACCGCCGACCTCGACAAGGTGCTCGACAAGGCCTACGAGAACCTCAGCCTGCCCGAGGTGCTGGACGCGCCCGTCGCCGCGCTCGCCGGAGTGACCGACGCGCACGGCGAGGCGCTGGCCGCGCTGCGGATCAAGACCGTCGGCGACCTCGGCCGCAACAAGTACGTCCGCTGGGCCGTCGCCATGGCGGATCTTCAGGACCGCACCAACTGACCGGGCGGCCCAGGCCCCCGGGTCACCCCGGGGGCCGGGGCCCTTCCGTGACCCCGGCCCCGGCCCCGGCCGCCCGCAGACGCAGGGCCAGCACCTCGACCTCCGCCCGGACACCGGCGTACCCGCCGGCCCGGATCAGCCCGAGCGTCGCCTTCGCGGCGGCCGGACTGCCGCCGAGCTCGGCCCGCAGCACCTTCATCACCGTGACCGCGCCTGCCGACGGATCGTCCAGCCGCAGGTGGACCGGACCGTGCCGGGCCAGCAGCCGCGCCCGCAGATCGGCCGGCACCGGGCCGGAGCCGCAGGCGATCGTGCCCGGACCGCACACCGCGCAGCTCACGTCGTACGACCACTCGACCTGCCCGCCGGCCGGCGACGCACCGGCGGTGCAGAGCGCGTCCCCGCCGCAGCTCTCGCAGTCGACCCGGTACTCGACTTCGTACATCAGGCCTCCCCCGGGCAGCGGTCACAGGCCGCGCAGCCGTTCCAGGTCCCGGCGCTCGCGCTTGGTGGGGCGGCCGGCGCCGCGGTCGCGGACGGCGGCCACCGGGATCTCGGCGCGCGGCGGGGGCGGCGGGCTGTTGTCCACGTAGCACTCGGCGGCGGGCGCAGGGCCGACCCGCTTGCGGACCAGCCGGGAGACCACCACCACCCGCTCCCGCCCGTCGTGGAAGACCCGCACCTCGTCTCCCGGGCGCAGCGCCTGAGCGGGCTTGACCCGGTCCCCGTTCACCTTCACGTGCCCGGCCCGGCAGGCCGCGGCCGCCAGCGCTCTGGTCTTGGTCAGCCGGACCGACCAGATCCAGCTGTCGACCCGCACCGATCCCTCGTCCGACTCCATACCCACGACCCTAGCCCGCCCGGCCGCCGGCACCGGAATCATTCCGCCGGGTCCTCGCCCTCGCCCTCGTCGTCGCCGTCGTCGCGGGCCGGGCGCTCGAAGACGATCTCCAGGCCGTCCCGCTCGTCCCACTGCTCGCCGACCTCGGCGAAGCCGAAACGCCGGACCACGGCCAGCGAGCCGGTGTTGTCCGGGGAGACGGTCGCCCGCACGGTCTCGACGGCGGGCTCGGTGGCGGCCAGGCGCAGCAGTTCGGCCAGGATCGCGGTGGCGTACCCCCGACGGCGGGCGGCCGGCAGCACCGAGTAGCCCACCTCCACCATGCCGGCCCCGTCCGGTGCGCCGTGGAACCCGGCGTACCCGACCACCGCACCGTCCGCCCGGTCGACCGCGACCCGCACCAGCCACGGCGCGTCCTGCGGCCGCTCGGCGAGCTGGGCGAGCCGGTAGCCCCACAGCCAGCGGGCCTGCTCGGTGAGGAAGTACGGATCGAGCGCGGTGCCGACCAGCGCGCCGGCGCCCGCGAGGTCCCCGGCCAGCAGGGCGGTCAGCGCGGGCGCGGGCAGCGGCAGGAACCGGATCCGCTGCGAGGGGGTGCGCGCGGGGTGGGTGGTGAGGGTGTCCATGGGCGGATCGTCGGGCCACCGCCGCCGCCATGTCCAGCGGATTTCCCGTGCGGCGGGGTCAGCCGACCGGGATGCCCAGGCCCTCCAGCACGGTCGCGGTGGGCAGTTCGGCGAGCAGCCGGCCCGGCAGCCAGAGCTTCGCGCCGCGGACGCCCGCGCCGACCACCACCCGCGGGTGGGCGGCCACCGCGGCGTCGACCAGGACTGGCCAGTCGGCGGGGAGCCCGATCGGGGTGATGCCGCCGTACTCCATTCCGGTGGCCGCCAGCACGGCCTCCACCGGCGCGAACGAGGCCTTGCGGGCGTCCAGGTGGCGCCGGACCAGGCCGTTGACGTCGGCCCGGGTGGTCGCGGCGACCAGGCAGGCCGCGTACGTCGTGACGGCGCCCCGGCGGGCCGCGACCACCACGCAGTTGGCGGAGTCGGCCAGGGCCACCCCGTACCGCTCGCAGAACGCCGCGGTGTCGGCGAGCTCCGGGTCGATCGCGGCGGCCGCGACCTCGGCGGCCCGGTCGGCGGGCCAGCCGGCGAGGGCGGCCGCGACCGGCGCGGCGAGCAGGTCGGGACGGGTCAGCGCGGGCCGGGTGCCGAGTGTGGTGTCCATCCGGCCATCCAAGCGCATCCGGGGGCCGAACCCGGGGCCGGAGGGCCGGTCGCCGCCCGCACGGCGCGCCGGGGCTGCTGTACTGGTGGCTCAGGTCCGACAGTTGACGACCCAAGGAGACGTGATGGCGCACGCACGGGCCGGCGAGCAGGCACAGCCAGGGGATCTGGTCGACGTGGCGAGGCTGGTGACGGCGTACTACACGCTGCACCCCGACCCGCAGGAGCCGGGGCAGCGGGTCGCGTTCGGGACCTCCGGGCACCGCGGCAGCTCCCTGGACACCGCCTTCAACGAGGACCACATCGCCGCCACCACCCAGGCGATCTGCGAGTACCGGGCCGCCCGGGGCACCACCGGACCGCTGTTCCTCGGCGCGGACACCCACGCCCTTTCGGAGCCCGCCCGGGCCACCGCGATCGAGGTGCTCGCCGCCAACCACGTCACACTGCTGCTGGACAGCGAGGACGGCTACACGCCCACGCCCGCCGTCTCGCACGCCATCCTCGCCCACAACCGCGCCAACCCGCTGGCCCGCGCCGACGGGATCGTGGTCACCCCGTCGCACAACCCCCCGCGCGACGGCGGGTTCAAGTACAACCCGCCGAACGGCGGGCCGGCCGGCTCCGACGCCACCGGCTGGATCCAGGACCGCGCCAACGAGCTGATCCGCGCCGGCCTGGCCGGCGTCCGCCGGATGCCGTACCCGAAGGCCCTGGCGGCGGACACCACCGGGCGCTACGACTTCCTCGGCCGCTACACCGAGGACCTGCCGTCCGTGCTCGACCTGGACGCCGTACGGGCGGCCGGGGTGCGGATCGGCGCCGACCCGCTCGGCGGCGCCTCCGTCGCGTACTGGGGCCGGATCGCCGAGACGCACCGGCTCGACCTGACGGTGGTCAACCCGCTCACCGACCCGGCCTGGCGGTTCATGACGCTCGACTGGGACGGCAGGATCCGGATGGACTGCTCCTCCCCGTACGCGATGGCCTCGCTGATCGGCCGCCGTGACGAGTACACCGTCGCCACCGGCAACGACGCCGACGCCGACCGGCACGGCATCGTCACCCCCGACGGCGGGCTGATGAACCCCAACCACTACCTGGCCGTCGCCATCGACTACCTCTACCGCCACCGCGCCGACTGGCCCGCCACCGCGGCGGTCGGCAAGACCCTGGTCTCCTCCTCGATGATCGACCGGGTGGCGGGTGAACTGAAGCGCGACCTGGTGGAGGTGCCGGTCGGCTTCAAGTGGTTCGTCGACGGGCTGCTTGAGGGCACCATCGCGTTCGGCGGCGAGGAGTCCGCCGGGGCGTCGTTCCTGCGGCGCGACGGCGGGGTCTGGACCACCGACAAGGACGGCATCCTGCTGGCGCTGCTCGCCTCCGAGATCACCGCCGTCACCGACCGCAGCCCCTCCCAGCACTACGACGACCTGACCGCCCGCTTCGGTGCCCCCGCCTACGCCCGGGTCGACGCCCCGGCCGACCGCACCCAGAAGGCCGCGCTGGCCAGGCTCTCCGCCGACCAGGTCGACGCCGACCGGCTGGGGGGCGAGCCGATCACCGCCGTGCTGACCGAGGCCCCCGGCAACGGCGCGGCCATCGGCGGCCTGAAGGTCTGCACCGAGAACGCCTGGTTCGCGGCGCGCCCCTCCGGCACCGAGGACGTCTACAAGATCTACGCCGAGAGCTTCCACGGCCCCGACCACCTCGCGCAGGTCCAGGACCAGGCACGGGCGCTGGTCGCCCAGGTACTGGGCGCCTGAGAACGGCCCGGCCCCGGACCGTACGCGGCGGCCCGTCGCGCGGCGGCCCGGGGCCGGACCGGCCGTTCCCCGTTCCCAGGTCCCCGGTCCGCGGACGGCCGACGGATCGAGGACTCAGGACACCAGGCCCAGGGAGGTACCCGTGCACTACCGGTCCGGCCCCGACCGGCGGTGGGAGCTGGCCCAGGCGCTGCCGCACCCGCTGCTGCGCCCGGGCGTCCACGGCTACCGGGGTGTCCGCCTCGCGCCCGGCGGGCCGCGCCGGCGGCTGGAGGTCCCGACCGGCGAGGTCACCCTCTTCCTCGGGTTCGACCGCCCGATCCGGATCACCGATGCCGCCGGCGCCCGCACCGAATCGTTCGGCTCGCTGCTCTCCGGCCCGCGGACCCGCGGGTCCACCGGCGAGCACGACGGCGGGCTGTACGGCGTCGAGGTGGTGATGGCGCCCTGGGCGGCGTACCGGATCTTCTCGCTGCCGATGTCCGAACTCACCGGCCGAGCGGTCGAGTTGGAGGACGTGCTGGGTGC
Source organism: Kitasatospora sp. MBT63 (assembly GCF_000710465.2). Classification (GTDB taxonomy): domain Bacteria; phylum Actinomycetota; class Actinomycetes; order Streptomycetales; family Streptomycetaceae; genus Kitasatospora. The sequence goes on along the minus strand of NZ_JAIZ01000639.1, from coordinate 1,171 downwards.
TCGGGCGGCGCGGACCCTGACCGGCCGGCTGGCCGGCGCACCCGACTGGCCCCGGCGGTTCGCCGCCCTCGACGCCACCCTGGTCCGGCTGCACGGCGCCGGACCGCAGCCCGCGCCGCAGGTGGTGGCGGTCCGGGAGGAACTGATCCGCACGGCCGGCCTGGTGCCGGTCCAGGACCTCGTGGCACTCAGCGGCTGGAGCTGGCGGCAGCTGGACCGGCGCTTCCGCGAGCAGGTCGGCCTCGGCCCGAAGGCCGTCGCCCGGGTGCTGCGGCTGCGGGGCTACCTGCGGCTGACCGAACTCGGCCGCCCGCCCGCCGAGGAGGCGCCCGCGGCCGGGTACTACGACCAGGCCCATCTGTGCCGTGAGTTCCGGGCCATGACCGGTCTGACGCCCGGCCGGTTCCTGGCCGAGCGGCGGACGGTGAAGCCGGGGCCGCCCGCCCCCGATTGGCTGAGCGGCGAGGTCACCAGCGTCGTCCTTCCCCCGTGACGCGTGCGACCCCCGGCCCTCACCGGACCGGGCGGCCCCGGCGGCTTCGTCAGCGGGGCCTGGCGGCCCTGCCGTTGCGGGGGCGGGCGGCGCCCACCCGGTGGCAGCACGCGGAGGTCCCGGCGCCGCGCGCGTCGTTCGCGTCATCCGGGCCCGGACGGCGGGCCGGCGCCGCGGAGGCGGGGATCCTGGCGGTGGGTCGGGACACGAGACGCCTCCAGCGATGTGGTTGACCGGGACGCGACGAACGTAGTCAACCTGCTCCACCGCCGTATTGGACGAATTGGTCATGGCTGCCGGGGGCCCGGGATCCGGCTCCGGCACCGCCCGCTCCCCGGCCCCGCACACCGGGGGAGGGCCGCTGGCCCAGGTGGCGGTACCGGGTGCCCCTTGCGCGTGGACCGGTCACCCGTCCCCGCGGGCCCCGGCCCGCCGCCCGACCGGCCGTCAGCGGACGCCCCGGACCCGCTCCCTGCGGCCCCGCGCCCCGCCTCCGAGCCGCCGTCCACCGGCCGGCGGACGGACCGTCACCCGGCCGTCCGACAGCAGGCAGGCCCGGTCCGCCCACCCCTAACCTCGCCTCATGGACATCGACCGTCGCTCAGTGCTGCGCCGCGCCGCGCAGGCCGCCTCGGCCGGCGCGGCGGCCGCGTTGGTGGCAGCGGGCCCGCCCCGCCA
>NZ_JAIZ01000638.1 GCF_000710465.2 Kitasatospora sp. MBT63 | reverse complement strand
GTCGCTTCAGTCGCTGGCACCCCCGCGACCAGCACATACATCAGCGATCCATTGACGGTCGGATCCGGTTGTGATCTTCTCTCAATGTCCGAACTGTGGCCAAGCGGTGGAATCTCCGTGAGAATTCTTGACATGGCCACTGCTGTGACGGTCGGACCCAGCGGGGGAGTGGCGGTGATTGACGTGCGACAGTGGCCGATGGGGTTTGCTTGGTTCGGTCGCTGTGCTTGAGTAGCT
>NZ_JAIZ01000637.1 GCF_000710465.2 Kitasatospora sp. MBT63 | reverse complement strand
CACCTACAGGCGCGTCCGAGCTTTGTGTTAGCTCCTCTTACTGGCAGCGGAGTTCGAGTCCTTCCTGCCCCATCTCGATGAGCGACAGCGGCGCCTGCTGCTGGGTGCCGAGGCCCGTGCCGTCGGTCATGGTGGGATCAGGCTGGTCGCCCGTGCTGCCGGAGTCCGCGAGGCCACCGTGTCCCTTGGCGAGCTCGAGTCCGGACAGGCCCCGCTGGGGCGCGCCCACAAGGTCGGCGGCGGCCGCAAGCGTGTCTCCGGCCTGAACCCGGCCTTTCGCTCCGCGTTGCTCGCCCTGGTCGAGCCCGACTCGCGAGGGGACCCGACGTCACCACTGCGATGGACGACCAAGTCGACCAGGAACCTCGCCCAGGAGCCGGTCCGACAGGGCCACGAGGCCTGTGGGGACACGGGCGGCGACATCCTACGGGAGGAAGGCTTCAGCCTGCAGGCCAGTGCCAAGACCCTCGAAGGAACACAACACCCGGACCGCGACGCCCAGTGCCGCTACCTCAACGAGCGAGCCAGCCCACCAGGACGCAGGGGACCCGGTGATCAGCGTGGACACGAAGAAATAGAACTGGTCGGGCCGTTCAAGAACAACGGCCTCGAGTGGCAGCCAGGACTTCCCGACCCAGGCACTCGGCAGAGCCGTGCCCTAACGGATCTACGATCCGCCGCTGGTGGAACGCCGCCGGCCGCAGCGCCTACTCCAACGCGGGCCGACCGCTGATCACCGCCGATGCGGGCGGCTCCAACGGCTACCGCACCCGGGGATGAAAACCCACCTGGCCGACTTTGCCGCGGAGACCGGACTGGCCGTCACCACGTGCCACCTGCCGAAAGGCAGGCCGAGCTCAGGGCCGATTATCCGTTCGTTCGGGGGATGGGGCTGGGGGTGGGTGGTGTGAGGCTGGCTGTGCGACGGCTGTCGAGGGGCGCCTGTGTTTCTTGATGGATGCCGAGTTTCACCTATTGATTTTGGGGTTTGTATGTCTGTGCGTGTGTCGGGTGTGGTGGGTTCGCGTCGTCTGGTGGTGGCGGGGGTGTCGGTGGTGGTGGGGGTGTTGGCGGCGCCGGTGGTGTTGGCGTTGCCGGCTGCTGCGGCGTCGTCCTCGTCGTCGGGGGTGTTCGCGTCGGCGGGGGTGGAGGCCGGGGCG
>NZ_JAIZ01000636.1:54432-58845 GCF_000710465.2 Kitasatospora sp. MBT63 | reverse complement strand
CGGGGGCGGACGGCTGCGGCTGTCCGGCCGGCGCCGCGCCGTAGGCGAGCGGCCGGTCGGCCGGCTCGTGCTGCTGGTGGGGCAGGGCGGCGGCCTCCGGCTCGGCGGCGGCCTCGGCCTCGGCCTCGGCCGGCAGCGTCCGCAGCGGCGCCCAGGCGACCAGCAGACCGCCGGCGATCAGACCCGGCGTCACCCCGAGGCCGAAGCCGCCGAGGTTGGAGACCGGGATCGAGATCAGGGCGAGCAGCGTGGTGGCCACACCGCAGAACACCCGCACCACCGGCTGGAACCAGGACGTCAGGCCGAGCGCGATCAGCAGGATGCCGATGATCAGCGAACCGGCACCCGCCGTGGTCGCCATCGCCATCGTCAGGCCGCCGATGGACAGCTTGGCGTAAGGGAAGTAGAGGATCGGGACGCCGGCCAGCATTGCCAGCAGGCCGCCCCAGAAAGGCCGGGTACGGCGCCAGGCACGGAATCCCATCCGTACCCTCCGGTGGCCCGGCGTGGACTCGGGCCAGGCTTCGGCGGTTGCGCTGGACATGGTGCAGCTCCTCGACGTCTACGAGGTTGGGACTTGACGACACGGTCGGGGTGGCGGTGAACGCCCACCCCGACCGCAGGGCCCGTCAGGACGGTGCGCCGGGCCGGCGCACCGTCAGGAGGGGCTTAGTAGCACTCGACGCCGGCGCCGGAGCCCTTGTTGATGTTGAGCTTCAGGCCGTTGAGCGTGAACGTGCCCGCCGAGGTCGCCCAGGCGGTCTGCTGCACGCCGCTCAGGTGCGCCCGGTCCGCGGCCTGGGCGAAGCCCTGGGCGCCGGTCGGCAGCTTGCCGCCCGAGGCCTTCAGCTTGCCGAGCGCGGTGCCGTCACCGGACGGGAGGGTGGACGCGTCCTGGCCGATGTTGATGTTGGTGAACTCGGCGTCCGCGTTGAGCTGGTTCAGGTCGATCAGCAGCTGCTTGGCGTCGACCGCCTTGTCGCCGTTGCCGGCGTTCAGCACCAGGGTCCACTTGCCGAGCGGGCCGAGGTCGGTGACGACCGACTGGCACAGGCCCTTGATGGTGGCGTGGTCGAACGACGAGATGGCGACCGGGTGCGGCGTGCCGTTGGCCTCGAAGTCGACACCGCCGAACTGCGAGAAGCCGGTGCCGTCCAGGTCGGCGGCGGTGACCTTGAAGCTCTGGCCCGACACGCTGAACGAGGCAGCCAGGGCGCTGTTGGCCAGGCTGACACCGATGGCGGCGGTCGCGGCGATGCTGGGGACCATCACGACGGCGAAGCGACGCCAGCGCGTCTTGCCGAAAGTCTGGGACATGCAGTCCTCCTTCTAGGACGTACATCTCCGGCCTGGATCCGGTGCGTCCCGCACTGGCCCGGCCCGGGATGGGAGAGAGCTACGTCCTCGGTAACGGAGAGCGCCCGACCGCCCTGGGGGACGGTCTCGGCGATCACCCCCGAGCGACAACCGACGGCCGCACGGGCTGCGCGACCGACATGAGGCCAGGAGCCGCGGTGTGGGATCTGCGGCTACCCCCCTGTCCTCCAGACACCGGCCGGGGCCGGCGGCTGCCCGGTGGGGATCCCTCGGATGAGGGACCGGGCGTCGCCGATGCTGCTTGAATCCCGGGCGAAGCACAAGGGGTGCGTTACTGACGGGTAATCCAACAACAGGTGCCGATGATCATGGAATCGAAGGCGCGACTACCCAGAGTGACATTCTGGAGAATTTGTGGCGCAGAAATCCGCACGAAACAGGAATGAAACACCCCTCCCCGGTCACCTGTGGTCACCGGGGAGGGGTTCTGTCAAGATTTGATAAAGCTCTGCGGGTGCGGCGGGAATGTCGCCAAATCACCGGCGACACCGCAGGTCATCCGCCGTGCCACCGGAGCCGTCGTCAGAACAGCACGCGGGCCAGTGCGGTACGCGCCGCGGCCACCCTCGGGTCCTCCGCGCCGATCACCTCGAACAGCTCCAGCAGCCGCAGCCGGACGGTGTCCCGGTCCTCGCCGAAGGTCCGCGCCACGGTCGACACCAGCCGCCCGAACGCGTCCTCGACATGACCGCCCACCAGGTCCAGGTCGGCCGCCTCCAGCTGCGCGGCGACGTCCTTCGGATCGGCCGCGGCCGCCGCCCGGACCGCCTGCGGGTCCATGGTCTCCACCCGGCGCAGCAGCTGCGCCTGGGCCAGACCCAGCTTGGCCTCGACATGGCCGGGCCGGTCGGCGAGCACGTTCTGGTACGCCTGGATGGCGCCGCCCAGGTCACCGCGGTCCAGCGCGTCGTGCGCCGCCTCCAGCGCCGGATCGGCCGGCACCCGCGGTGCGGCCGCGCCTTCGGCTGCCTCGGACCCGCCGTCCGGGCCCGGCCCGCCGGCCTGGCCGCCGACGATGCCGAAGCGCTGCTCGGCGACGGCGATCAGCTGGTCGATGATCTTCCGGACGTTGGCCTCGTTCTCGGCGCCCTGGAACAGCGGGACGAGCTGGCCGGCCACCACCGCCATCACGGCGGGGATGCCCTGGATGCCGAACTGCTGGGCGATCAGCTGGTTGGCATCCACGTCGATCTTGGCGAGCACGATCCGGCCGGCGTACTCCTCGGCCAGTCGCTCCAGGATCGGACTCAGCTGCTTGCACGGGCCGCACCACTCGGCCCAGAAGTCGATCACCACCGGTACTTCGGCCGACCGCTGGACGACCTCCGTCTCGAAGGTCTCCTCGGTGACATCGATGACCAGCGGGAACGCCGGCGCGACGGGGTCGACCCCGGAGGCGGCGGCCTGACGGGCCCGCTCGGCCCTGGCCTGCTCGGCCTTCTGAGCTGCCTCGCCGGCGGCCTTGACGGCGGCGAGGTCGACCGCGCCGCGCAGGGCGGAGCTGTTGAGACGCGAATTCCGTGACTGCATGGCACCATCCTCCCCCGTCGACGCGGATGACGGGCGCCAACCGCCCGGAAAGAACGTGCCGAACCGTCCCCGCCCCTGCCGCCCGCCGCGCTGCGGGCTCCTGCTCATCCCGTGTAGCCGTGCGTACCGGTGCGGATCCCCACCCGCACCCGCGCCCGCCCGATCCCGTGGGCCGGGGCGCGTGGTTGTCGCTCTTTCGCTACGAGTCGTAGCGTATCTGCAACCCGGGCCGGTCCCGCAAGTCCCCCTCGGCCCGTACCGACGTGAGCTGCCCCACTTTCCCGGCCCACCCCGCTGCGGGCCCCCGCGGACGGTCGCTACGGTGGCAGTCCCGAAAAGTTACTTATCGGTAGAACGCGCTCGGTAGACCGCACGACGCAAGGAGGCTCGGTGGCCCCCACCACCCCGCAGCCCACCACCCCGCAGCAGGCCGCCACGGCTCCCGCCTCCCCCACGGACGAGGCGGCCGTCGACGTGCCCAGCCGCGGCAAGGGACGGCCGCGCAGCGCCACCGCCGACCGGGCCATCCTCGACGCCACCCGGGCCGCCCTCGCCGAGATCGGCTGGGGCGGGCTCACCATGGGGCACGTCGCCACCCGCGCGGGCGTCGCCAAGACCACCCTCTACCGGCGCTGGCCCTCCAAGAACGAGCTGGTGGTGGACGCCGTCGCGAGCCTCTTCGACGAACTGGAGATCGCCGACCTCGGCAGCCTGCAGGCCGACATCGAAGCCGTGGTCGCGCAGTTCGCGGACCTGCTCGCCCGGCCGGAGACACAGGCCGCGCTGCTCGCGCTGTTCGCCGAGGGCAGCCGGGACCCGCAGCTGCGGCGGCGGATCCGGGAACGGATCGTCGACCCGCAGAAGCACCTGGTGCAGCTCGGGCGGGCCAACGCTCAGGCCCGCGGCGAACTCGGCCCCGACCGGGACGAGGACACCGCCTGCGAGGAGATCGACATCATCTTCGACACCATCGCGGGGACGGTGGAGCACCGGATGCTGGTCAGCGGCGAGCCGATCAGCCCCGCCTGGATCCGCCGCTTCACCACCCTCCTCCTCAGCCCCCTCCCCGGCCTCACCGCAGCCCTCGCCGAGACCCCCCACCCCTGACACACCGGGGCACGGGCATCCTTCAGGGACGCGAGGAACTGCGCGCAGCGGGAGGGCACGGACCCCACAGCCCGGAACGGCCCCGCATGGAACCGTCCGAAGCCGTCTACAGCCTGGTCTCCTCCCGCCCTCACGCAGCCCCGCGCCCCTGAGGAACACCCCGTCGCCCCTGAAAGACGCGGCGTACAGCCGGGGGCGCGAGGAACTGCGCGCGGTGGGAGGGCACGGACCCCACAGCCCGGAACGGCCCCGCATGGAACCGTCCGAAGCCGTCTACAGCCCGGTCTCCTCCCGCCCTCGCGCAGTTCCCCGCGCCCCTGAAGAACACCCCAGCGCCCTTGAGAACGCGGCGTACGGCGGGGACGCGAGGAACTGCGCGCGGTGGGAGGGTACGGGCCT
>NZ_JAIZ01000636.1:50331-54422 GCF_000710465.2 Kitasatospora sp. MBT63 | reverse complement strand
CACAGCCCGGAACGGCCCCGCATGGAACCGTCCGAAGCCGCCTGAAGCCCAGTGCCCTCCCGCCCTCGCGCAGTTCCCCGCACCCCTGAATAGCGCCCCTGACGGCACTTTCCGTGGTCAGAAGGAGGCGTTCTCGCGGTAGATGCCCCACTCGTCGCGGAGGGCGTGGCAGATCTCGCCCAGGGTCGCCTCGGCCCGTACCGCGCGCAGCATCGGGGGGATCATGTTCTCGCCCGAGCGGGCCGCGGCGAGCATGTCGGCGAGGCCGGCCTTGACGGCGGCGTCGTCGCGGGCGGCCTTGCGGGTGCCGAGCACCCGGACCTGCTCGCGTTCGACCTCGTGGCTGACCCGGAGGATCTCCAGTTCCTTGGTGACGCTGCCAGGGTGGCAGTTGACGCCGACGACCCGCTTGTCGCCCTTCTCCAGCGAGCGCTGGTACTGGAAGGCGGCCTCGGCGATCTCGCCGGTGAAGTACCCCTCCTCGATGCCGCGCAGGATGCCGGAGGTGATCGGCCCGATCGGGTGGTCGGCGCGGCCCTTGTCGAGGATCCGCTGGAAGATCTCCTCGGCCTGCGCCTCGATCCGGTCGGTGAGCGCCTCGACGTACCAGGAGCCGCCGAGCGGGTCCGCGACGTTGGTGACGCCGGTCTCCTCCATGAGCACCTGCTGGGTCCGCAGGGCGATCTCCGCGGCCTGCTCGGAGGGCAGCGCCAGGGTCTCGTCGAGGGCGTTGGTGTGCAGCGAGTTGGTGCCGCCGAGCACCGCGGACAGCGCCTCGACGGCGGTGCGCACCACGTTGTTGTACGGCTGCTGCGCGGTGAGCGACACCCCGGCGGTCTGGGTGTGGAAGCGCAGCCACTGCGCCTTGTCGGTCTTGGCGCCGAAGTGGTCGCGCATCCAGCGGGCCCAGATCCGCCGGGCGGCCCGGAACTTGGCGATCTCCTCGAAGAAGTCCAGGTGGGCGTCGAAGAAGAAGGACAGCCCGGACGCGAAGTCGTCCACGTCCATGCCGCGGGAGAGGCCGAGCTCGACGTAGCCGAAGCCGTCCGCGAGGGTGTACGCCAGCTCCTGCGCGGCCGTCGCCCCGGCCTCGCGGATGTGGTAGCCGGAGACCGAGAGCGGCTTGTACGCCGGGATGTTGGCCTGGCAGTACTCCATCAGGTCGCCGATCAGCCGCAGGTGCGGCTCGGGGGCGAACAGCCACTCCTTCTGGGCGATGTACTCCTTGAAGATGTCGGTCTGCAGGGTGCCGTTGAGCACGCCGGGGTCGGTGCCCTGGCGTTCGGCCGCGACCAGGTACATGCAGAAGACCGGCACCGCCGGCCCGCTGATGGTCATCGAGGTGGTGACCTCGCCGAGCGGGATGCCGCGGAACAGGATGTCCATGTCGGCGGCCGAGTCGATGGCGACGCCGCAGTGGCCGACCTCGCCGAGCGAGCGGCCGTCGTCGGAGTCGTAGCCCATCAGGGTGGGCATGTCGAAGGCGACCGAGAGGCCGCCGCCGCCGGCCTCCAGGATCATCCGGTAGCGCTCGTTGGTCTGCTCGGCGTTGCCGAAGCCGGCGAACTGCCGGATGGTCCAGGTGCGGCCGCGGTAGCCGGTGGGGTGCAGGCCGCGGGTGAACGGGTACTCGCCGGGCCAGCCGATCCGCTCGAACCCCTCGTACGGCAGGCCGGCGGCCGGGCCGTAGACCGGTTCGACCTCGTCGCCGCTCAGGGTGGTGAAGTCCGCGTCGCGCTTGCGGGCCTTGTCGTAGCGCTGCTGCCAGCGCTGGCGGCCGGCCTCGATCTCGTCGGCGTCCATGACTGCGAACTCCACTCCGTGCGGCCGCCCGGGGTCTCGGGGCGGATCGGCCAGTAGGACGTCCGGTGGGACGCCGTTCCAAAGTACTCGGACGTCCTAGTATCTGTCGATGCCCGACCCGCCGAAGGCCCCGAACGGGGGCCGGGCCGGTCCCGGAGCACGAGAAGGGCGCGCCCCCCGACCGGCGGGAGGCGCGCCCCGAGGAGCAGGCGGATCAGACCCCGGCGGGCTGCCGGGCCTCGTCGGCGGGCAGGCTGCCGGCGGCCTCGCGGACCACCCGGCGCTCCGCCACGAAGGAGGCGAACGGGATGCAGCCGGCGGCCAGCGTGAAGACCAGGCGGCCGAGCGGCCAGCGGAGCTTCTGCCCGAGCAGGAAGGTCACCACGAAGTACCCGATGTAGAGGTAGCCGTGCAGCATCGCCACGTAGGTGGTGGCGTCCTCGGCGGTGGAGAAGCCGTACTTCGCCACCATGAAGCCGCAGAACACCAGCAGCGCCACACCGGTCGCGATCGCCAGGGCCCGGTACCAGCCCAGCAGGGGGGTCGCCTTCATGTTCTTCCTACCTCGCTCGGCCCGATCGGGCGGCGCGCCGGGAGTCCGCACACCGCTGCATCGAGGGTAGCCGCCTTCACGCCCGCCCCCGTCCGGGCCCCCGCACGGACACCCGCACGGACCCCCGTGCGCGGCTGCGGCGCTCAGGCCTGCTCGGGGTCGGCGAAGTCGCCGGCCCGCACCCGCAGCGGCCGCAGCAGGTCGAACACCTGGTGGCACTGGTCCTCGTCGTACCCCTCCAGGCCGAAGTCGACGGCCATCAGCTCCCGGGTGGCCTCCTCCACCACCTCGCGGCCGCGCGCGGTGATCGAGGCGAGCACGCCGCGGCCGTCCAGCGGATTGGGGCGGCGGGCGACCAGGCCGGCCCGCTCCAGGCGGTCGACGGTGTTGGTGACGCTGGTGGGGTGGACCATCAGCCGCTCGCCGATCTTGGAGAGCGAGAGCTCCCCGGTCCGGCTGAAGGTGAGCAGCACCAGCGCCTCGTAGCGGGCGAAGGTCAGCCCGTACGGTTTCACCACCGCGTCCACCCGGGACAGCAGGATCTGGTGCGCGCGCATCACCGAGGTGATCGCCGACATGGCGGGGACGCTTCCCCACCGGCGCTTCCAGAGCTCGTCGGCGCGGGCGATCGGGTCGAAGTCGAGTGCGAGGGGCTTGGCCACCGTCCCACCGTACCGGCGGCCGGGCGGCCGGGTAGCAGGTGTCCACGATGGTGGACAAGACCGACCCTTGGCGGGATCACGCCAGCAATTTCCTGGTCCGAACCAGCCCATTCAAAGCTGTTTATATTCGGGCAATATTCAGTTCTGTCAACGGAGTTGCCGGAATTCGACTGCTGTTCAGCCACTGTTCGGGCCGAAACCCCTGCCCAGGACGGCTCTTTGCCCGCATTTGACCGGTCCGACGGGCGGCCGCCGCGCGATCGCGCCGGCGGTCTGAGCTGGCGGGACATGGCCAACTCTTGCTGCAGACCTGTCATTTGATCAGCTTGATTGTCATGCTTCTGGCCAGCCCCGTTGGAGCATCGCCACCCCCACCCCGGCGAATGCCCCTGACCGCACGGAGCAGCACGTCAGCGTCCGTTCCGCCCCAGCAGGCACCAGGTCCGGTGCCCCGGAGCGAGGCGCGACCGCGCACTCGCGGTTGATCCGGAAGGAATCCGTACGTGAAGCGAAAGCTGACAGTCGGAGCCGTTCTCTCTGCCTCTGCGCTGCTCGCCGGCGTGATCCAGGTCAGCGCGGGCGTCGCCCAGGCCGCGCCGGTGACCGCCTTCGGGCTCCCGGCCGCCGGCCAGCGCGCCGACCTGATCGCCCTGGCCGACGCCCAGGCGCCCGCCGCGGCCAAGGCCCTCGGTCTCGGCGCCCAGGAGAAGCTGGTCGCCAAGGACGCCGTCGTCGACGCGGACGGCGCCCGCCACCTGCGCTACGAGCGCACCCTGGGCGGCCTGCCGGTGCTCGGCGGCGACGTGGTCGTGCACCAGGACGCCAAGGGTGCGGTGACGTCGGTCGACCGCGCCGTCCAGGGCTCGGTCGCCCCCGCGACCGCCACCCCGAAGCTCTCCGCCGAGCAGGCGGCCGGGAAGGCCGCCGGCGCGGTGCAGGCCACCGTCGGGATCACCAAGGACGCGGACGAGCCCGCGCTGGTCTCGGTCGAGGCCCCGAGCGGCGCCCGACTGGTGGTCTGGGCCACCTCCGGCACCCCGCGCCTGGCCTACCAGACCACCGTCAAGGGCCTG
>NZ_JAIZ01000636.1:49038-50321 GCF_000710465.2 Kitasatospora sp. MBT63 | reverse complement strand
CCCCGAGCAGCCAGCTGCTGGTCACCGACGCCGCCACCGGCGAGGTGCTGTCCAGCCACGAGCAGGTGCAGACCGCGGCCGGCACCGGCAAGGGCGTGTTCGTCGGCAGCGTGCCGCTGACCACCACCCAGTCGGGTTCGACGTACCAGCTGAAGGACGCCGGCCGCGGCGGGATGTACACCACCAACCTGGCCAACAAGACCTCCGGCAAGGGCACCCTCTACACCGACGCCGACAACGCCTGGGGCACCGGCGCCGCCTCCAACACCCAGTCCGCCGCCGTGGACGCCCAGTTCGGCGCGGCCGCGACCTGGGACTACTACAAGAACTCGTTCGGCCGGCTCGGCATCCGCGGCGACGGCGTCGGCGCGTACAGCCGGGTGCACTACGGCAAGAACTACGTGAACGCGTTCTGGGACGACTCCTGCTTCTGCATGACGTACGGCGACGGTGACGGCAACAGCCACCCGCTGACCGAGCTGGACGTGTCGGGCCACGAGATGACGCACGGCGTCACCGCCAACACCGCGGGCCTGAACTACTCCGGTGAGTCCGGCGGCCTCAACGAAGCCACCAGCGACATCTTCGGCACCATGGTCGAGTTCTCCGCCAACCTGCCCAGCGACAAGCCGGACTACCTGATCGGCGAGCTGATCAACATCAACGGCGACGGCACCCCGCTGCGCTACATGGACAAGCCCTCCAAGGACGGCGGCTCGGCGGACTACTGGTCCTCCACCGTCGGCAACAAGGACGTCCACTACTCCTCGGGCGTCGGCAACCACTTCTTCTACCTGCTCGCGGAGGGCAGCGGCGCCAAGACCATCAACGGCGTCAGCTACAACAGCCCGACCTCCAACGGCTCCACGGTCACCGGCATCGGCCGGGACAAGGCGGCGGCGATCTACTACCGCGCGCTGACCGTCTACATGACCTCCACCACCAACTACAAGGCCGCTCGGACCGCGACCCTGAACGCGGCCAAGGACCTGTACGGCGCGACCTCCACCGAGTACAAGGCGGTCGCGGCTGCCTGGTCCGGCGTCAACGTCAACTGACGCGACGCCAGGACCGGCCCAAGGACGCGCGGCTGCCGGGCCCTCCGGAGGGGAGGCCCGGCCGCCGCGCCGCCCGCGGTGCGTCCGGTATCGCCGGGTGCCGGCCACCGCGGGGCCGATCGGATTCTGCCAATTGTTACCGCAGACCTGTCATTTGACGAACTGAATTGTCATGCTAATGCCCAGCCCCGTCGGGGCGGTCCGCCACCCCCACCCCCGGTGGAC
>NZ_JAIZ01000636.1:46115-49028 GCF_000710465.2 Kitasatospora sp. MBT63 | reverse complement strand
CTGACCGCACGGAGCAGCACGTCAGCGTCCGTTCCGCCCCGCTGGCACTAACCCCGGTGCCCCGGAACGAGGCGCGACCGCGCACACGCGGTTGATCCGGAAGGAATCCGCACGTGAAGCGAAAGCTGACAGTCGGCGCCGTCCTCTCCGCCTCGGCGATCCTGGCCAGCGCGATCCAGGTCGGTGCCGGCCTGGCCGAGGCCTCCCCCGCACCGGTGGCCGCCCAGCAGCGGGCCACGCTGATCGCGCAGGCCGACGCCCAGGCGCCCGCCGCCGCCAAGGCCCTCGGCCTCGGCTCCCAGGAGAAGCTGGTCGCCAAGGACGCCGTCGTCGACGCCGACGGCACCCGCCACCTGCGCTACGAGCGCACCTTCGGCGGCCTGCCGGTGCTCGGCGGCGACCTGGTGGTCCACCAGGACGCCAAGGGCACCGTGAAGTCCGTCGACCGCGCCGTCCAGGGCTCGGTCGCCCCCGCCACGCTCAGCCCGAAGCTCACCGCCGCCCAGGCCTCCGCGGCCGCGGCCGGCGCGGTGCAGGCCACCGTCGGGACCTCCAGGGACGCCGACGAGCCCGCGCTCGCCTCGGCCGGCCGGGCCGGCACCGCCCAGCTGGTGGTCTGGGCCGCCTCCGGCACCCCGCGCCTCGCCTACCGGACCACCGTCGGGGGCATCCGCGCCGACGGCACCCCGAGCAGCCAGCTGCTGGTCACCGACGCCGCCACCGGAGAGCTGCTCTCCAGCGACGAGCAGATCCACACCTCCAACGCCACCGGCACCGGTTACGGCGTGTTCGACGGCACGGTGACGCTGACCACCAACTACACCGGCAGCACCTACCAGCTGAAGGACAACACCCGCGGCGGGATGTACACCGTCGACAAGAACGGCACCCTCTACACGGACGCCGACAACATCTGGGGCAACGGCCAGGCCTCCAACGGCCAGTCGGCCGCCGTGGACGCCCAGTTCGGCGCGGCCACCACCTGGGACTACTACAAGAACGTGCACGGGCGCAACGGCATCAAGAACAACGGCGTCGGCGCGTACAGCAAGGTGCACTACGGCACCAACTACGTGAACGCGTTCTGGGACGACGGCTGCTTCTGCATGACCTACGGCGACGGCTCCGGGAACACCCACCCGCTGACCGCCATCGACGTGGCCGGCCACGAGATGACCCACGGCGTGACCTCCGCCACCGCGGGCCTGAACTACTCGGGCGAGTCCGGCGGCCTCAACGAGGCCACCAGCGACATCTTCGGCACCATGGTCGAGTTCTACGCCAACCTGCCCACCGACACCCCGGACTACCTGATCGGCGAGCGGCTCAACCTGAACGGCAACGGCACCCCGCTGCGGTACATGGACAAGCCCTCCAAGGACGGCGCCTCCGCCGACTACTGGTCCTCCACCGTCGGCAACAAGGACGTCCACTACTCGTCCGGCGTCGCCAACCACTTCTTCTACCTGCTGTCCGAGGGCAGCGGCGCGAAGGTGATCAACGGCGTCAGCTACAACAGCCCGACCTACACCGGCACCGCCGTCACCGGCATCGGCCGGGACAAGGCCGCCAAGATCTGGTACCGGGCGCTGACCGTCTACATGACGTCGACCACCAACTACAAGGCCGCCCGCACCGCGACCCAGAACGCGGCCAAGGACCTGTACGGCGCGGCCTCCACCGAGTACAACGCGGTGGCGGCGGCCTGGAAGGCCGTCAACGTCAACTGACGCCGACGGCGCCCCGCATACCCGCGGCGGCCGGGATCTCCATCAGGGAGGACCCGGCCGCTGCGCCAATTCCCGGTGGCAGTCTCAGGCCGCGGCCGGCGCCTGCCGCTGAGCGGCCGGGGCCTCGCCGCGCTCCTCCTTGGCCAGCATCCGCTCGGCGAAGAACCCGCCGGTGGGCAGCACCGAGAGCACGAACAGCACGATGCCGCGCTTGGCGTCCCAGCGCTGCTTCTGCCAGGCGAGCGCCAGGAACACCAGGTAGAGGATGAACAGCACGCCGTGCACCATGCCCATCACCGGCACGGCGTTGAAGCTGGTGGTGCGCTTGAGCACCGAGCAGACCAGCAGCAGGATGAAGGACAGGCCCTCGGGGCCGGAGACAAGGCGCAGGCGGTGGACGGCGCTGCTCTTCACGGTGGGTTCCTCACGGGGCGGTCGACGTGCCGACGGGGCGGGGCGCTTGTGAACCGACGCACAAGCCGCCACCCATTATCACCGACCGCACGCCCGGTCCCCGGGCGGGTCCCGCCGCCGGCCGGCGGCGCGGCCTTCGTCACAGCCGGGCCACGGATCGCGCGGCCGGCTCGGGTCCGGGCCCCCGTCCCCCCTATCCTGCTGGCGCGCGGTCTGACGGACAGGCCCGCCACGGATACGGGGGCCACTGCCAGATGTTCACGCTCGACTGGGACCGCCGGACCTGCTCCCGGCGCGGCCACACCACGTACGCGCCGACCGAGCCGGAGCTGCGCGAGCGGCTGCGCGCGCACACCGCGCTCGGCGACGCCTGGCGCTGCCTGCGCTGCGGCGACTTCGCGCTGGGCGAGCCGCACGGCGCGGGCCCGGCCGAGGACGCGCCGCTGGTGCCGCGCGGCCGGGCGCTGCGGGACCTGTTCATCCTGCGCTTCCTGGCGGTCGAGCGGGGGCTGCGCGGACTGCTGGTGCTGGTCGCGGCGTGGGCGGTGTGGAAGTTCTCCAACAGCCAGGACGCGGTCCAGCGGATCTTCGACGAGAACCTGACCGTCTTCCGGCCGGTGGCCGACCACTTCCACTGGGACCTGGAGCACTCGCCGGTGGTGGACACCGTCCGCAAGGCGTTCGGCCACGAGCACCGGACGCTGCTGCTGCTGGCGGCCGGGCTGGTGGCGTACGCCGTGATCGAGATCGTCGAGGCGGTCGGCCTGTG
>NZ_JAIZ01000636.1:38140-46016 GCF_000710465.2 Kitasatospora sp. MBT63 | reverse complement strand
CCGCCGCCTTCCTGCCGATCGAGGTCTACGAGCTGACCGAGCACATCAGCGTGCTGAAGATCTGCACGCTGCTGCTCAACGTCGTCGCGGTGCTGTGGATCCTGCTCTCCAAGCGCCTGTTCGGGCTGCGCGGCGGGCACGCCGCCTTCGAGGCCGAGCGGCACTCGGCCTCGCTGCTGGAGGTCGAGCAGTCGGCCGGTGCGGTGCCTGTCAAGGCCTGATCACCCGGATAAATCCGGGCATAGCGCCGCCTTCTGTCGCAGCTGGGTACCGAATGCCCCGAGCCCTCTCCCCGCGGGGGGCCCGCTGCCGTTACATTCGCCCGGTGGCACAGTTTCGACTCCAAGGGTCCAAGGTGCTCGCCGTCGACATGACGGGCGACACCGTCAAAGCACGTAACGGGACGATGGTCGCCTACACCGGGCAGATGGGCTTCAAGAAGCTCTCCGGTGGCGGCGACGGGCTGCGGGGCATGGTCACCCGCAGGCTGACCGGTGAACAGATGGTGGTGATGGAGGTGAAGGGGCAGGGCACCTGCTTCTTCGCCGACAAGGCCAGCGAGGTCAACCTGGTGCGGTTGAACGGCGAGACGCTCTACGTCGAGGCCGAGAACCTGCTCTGCACCGAGGCGACCCTGCACACCGGCACCAGCTTCACCGGCCTCAACGGGATGGCGTCCGGCAACGGCCTGTTCACCACCAAGGTGGAGGGACACGGCTGGGCGGCGCTCACCTCCCGCGGTCCGGCGATCATCCTGCGGGTGACCCAGGGCACCCCGCTGCGGGTCGACCCGGGCGCGTACATCGCGCACACCGGGAACCTCAACCGCAGCCTGAAGTCGGGTGCGGGCTGGACCACGCTGATCGGTGAGGGCGGCGGCGAGGCGATGCAGGTGGAGTTCGCCGGCGAGGGCCTGGTCTACGTGCAGCCCTCCGAGAAGATGACCTTCGGGGGTGACGTCTGATGCCGTTCAACAAGATCAACAACAAGATGGTCGAGGCTCAGTTGCTGCCCGGCCAGAAGGTCTTCAGCCAGCGCGGCGCCATGCTCGCGTACACCGGCGAGGTCTCCTTCACGCCCAACGTGATGGGCGGCCAGGGCGGTGTGATGTCGATGATCGGCCGCCGGGTGGCCAACGAGGACACCCCGCTGATGACCGTCGAGGGCCACGGCAAGGTGATGTTCGGCCACGGCGGCCACAACGTCCAGGTGATCGACCTGACCGGCGACACCCTCTACGTGGAGGCCGACCGGCTGCTCGCGTTCGACGGCTCGCTGCAGCAGTCGACCATGTTCATGGGCCAGCAGGGCGGCGTGATGGGCATCGTCCGCGGCCAGGTGACCGGCCAGGGCCTGTTCACCACCAAGCTCGACGGCCACGGCTCGGTCGCCGTGATGGCGCACGGCGGCGTGTTCGAGCTGCCGATCGGCCCCGGCCAGCCGGTGCACGTCGACCCGCAGGCGTACGTCGCGCACCGCGGCCAGGTGACCAACAAGCTGTCCAGCGCGCTGGGCTGGCGCGACATGGTGGGCCGCGGCTCGGGCGAGGCGTTCCAGCTGGAGCTGTCCGGCCACGGCGTGGTGTACGTGCAGGCGAGCGAGGAGAAGCTCTGATGTCCTACCCGCCGCAGCCCCCGTACGGCCAGCAGCCGTACCCGCCCCAGCAGCCCTACGGCCAGCCGCCGCAGCCGTACGGCCAGCCGCAGCCGGGGCAGCCGCCGTACCCGCAGCAGGGCTACGACCAGGCGTACCAGCAGACCCAGGCCGCCATGCCCGGCCAGCCCTACGGCGCCCCGCCGCCGCAGCAGCCCTACGGCCAGCCGCCGCAGGGCGCGTACGGCGCCCCGCTGCCGTACGCCGCGCCGGGCACCGAGGGCCCGACCGTGCACGACGCGCACACCCTGCCGGTGAACGACAACGTCAACCCGTACGCCTTCTCGGTGGACCTCAACGGCGCGTACTACCTGCAGAAGGGCAAGATGATCGCCTACTACGGCGACATGCGCTTCTCGGGCATCGGCCGCGGGGTGATCGACCAGATGCTGGAGCGGAACTTCAACTCCCCGCTGCACGCCTCGGACTGGGTGGTCGCCGAGGGCCGCGGCAAGCTGCTGCTGGCCGACCGGGCGTTCGACCTGAACTCCTACGACCTGGAGAACGGCAACCTGACGGTCCGCTCGGGCAACCTGCTGGCCTTCGAGCCGACCCTGAAGCTGAAGCAGTCGATCATCCCGGGCTTCCTCACGCTGATCGGCACCGGCAAGTTCGTGGCGGCCTCCAACGGGCCGGTGCACTTCGTCGAGCCGCCGATCCGGGTCGACCCGCAGGCGCTGGTCGGCTGGGCGGACTGCCCCGCTCCGTGCCACCACTACGACCACGGCTACATGCACGGTCTGATCGGCGGCCTGCGCCACCTGACCGGGCTCGGCGGCGCCTCCGGCGAGGAGCACCAGTTCGAGTTCATCGGGGCCGGGCAGGTGCTGCTGCAGTCGACCGAGACGCTGATGGCCGAGCGCTCGGTGGGCGTGGTGCACGCGGAGGCCGGCGTACCCGGCAGCGGCGTGCCGCACCAGCAGCCGGGCGGGCACGGGCAGCAGCAGCTGCCGAACGTGAACATCCCGGGCCTCGGCAACCTCGGCGACCTGGGCCGCCGGTTCGGGCTCTGAGCCACGGCCGACCGGCCCGTGCTACATTGTACAACTTTTAACAATCCGGGTTATGCTGGCGCCATGGAAACGAACCTGACCGAAGCGCCGGCGGTCTCCGCCTCCGAGTCCGAGGCGGAGACCCCCTGGCTCACCGCCGCGGAGCAGCGGTTCTGGCGTGCCCATCTGGAGGTCAGCAAGCTCCTCGACTACCAGCTCGGCCGGGAACTGCAGCCGCACAACCTCGCCATCAACGACTACGAGATCCTGGTGGTGCTCTCCGAGGCCCCGGACCGGCGGATGCGGATGACCGACCTGGCCACCGCGACCCTCCAGTCCAAGAGCCGGCTCTCGCACCAGATCACCAGGATGGAGGCAGCCGGCCTGGTCCTGCGCCAGGAGTGTCCCGGCGACCGCCGCGGCCTCTACGCCAACCTCACCGAGCTCGGCTGGGACACCATGCAGAAGGTCGCCCCGGACCACGTCCGCAGCGTCCGGCAGCACTTCGTCGACCGCTTCACACCGGAGCAGATCGACGCGATGTACCAGGCGCTGGCGCCCGTCGCCGAGCACCTGCGCAACCTCCGCGGCCGGGGCTGACCGGGCCGGGGCCCGGCCCGGTCCTGCGGCCCGGCGCTCAGGCGCCCGTCAGGTCGGCGACCAGCTGGTCGGCCGCGCCGTACGGGTCGAGTTCGCCCGCGGCGACCCGCTCGGCCAGCGCCGAGAGCCGCCGGTCGCCGCGCAGGTCGCCGATCCGGGCCCGCAGCGCGGCCAGCGCGATGGCCTGCACCTCGTCGGCGGCGCGGCGGCGGCGCCGGGCCGCCAGTTCGCCGCTGGCCTCCAGCCAGGCGCGGTGCTTCTCCAGCGCCTCGACCACCTCGTCCATGCCCTCGCCGCGGGCGGCGACCGTCTTGACGATCGGCGGGCGCCAGTCCCCCGGCTCGCGGGACTCGCCGAGGCCGAGCATGTGGTTGAGCTCGCGGGCGGTGGCGTCGGCGCCGTCGCGGTCGGCCTTGTTGACCACGAACACGTCGCCGATCTCCAGGATCCCGGCCTTGGCGGCCTGGATGCCGTCCCCCATCCCGGGTGCCAGCAGGACGACCGTGGTGTCGGCCTGGGCGGCGATCTCCACCTCGGACTGGCCGACGCCGACCGTCTCCACCAGGATCACCTCGCAGCCGGCCCCGTCCAGCACCCGCAGCGCCTGCGGGGCCGCCCAGGACAGTCCGCCGAGGTGGCCGCGGGTGGCCATGGAGCGGATGAACACCTCCGGGTCGGTGGCGTGGTCCTGCATCCGGACCCGGTCACCGAGCAGCGCCCCGCCGGAGAACGGCGAGGACGGGTCGACGGCCAGCACCCCGACCCGCTTGCCGAGCCGCCGGTACGCGGAGACCAGCGCGGAGGTCGAGGTGGACTTGCCGACCCCCGGCGAACCGGTCAGCCCGACCGTGTAGGCCTGCCCGGTGTACGGGGTCAGCGCGGCCATCACCTCGCGCAACTGCGGGGCGGCGTTCTCCACCAGCGTGATCAGCCGGGCGACGGCCCGCGGCCGGCCCTCCCTGGCCTGCTCGACCAGCGTGGCGACATCGACCATCAGCGTGCTCCTCGATCGGGAACGGGACTGCCCGCCGGGACGGTGTCGTCCCGGCGAGCAGCCCCGGTGTCAGTGTCGGCCGGCCGCTCAGGCCTTGGGCACCCGGACGATCAGGGCGTCGCCCTGGCCGCCGCCGCCGCACAGCGCGGCCGCGCCGACGCCGCCGCCGCGGCGCTGCAGCTCCAGCGCCAGGTGCAGCACCACGCGGGCGCCGGACATCCCGATCGGGTGGCCGAGCGCGATCGCGCCGCCGTTGACGTTGACCTTCTCCTCGGTGATGCCGAGGTCCTTCATCGACTGGTGGGCGACGGCCGCGAAGGCCTCGTTGATCTCGACCAGGTCGAGGTCGGCGACCTCCAGGCCCTCCTTGGAGAGCGCGTGCTTGATCGCGTTGGACGGCTGCGACTGCAGCGAGTTGTCCGGGCCGGCCACGTTGCCGTGGGCGCCGATCTCGGCGATCCAGCTCAGGCCCAGCTCCTCGGCCTTGGCCTTGCTCATCACGACCACGGCGGCGGCGCCGTCGGAGATCTGCGAGGAGGTGCCGGCGGTGATGGTGCCGTCCTTGGTGAAGGCCGGGCGCAGCTTGGCCAGGGTCTCGGCCGTGGTGTCGCCGCGGATGCCCTCGTCCTGGGCGAACAGCACCGGGTCGCCCTTGCGCTGCGGGATCTCGACCGGGACGATCTCGGCCTCGAAGACGCCGTTCTTCTGGGCGGCGGCGGCGCGCTGGTGGGAGAGCGCGGCGAGGTGGTCCTGCACCTCGCGGCCGATGCCGAGGCGGGTGTTGTGCTTCTCGGTGGACTCGCCCATCGGGATGTTCTCGTAGGCGTCGGTCAGGCCGTCGTACGCCATGGCGTCCAGCAGCTCGACCGCGCCGTACTTGTAGCCCTCGCGGGACTTGGGCAGCAGGTGCGGGGCGTTGGTCATGGACTCCTGGCCGCCGGCCACCACGATGTCGAACTCGCCGGCCCTGATCAGCTGGTCGGCCAGCGCGATGGCGTCGAGACCGGAGAGGCAGACCTTGTTGATGGTCAGCGCCGGGACGTTCATCGGGATGCCGGCCTTGATGGCGGCCTGGCGGGCCGGGATCTGGCCGGCTCCGGCCTGGAGCACCTGGCCCATGATCACGTACTGCACCTGCTCGCCGGTCACGCCCGCCCGCTCCAGCGCGGCCTTGATGGCGAAGCCGCCGAGTTCGGCGCCGGAGAAGCCCTTGAGCGAGCCGAGCAGCCGGCCCATCGGGGTGCGGGCACCCGCGACGATCACTGAGGTAGTCATGGGACGAGCTCCTTCGCGCGTCATGGCCAGGAGAGGGTGTGGGGATGCGGCTCAATGTACTGACGTGTAACCCCGCCGTCACCGGCGCGAGGGTGTGATCAGTGGCACTGGCACTGCCCAGTCAACACCGTGTCAGGTCGCGGCGAGTGAATTGTGAGCAGGCTCGCACGCCGCGTGGTGGCGCCGGCCTGCCGCGATGCGCTGCACTGGTGGCCCCGTCCGACCGACCGTGCCCCCGGAGGCCGTCATGCTGACCCGTATCGACCACATCGGAATCGCCTGCTTCGACCTCGACCGGACCGTGGAGTTCTACCGCGCCACCTACGGCTTCGAGGTGTTCCACTCCGAGGTGAACGAGGAGCAGGGCGTCCGCGAGGCGATGCTGAAGATCAACGACACCGGTGACGGCGGCGCCTCGTACCTGCAGCTGCTGGAGCCCACCCGCGAGGACTCCACGGTCGCCAAGTGGCTCGCCAAGAACGGCGAGGGCGTGCACCACATCGCGTTCGGGACCACCGACGTCGACGGCGAGGCCGCGGACATCCGGTCCAAGGGCGTTCGGGTGCTGTACGACGAGCCGCGGATCGGCTCGATGGGCTCGCGGATCACCTTCCTGCACCCGAAGGACTGCGGCGGGGTGCTGACCGAGCTGGTGACCTCGGCGGCGCCGCAGGAGCACTGACCGCATATACCCGGTTCGGGCCCGACCCGTCGGTAACTTCGGAAAAGACAGGTGCCCCCATTCCCCCCGGCGCCGCGCCCACTACAATGCCCAAGTGCGCCAATGCTCCGGGGAGGACCGGTCCGGCGGGCACGGCCGAGCGCGAGTGGGGCTGATCATCCGACGGCTCGTCTCGTTGCAGGGGAGTCCACTACGCGGGCACGGCTGAACGGTCGCAGTTCGGATCTGTCACCATTCTCCCAAGGCAAGAGTTCGCTCAGGAGTCCACCCGGACGGCGGAGCGCGACACCGTCGCGCACCACCGCACGGCGGCTCCGACCCGTGGCACCAGCCGCGGCTGCAAGGACCAGCCGGTCCGGCCCCGGAATTCCGGGGGCCACTGGACCGGCCGGGTCGAGGACGCGACCAGGAGATGGATGGGACCGCGGAGTGCGGGGCTACGACCGCTACGAGGTTGAGGATCACCTCTCCCAGTTCGAGGCCGAGTTGGAGCGGGCTCGCAAGGAGCGGGACAAGACCATCGAGCATGCCGAGGACCTCGCCTACCAGGTGGAGGTGCTCCGGGCCAAGCTGCACGAGGCCCGACGGCAGCTCGCTCAGCCGCGCGCCTTCGACTCCGTCAACGGCCAGGCCGAACAGCTCCTGCGCAACGCCGAGCTGCAGGCCGAGGCGCTGCGCGCGGACGCCGAACGCCAGTTCCGCGAGTCGCAGGCCGCCACCCAGCGGCTGATGGCCGAGGCCGCCGAGCGCACCGCGCAGCTGGAGGCCGAGCTCGGCGCCCGGCGCCGCCAGCTGGAGGACGAGCTCACCGAGCTGCGCCGCTCCGCCGAGCGCCACGTCAACGAGAACGTCAACTGGGCCGAGCAGGCCAGGGCCGGCACCGAGCAGGAGGCCCAGCGCCTGCTCCAGGAGGCCCGCGCCGAGTCCGAGCGGATGGTCGCCGCCGCCCGCGCGGAGGCCGCCGCCCTCGCCGACCAGGCCCGGGCCCAGACCGCCGCCGACGTCGACGCCGCCCGCGGCGAGGCCCGCGCCGCCGCCGAGGCCGCCCTCCAGCGCGCCCAGACCGACGCCGAACGTCTGCTGCGGGCCGCCTCCGAGCAGGCCCAGCAGGCCAGCGCCGCCGCCGAGGAGATGCGCGGCAGCGCCGCCAACCAGGCCCAGCAGCAGCTGGCCGGCGCCCAGGCCGCCGCCGAGCGGCAGCTCGCCGCCGCGCAGGCCGAGATCACCGCCCTCAAGCAGCGGGTCCAGGCCGACCAGGAGCGCGCCGCCGCCGCCCTGTCCCAGGCCCAGGCCGAGATAGAGCGGCTGCGCGCCGAGGTCGAGGCGGAGGCCGAACGGGCCCGCCGCGAGGCCACCGAGCTGCGCATCCAGGCCGAGGCCGCCGCCCAGCGCCTGCAGGCCGAGGCCGAGGCCGCCGCCGAGCAGAAGGTCGCCGACGGGGAGGCCGCCAGCGAGCAGCGCTCGCTCACCGCCCGGGCCGAGATCGCCCGGATGGTCGCCGCCGCCACCCGCGAGGCCGACCTGATCAAGTCCGCCGCCGCCACCGCCCAGGCCGAGGCCGAGGCCGCCAAGGCCGCCGCCGCCGAGGAGAGCGAACGGCTGCGCGGCGCCGCCGAGAGCGTCGCCACCCAGCTGCGCACCGAGGCCGAGACCGCCATCGCCGAGCTGCGGGCCGAGGCC
>NZ_JAIZ01000636.1:32287-38052 GCF_000710465.2 Kitasatospora sp. MBT63 | reverse complement strand
GAGATCGCGGCCCTGCGCGCCGAGGCCGAGGCCGCCGCCGGGCAGCTGCGCGCCGAGGCCGAGGAGAGCGGCCGCGCCGAGGGCGCGAAGGACGCCGCCGTCCGGCTCGCCAAGGCCGCCAAGCAGGCCGAGGACATCCTGGGCCGCGCCGCCCGGGACACCGAGGCCTCCCGCGCGGAGGCCGCCGCCGAGGCCGAGCGGGTCCGCGCGGAGGCCGCCGCCGAGGCCCAGCGGCTGCGCGAGCAGGCCGAGGCCGTCGTCGAGCAGGCTCAGAACGCCGCGCTGGACGACGCCGCCGCCGTCCGCGAGCAGATGGAGCGGATGCACGAGGAGGCCGCCCGGCTGCGCGCCGAGGCCGAGGAACTGCGCGCCGAGGCCGAGGCCCAGGCCGAGCGGATCCGCGCCGAGGCCCGCCGCCAGGCCGTGGTGCAGGTCGAGGAGTCGGCCAAGACCGCCGAGGAGTTGCTGACCCGGGCCAAGGCCGACGCCGACGAGCTGCGCGCCGGGGCGACCGCCGAGGTCGAGCGCCAGCGCGCGCAGGCCGCCGAGCAGGCCGCCGAGACCCAGGCCCGCGCGGAGCAGACGCTCGGCCGGGCCCGGTCCGAGGCCGAGAAGCTCGCCGCCACCGCCGCCCAGCAGCACCAGGAGGCGCTGGCCGCCGCGAAGGCCGCCGCCGCCGAGAACCGGGCCGCCGCCGAGCGGGAGACCGCCGAACTGCGGCGCGAGGCAGCCGAGTTCGACCAGCGGGTGCGGGCCGAGGCGCTGGCCGCCGCCGAGTCGCTGCAGGCCCAGGCCCAGGCGTACGACACCGAGCTGCGCGCGGAGGCCCAGGCCGCCGCCGAGGACACCCGCGAAGAGGCCCGCACCTGGGCCGAGAGCCACCGCACCGAGACCGGGAACCGGGCCCGCGAGGAGCTCGCCGAGGCCGAGGCCGCCGCGCAGGCGCTGCGCGAGGAGAGCCGCCGCGAGCGCGAGGAGGCCGCCGCCGGCCTGCTCCGCGAGCAGACCGAGACGAGCGAGCTGCTGGCCGCCGCCAAGGCCGACCGGGAGAGCGCCGAGACCGAGGCCGCCGAACTGCGCGAGCGGACCGTCGCGGAGACGGACGAGCTGCGCGAGCGCACCGCCGCCGAGACCGCGGAGCTGCGCGAGCGCACCGCCGCCGAGACCGCCGAGGCGCGGGCCGCCGCCGAGCGGGACGCCGCCGAGCTGCGCGAGCGCGCCGAGCGGGAGCTGGCCGCCGCCGAGGCCGCCGCCACCGAGCAACTGGCCGAGGCCGAGAGCGCCGCACAGGCGGCCCGCGCCGAGGCCGGGGCCGCCGCCGAGCAGCTGCGCGCCGAGGGCACCCGGGAGCTGGAGCAGGCCCGGGAGAGCGCGGCCGAGCTGCGCCGGGACGCCGACGAGCAGCGTGAACTCGCCGCCGCCGAGGCCGAGGAGCTGACCGCGGCCGCCACCCGGCAAGCCGCCGAGCTGCTCGCGGCGGCCGAGGACGAGGCCTCCGAGGTCCGTCAGTCGGTGGCCGGGCTGCACGAGTCCGCGTCCCAGCAGATCGCCGAGCTGAGGTCCGCCGCCGAGCGCGAGGCCGCCGAGCTGCGCGAGTCCACCGCCGCCGAACTGGCCGAGGACCGGGAGCGCGCGGCCGTCGCCATCGCCCGCGAGCGGGCCGAGGCACAGGCGTACGACACCAAGCTGCGGACCGGAGCGCAGGCCTACGACACCGAGCTGCGCGCCGAGGCCGAGGCCGAGCGGCAGTCCGCGCTGGACTTCGCCGGGCAGTGCCGGGCGGACGCCGAGGAGCAGGCCCGCAGGGCCGTCGCCGAGGCCGAGGAGCGGGCCGCGGCCGCGCTGGCCGAGGCGGAGGAGTTCGCGGCGGCGCTGCGCGCCGAGGCGGAGGAGTACGCGCTGGCCACCCGCACGCTGGCGGAGGACTTCGACAGCTCCACGCGGGCCCGCGCCGAGGAGTACGACCGGGACACCCGGGAGGCGGCCGAGCAGTTCGACAAGGCCACCCGGGACCAGGCCAAGTCCGTGCTGGAGCGCGCCTTCGCCGACGCCGAACAGCTCGGCGAGGACGCCCAGACCACCGCGCTGGCGACCACCGCCGCGGCCGAGGAGCAGGCCGACGCGATGGTGGCGGCGGCCCGCAAGGAGGCCGAGCGGCTGGTCGCGGCCGGGGAGGCGGCCGGGCAGGCCGAGGTCGAGAAGGCCAGGGCGGACGCCGATGCGCTGCTCTCCGAGGCCCGCCGGGACTCCACCGCGATCCGCGAGCGCGCCGAGGAGCTGCGCGAGCGCACGGACGCCGAGATCGAGGCGCTGCACGCGCGGGCCCGCAAGGAGAACGCGCAGGCCATGAAGTCGGCCGGCGAGCGGGTGGACGCACTGGTGACGGCCGCCCAGGAGCAGCTGACCGAGGCCGAGGAGCAGGCGGTCGCCGCCGTCGCCGAGGCCGAGGAGCGGGCCGCCGAGCTGGTCGAGGCCGCCGAGAAGCGGGCCGCCGAGCTGACCTCGGAGGCCTCCGCGGAGGCCGGCAAGGTCCGGATCTCGGCCGTCCGCAAGGCGGAGGGCCTGCTGAAGGAGGCCGAGCTGAAGCTGGCGGACTCCACCTCGCGGGCCGAGGCGCTGATCGTGAAGGCCGAGGCGAAGCTGAAGTCCGCCGAGGAGGACGCGGAGCAGCGGATCGAGGCCGCCGCCGACGAGGCCGAGAAGCGGCTGCGCCGGGTCGACGAGAACGCCGACGCGCAGCTGCGGCAGGCCGAGGAGGAGGCCGAGCGGGTGCTCGCCGAGGCGAAGGCCGAGGCGGAGCGCGTGACCGACGAGGGTCAGCGGGAGTTGGACGAGCTGGTCCGGCGGCGCAAGGACATCAACACCGAGATCTCCCGGGTCCAGGACGTGCTGTCGGCACTGGAGGCGTTCGAGGCTCCGTCACCGGTGGCCCAGGCAAGCGGGGGAAGCGGTAAGGGCGGCGGTCGCGGAGCAGGTACCGGGCCCGTCGCTCGTGAGGGGGCGTCGAAGGCCGGCGCCGGAGTCGGTGCCCCCCGATCGGGTGGCAATCGCTCCGGAGGGGCGCCACCCGATTGAGCGGACATTGTCCGCGAAGCATCGGCATTTCGCCGATGACACTCCGGTAACGTGTCAGGATTCCCTCAACCACCTCAGCGGTTCGACGACAGGAAGCCCAGAAATCCCATGAGCGACAGTCACTCCCCGCACGGCTTCGACCTGGTACGCCGTGGGTACGAGCGCGCCCAGGTCGACGAGCGGATCGCCAAGCTGGTAGCCGATCGCGACAGCGCGCTGGCCCGGATCGGTGCGCTGGAGAAGCGCATCGAGGAGCTCCACCTGGAGACCCAGAGCGCCCAGGCGCAGGTCGCCGACGCGGAGCCGTCCTACGCCGGTCTCGGCGCCCGGGTGGAGAAGATCCTCCGGCTCGCCGAGGAGGAGGCCAAGGACCTGCGCGAGGAGGCGCACCGCGCCGCCGAGCAGCACCGCGAGCTGGCCGAGGCGGCCGCCCAGCAGGTCCGTTCCGAGGCGGAGAACTACGCCAAGGACCGCAAGGCCAAGGCCGAGGACGAGGGTCTGCGGATCGTCGACAAGGCCAAGAGCGACAGCGCCCAGCTGCGCGCCGAGGCCAACAAGGACGCCCAGAACAAGCGCGAGGAGGCGGACGCCCTCTTCGAGGAGACCCGCACCAAGGCCGCCCAGGCCGCGCTGGAGTTCGAGACCAACCTGGCCAAGCGCCGCGAGCAGTCCGAGCGCGACCTGGCGGCCCGTCAGGCCAAGGCCGAGAAGCGGCTGGCCGAGATCGAGCACCGGGCCGAGCAGCTCCGCCTTGAGGCGGAGAAGCTGCGCACCGACGCCGAGCGCCGCGCCCGCCAGACCGTGGAGACCGCGCAGCGCCAGGCCGAGGACATCGTCGCCGACGCCAACGCCAAGGCCGACCGGGTCCGCAGCGAGTCCGAGCGCGAGCTGGCGGCGCTCACCAACCGTCGTGACTCGATCAACGCCCAGCTCACCAACGTGCGCGAGATGCTCGCCACGCTGACCGGCGCGGCCGTGGCCGCCGCCACCCTGCCGGCCGACGACGCCCTCGGCGTGCCGGCCCAGCAGTCCCGCTGATCCCTGGCGCGGTCCGACGCTGACGCGGTGCCCGGTGGGCCCGTACCGATTACGGTACGGGCCCACCGTGCTGTCCGGCGCAGGTCAGGCGTGCACCCGTCGCAGCAGGGCGCGCACCGCGGCATCGAAGGTCTCGGGTGCCTCCAGCGAGCTGAGGTGGCCGACCGCGGGGATGACGGTCAGTTCGGCGTCGGCCATCGCCTCGGCCATCATCCGCGCCTCGGCCAGCGGGGTCACGGCGTCGGCCTCGCCGACGATGACTGCGGCCGGCACGTCGACGGCCGCCAGCACCTCCAGCGAGTCGCCGCGGGCGGCCATCGCGCGCTGGGCCCAGGCGACGGCCTGCGGGGAGGCCTCGGCGATCATCACGCGGACCTCGGCGAGCAGGTCGGGACCGGCCGCGGGACCGAGCAGGCTCTCGGCCACCTTCTCCTCCGCCAGCAGTTGTACGCTGTCCCGGGCCAGCACGGCCGCGGCGATCCGCTCGCGGTTGGTACGGGCCTGTTCGGTGTCGGGGGCGGCCTTGGTGTCGGCGAGCAGCAGGCCGCACAGCCGGTCGGGGTGGCGCCGGGCGAAGGCCATCGCGACGTACCCGCCCATCGACAGCCCGCCCACCACCGCGCGGTCCACCTCGGCCTCGTCCAGCAGCCGGGCGACGTCGTCGGCGACCAGGTCGAGCGAGGGGGCGTCGTCACCGAGCGGAGCCGCCCCGAAGCCGCGCTGGTCGGGGGCGAACACCCGGGCCAGCTCCCCCGCCGCACCGGCGAGCCGCTCCAGCTGGGCGGCCCACATCCGGGCGGAGAACGGGAAGGCGTGCAGCAGGACGAGCGGGGTGCCGGTGGCGCGCGCGTGGCCGGCGGGTGCAGTGGGGAGGGTCATGGTGCCACCGTATTGCGGGCCACCGACCTCCCGCAGCCAGCGCGCCTCAATACCCGCTTTGCCATAATCTGACGGAGAGTGAGGGAGCGACATGATCGAACTGCATCAACTGACGAAACGATACGGCAACAAGCTGGCCGTGGACGGGCTCAGCTTTCAGGTGCCCCAGGGCGTGGTGACCGGCTTCCTCGGACCCAACGGTGCCGGCAAGTCCACCACCATGCGCATGATCCTCGACCTGGACCGTCCGACCAGCGGCCGGGTCAGCATCGACGGCAAGGGCTACGGGCAGCTGTCCGAGCCGCTGAAGAAGATCGGCGCGCTGCTGGAGGCCAAGGCCGTCCACCCCGGCCGCTCCGCCTACGACCACCTGCTGTGGCTGGCGCAGAGCAACCGGATCCCGCGCTCCCGGGTGGACGAGGTGCTGGCCCTGGTCGGGCTCACCCCGGTGGCCAAGAAGCGCGCCAAGGGCTTCTCGCTCGGCATGGGCCAGCGCCTGGGCATCGCCTCCGCGCTGCTCGGCGACCCCGAGATCCTGATGTTCGACGAGCCGGTCAACGGGCTCGACCCCGAGGGCATCCTGTGGATCCGCAACCTGATGAAGGGCCTGGCCTCCGAGGGCCGGACGGTCTTCGTCTCCTCGCACCTGATGAGCGAGATGGCACTGACCGCCGACCACCTGGTGGTGATCGGCAAGGGCAGGCTGCTGGCCGACCTGTCGATGGCCGAGTTCATCAAGCAGAACGCCCGCTCCGCCGCCCGGATCCGCACCC
>NZ_JAIZ01000636.1:29707-32214 GCF_000710465.2 Kitasatospora sp. MBT63 | reverse complement strand
GGATCCGCCCCCCGCCCCCCGAGCAGCTGCTGGACGCGCTGCACGGCGCCGGCCTGCGGGCCGAGCCGGTGGCCGGCGGCGCGTACGAGGTCGAGAACGGCGATCTGACCTTCCTCGGCGACCTGGCCGCGCAGCACGGCATCACCCTGCACGAACTCAGCCAGCAGCAGGCCTCGCTGGAGGAGGCGTTCATGCAGATGACCGCGGACTCGGTGGAGTACCACGCGGGCCCGGGCGCACCGGGCGCACCCGGCGCACCGCCGGCCTGGGGCGCCGGCTGGCAGCAGGGCCAGGGCGCCGCCGTACCGGCCGGGCAGCAGCCGGCCCCGGCCGCACCGGCCGTCCCGCAGCCCGCCCCGCAGGGTGGAGAGGAGAACTGAGATGGCGTCCTTCCCCGCGATCCTGCAGTCCGAGTGGACCAAGATCCGCAGTGTCCGCTCGACCATCTGGACCCTGGCGCTGACCTTCCTGGTGGTGCTCGGCCTCGGCGTGCTGATCTCCCTGCTCGCCAAGAACAACTTCAGCGACTTCGCCGGCGACGGACCGTTCGACGCCGCCAGCACCTCGCTGTCCGGCATCGGGCTCGGCGAGCTCGCCATCATCGTGTTCGGCGTGCTCGCGGTCGGCAACGAGTACAGCAGCGGCCTGATCCGGGTCTCGCTGGCCGCCGTGCCGCAGCGCGGCACCCTGCTCACCGCCAAGGCCGTCGTGCTGGGCGCGCTGGCGCTGGCCGTCTCGCTGGTGACGGTCTTCGTCACCTTCTTCGTCGGCCAGGCGCTGCTCGGTGAGCACTCCACCGACCTGGGCCAGCCGAACGTGCTGCGCGCGGTGTTCGGCGCGGCCGCCTACCTGACCATGCTCTGCCTGTTCTCGGCCGGCGTCACCGCGATGCTGCACAACCAGACCCTGGCACTCGGCATCCTGGTCCCGTTCTTCTTCCTGCTGTCGCCGATCCTGTCGGCGGTGCCGAAGGTGAAGAGCGTGGCGCACTACTTCCCCGACTACGCGGGCCGGCGGATGCTGCTGGTCTACGGCGAGAGCGGGCAGCCGTACGGCGCCGGGGCGGGCTTCCTGATCTGCCTGGCCTGGACGCTGGCGGCCCTGGTCGGCGGCGCGCTGGTGCTGAAGAACCGGGACGCCTGACGGGACGCCCGACAGGGCCCGCGAGGGTCAGTACCGGGGAGCGCCGCGGCCACGCTGGATGTTGGAGCCGCGGCGCTCCCGCGCTCCCCAGCACGCCCGGTGCCAGTGCCGGCGGTCGTCCACCCCGGCGCCGTGCTCGGGCCAGGCCACCACGTGTCCGACGCCCGGCGGGATCTCCTGGTCGCAGCCCGGGCAGCGGTAGAACCGGCCCGCGGTCCCCGCGACGGTCTGCACCACCCACTCCTCGCCGCGGTAGCTCTCGGTGCGGCGCAGCGAGCCGCCCGGCGGCACGGCCGGCGCGGCCTCGCGGCCGTCGGAGCTGGAGATCCGGTTTCGGCGGGGCGACACGTCAACTACCTCTCGGCCGGGCACGATTTACCCTCAAGGGTAAGGCTCGGCGGCCCGGGTCCGGGGCCACTATCACGAGGTGGCCCGGGGGTCGGGTGTTTCCCCTGAGATCCATCCTTTCTTTCGGGAAATTGGTCGATCAGCGTGCCACTGGCACATGACATGGGTTACTCACAAGGGGACAAGGCGGGGCACGCAGACCCTGCGCGCTCCCGAGGAGGCCTCCGATGACCAAGACCACCCCCCGGCCCACCGTCCAGCTGCCGGCCCCCGCGCCGGTGCCGACGGCCGGGCCCGCTCCGGTGCTCGGGCACCAGGCCGGCACCGACTCGATCCGGGTCGGTGCCTTCCTGCTCTCCGCGCAGTTCCCCGGCCAGGGCCAGAGCGAGGCGCTGGAACGCACCCTGGCCGCCACCACCGCCGCCGAGCGGTCCGGCCTGGACAGCGTCTGGCTGGCCGAGCACCACTTCGTGCCGTACGGGGTCTGCCCCGACGCCGCCACGCTGGCCGCCCTGCTGCTCGGGCGCACCCGCCGGATCGGTGTCGGCACCGCGGTCAGCGTGCTGTCCACCGGCCACCCGGTGAAGCTCGGCGAGCAGGCCGCGCTGCTGCACCTCACCTCCGGCGGCCGGTTCACCCTCGGGGTGGGGCGCGGCGGCCCGTGGATCGACCTGTCGGTGTTCGGCACCGGCCTGGCGGCCTACGAGGAGGGCTTCCCCGAGCGGCTGGACCTGCTGCTGCGCTGGCTGCGGGAGGGCCGGGTGGACGCGGACGGGCCGCAGTTCCGGTTCCCGGAGGTGGCGGTGGTGCCGCGGGCCGGCGAGCCGGTGATCCCCGCGGAGCCGGCCGGGTACGCCGAGCCGCTGTCGCGGGAGTCGCTGGGGGGCTGGCTGGGGCTGGGCGCCGAGCCCGAGGCGGCGCTGCGCGGCTTCCCCCGGCAGCGGCACGAGCGGGGCGCGCTGCGGCGCCGGCCGGCCGCCTCGGCGCCCGCACCGGCCGGACCGCCGGTGGTGGTG
>NZ_JAIZ01000636.1:0-29433 GCF_000710465.2 Kitasatospora sp. MBT63 | reverse complement strand
GGCGCAGGTCGCCGACCGGACCGCGGGCGCCCGCGCCGAACTGCTCCGGGCGATGCCGGGGTTCTTCGCCGACGGGCTCGGCGCGCACCGCACCGTGGACGGCCAGGAGCGGCGGATGCGCGACCCCTACGCGTACACCGAACTGCTCTGCGACCTGCACCCGGTGGGCACGCCGCGCGGCTGCGCGGACCGGCTGCTGGCGACCGCCGAGCGGACCGGGATCCGGCGGTTCGCGCTGCTCACCGAGGGCTCCGGCGACCGGGCGGCCACCCTGGAGAACATCGCCCGGCTCGGCGCCGAGGTGCTGCCGCAGCTGGGTTGAGCGGCGCAGCCGGGTCGAGCGGCGCAGCGCGCGCCGACGCCGGTGGGCCGCCCCGAGGGACGGCCCACCGGCGGGACGGGACGGTTCAGCAGTCCCGCAGTTCTTCCGACTGGTTGAGGATCTGGGCCCGGACGGAGGTGAAGCGGCGGTGACGCTCGGCGGAGGCCTCGGACGGCGCGAACACGGCCACCCGGTGGCAGTTCTGGAACGCCAACTGCACGCCGAAGTGCCGCTGCAGGGCGCCCCGGATCGCGTCGCTGGCCATGGCGCGCAGCAGCTGGCCGCGGGCCTGCTCGCTGGGCGGCGGGACCTGGTTGTCGGCGAAGTCGGTGCCGTCGACCTTGAGCTGGGCGACCAGCGAGCTGATCAGCTCCCAGGCGTACGGCAGGGAGACGCGGACGCAGTCGACGAACTCCCTCTCGTCGACCTCGCCTCTCTCGGCCTTCTCAAGCAGGGCCGGTGAGACGTCGAGCGACATGGGTTCTCCTCTCGCGGTCCACCCTGGCGCGGCTGCCGGGGTGGTCGTGCGTGGTGCGGATGGTGCCGTGCCGTGCTCACACAGGTGGTGCCAGGTGGTGCGGTGGCTGGTGCCGCCCGGTCCGGCTTCCGCCGGTCCGGGCTGACGAGGGCTCAGTGGCCGGCACCGGGGCCGCAGGGGCCCGCGGGGACCGCGCACCGAGAACAGGGGGCAGAACCCGGGTCCGGCCGGATCCCGGGCGCACGCCGACGCCGTGGCGACACCGCCAGGTGGGGCGGCGGCCACTTACTCAAGGTTGTCACTCGTCGCTCAGCGCGGCTGGAGAATCCATCGATTCACGGCTCGAGCGCCGCCCGGTGGAGCAGATTGGCCGGATCCCGTCGGAGCGGTTCATCTCGCTTCTCCATCCCCGTTGAACGCACCCCGGCGACCGGACATCCGGGTGCCGTACCGTGGGCCGGTTCGGCGTCGGCGGCGGCGAGGTGTCGTCACTCCATGGTTCGCCGCCTACGCGCTTTCTTCACCCGGCTGTCGCGGAATCGCATCAACTGGCCCCGGTGGGCTAGCGTGGTCGACCGTGCGTCTCGTAATTGCCCGCTGCTCCGTCGACTATGCCGGACGGCTCTCCGCCCATCTCCCGTCCGCTACCCGCCTCATCCTGGTGAAGGCCGACGGGAGCGTCAGCATCCATGCCGACGACCGCGCCTACAAGCCGCTCAACTGGATGTCGCCGCCGTGCAGCCTGAAGGAGGTGGACGGCGTCTGGACGGTCACCAACAAGGCCGGTGAGAAGCTGATCATCACCTTGGAACAGGTGCTGCACGACTCCTCGCACGAGCTCGGGGTCGACCCCGGGCTGGTCAAGGACGGCGTCGAGGCCCATCTCCAGGAGCTGCTCGCCGACCGGATGGAGGTGCTCGGGGCCGGCTGGCAGCTGATCCGGCGCGAGTACCCGACCGCGATCGGCCCGGTCGACATCCTGTGCCGCGACTCCGACGGCGCCACCGTCGCCATCGAGATCAAGCGGCGCGGTGAGATCGACGGGGTGGAGCAGCTCACCCGCTACCTGGAGCTGCTCAACCGCGACCCGCTGCTGGCCCCCGTGAAGGGCGTCTTCGCCGCGCAGGAGATCAAGCCGCAGGCCCGGGTGCTGGCCACCGACCGCGGCATCGGCTGCGTGGTGCTGGACTACGACGAGCTGCGCGGCATCGACGACGACAAGCTCAAGCTGTTCTGACCCTCCCGGCCTACGTGCCTGTGGGCGAGGGCGAGGCCGACGGGCTCGGCGCCTCCGAGGTCGGGGGCGGGGTCGTGGGCGGCGGGGTCGTGGGCGGCGGCGTGACCGGGCCTCCGCCGCCCGGGGGCGGGGCCGTGGTCGTGGTCGTCGCGGACCTGCTCGGGGTGGGCTTCTTGGTCGTACTGCGTGAGGCGCTCGGCGTGGCCGAAGGGGTCTCGGTATCCGCCTCGGTGGCGCTCTCGGTGGGCGTCGGGGTGTCGGAGGCGGACGGGCTCGCGCCGGAGGGCATCAGCCCGCTCGGCAGCACGTAGTCGTCGACCGAGTGGCCGGGCCCGCCCGAGCCGCCGCCCTGCTCGTCGGGTCCGGCGAGGCTCAGGCCGATCGCGGTGCCGAGCACTCCGAGCGCGAGGACCGCCGCCGACGCGCCGAGCACCGTACGCCTCAGGTCGCGTCCGGTCCTGGGCGCCGTCCGGAAGCGGAACGGTGCCTGGGCGATGGCCCGGATCACCGGGCGGCGGCCGCCGGTCGAACCCTCGTCCTCGTCCTCGTCGTGCGCCGCGGCCAGGCTGGCCCGCAGCAGTTCGATCATCCGCCGGGCCGCCGCGCCGCCGCGCGGCTCGCCCAGGGCGGCGCGCAGGGCGACGGCCGCGTCCAGTTCGGCCGAGGCCCGCTGGGTGGTGCCCAGGCACAGGGCGAGTGCGCCGAGTTCCTGGTGGAACCAGGCCTCCTCGCCGGTCGCGCCGAGGCTGCGTGCGGCCTCCAGTCCCAGCTGCAGGGACCGCTCCCACGCGCCCCAGCGCAGCGACATCGCCAGTGCCGGCGCGGCCGACCTGGCGAGCTGCAGCACGGCCTCGGGGCGGCCGGCCTCCCGGTCGGCGAGCAGCGCGCCGAGCACCACCTCGGCCTCGGCGGCGATCTGTCCGGTGCCCACCGAGCCGTGCGCGACCCACCAGGAGAAGTGCTCGGCCGCGCCGTACCCGATCTCGCCGGTCTCCCAGTGGGCGGCCAGGCTGTCCAGGACGCCCGCCGCCAGCCGGAGGTGGCCGCCGGCCGGGACGGCGAGTCCGGCGTCGACCAGTTCCTGCAGTGCGCTCTCGCCCTGGCCGACGTCGATCAGGGCGGGGAGGTGGGAGGCGGTGGGGCATTCGCCGCCGAGGGCCAGGGCGAGCCGGAGCACCTCGCGGGCGGCGTCCCCGAGTCCCTCGGCGAGGCGCAGCGCGGGTGCCGCGGTCTCCGCCACGGTCGGCAGCGGGACGGAGCGCCGCAGTTCGGCCTCCAGCTCGGCCGGGTCGTCGGGCTCCTCGATCTCCTCGACCGTCCCGAAGACGCTCCGGCGGTCCTCGCGGGCGGCGACCAGGGCGTCGACCGCGATGTCGCGCTGGCGCAGCAGTGCGGCGGCCTGGACGAAGCGCAGCGGCAGTCCCTCCGACTCGAACCACAGGTCGACCGCCCAGGCCCGCTCGGACTCGTCCAGCTGACGGCCCGCCAGCCGGACCACCAGGTTGAGGCAGGCGCCCCGCGACAGGCCGCCCACCGGGTGGTCCTGCAGCCGCGAGCCGGCCGGCAGCGGCCGCCCGCCCGGGGCGGCGGCCACCAGGAACGCGCAGTCGGGTGCCAGCTCCAGCAGCTGCTCCAGCTCCGCCTCGCCGAGTTCGACGTCGTCGATGGTGACCACCGCGCCCACCGCGCCGAGCCGCTCGGCGAGTTCCGGCCGGTCGGGGCGGACGCCGGGGGCGTGGTGGGTGGCGGTGAACAGGTCCTGCACCAGGTCGGCGTAGGTCCGCCGGTGACCGCTGAGCCGGACCACCCCGTCGGGTGCGAGCGCGTCGGCCGCGTCCGCGACGGCGGCCAGCAGGGCGCTGCGGCCGGAGCCCGGCTGACCGGTCAGCCGGACCGAGCGGCCCTCCGCCAGCAGGCCGAGCAGCCGGGCGGTGTCGGCCTCGCGGTCGAGCACCGGCAGGTCGGCGAGGCCGGTGCCGAGCGCCAGCGGGCCGACCGCCACCTCGGGGCCGAGCGCGGGGCCGTGGTGGGCCGGTCCGCGGGTGCGCCGGGGCTCGGGCCGCCAGCCGTCCGGGCAGGCGGTGACCTCGGAGCCGTCGGCGCCGCCCACGGTCAGCATCAGGTCGCCGGGGAACACCTCGCGGGTGCGGGGGCGCGGCCCGTCCTGCCGGAAATCGCCGGTTGGCTGTCCCACGTCCATGCTCCGCCCATGATCGACCGTCCGGCGCTGAACCCCCGGCGCCGCAGTACGGCCACGGGCCGGCTCCGCGTGGCCGTGGCTTCTGGCGCAGACTTTCCCACACCAGCCCGCCGGAGCACAGACCCGGTCCCGGTTTCCGGGGCGGCCCGGAAGGGTCGGACACGACCGAAGCAGGTACCGGCGGGTAGGGCGGGCGGACGGGCGGCCCGGGCAAGGAAGTTGGCGCCGCGGAGCGAGGACGGGCGGCGGACCGGGCCGGCCGGGAGGCGGGCAGGTCAGCCGGCCGGGGCCGCCAGCGGCGGGGCCGCGGCGCCGAGCGCCGGGACGGTGGCGCCGTAGGCGTCCGGGAGGGTGCCCTCGACGGCGAGGATGCGGTGCAGGCGGGGGGCGACCAGCAGCCGCTGCAGCTGCGCGGGGACGTCCCGCAGGACGAGGCGGCGGCCGAGCCGGCCGGCCCGGCGGTGGGTGCCCATGATGACGCCGAGACCGGTGGCGTCCCAGAACTCCAGGCGGCCGAGGTCCAGCACCAGGTCGCCCTGCCCGCCGTCGACGGCGGAGTGCAGGTGCGCCCGCGCGTCGGCGGCACTGCGGACGTCGAGCCGGCCTTCGATGGCCAGGCCGCGGTGGTCACCGGTGATGCGCACGCTCTCCTCCTCCGCCGTGCCGATGCGCTGTGTCGATGCGCCGTGTCGCTCCAGGGTGCCGATCCCGGGTACAGGTCCGGGATCCGCGCGGGTGCCGCCAGGGGTTACGGGGCCGGGCCGGCAGGCGCCGCGCCGGTCTCCCCCTCATCTGACGGTGAACCAACTCCGCAGGTTGCTCCCACCCGGCGGGATGGCGGTCAACTTCACCCGTCCGAGGGAATATACGCAGGAAGTCCCCATACTCATGCGCGATTCCCGCCCAAATCACCCGTCTGCGGCGCGGGCGTGAGCAAACTCACCCGGGTGGTGGGCCCGCTCGCGGCGTTCCGCCCACCACCCGGGTGACGCCCTCCTAGGACTCGTAACCGTAGAAGCCGCGGCCGCTCTTGCGGCCGAGGTCCCCGGCGGTCACCATCCGGGCCATGATCTCCGGGGCGGCGAACTTCTCGTCCTGGGTCTCGGCGTAGATGTTGTGCGCCGCGTGCAGCAGGATGTCGACACCGGTCAGGTCGGCGGTCTGCAGCGGGCCCATCGGGTGGCCGAAGCCCAGCCGGCAGGCGGTGTCGATGTCCTCGGCGCTGGCCACGCCCGACTCGTACAGCTTCGCCGCCTCCACCACCAGCGCGGTGATCAGCCGGGTGGTGACGAAGCCGGCCACGTCGCGGTTGACCACCACGACCTCCTTGCCGACACCCTCGGCGTACGCCCGCACCCGGGCCAGCGTCTCGTCGCTGGTCTTGTAGCCGCGCACCAGCTCCACCAGGCGCATCAGCGGCACCGGCGAGAAGAAGTGCACGCCGACCACGCTCTCCGGGCGGGAGGTGGCGGCAGCGATCCGGGTGATCGGGATGGCGGAGGTGTTGGAAGCCAGCACCGCGCCCTCCTTGGCGATCTTGTCGAGCTCGCGGAAGACGCTCTCCTTGACCTCCAGCTGCTCGAACACCGCCTCGACCACGATGTCCGCCCCGGCGACCGCGCCGAGGTCGGTGGTGGTGGTGATCCGGCCCAGCGCCGCCTCGGCGTCCTCGGCCGTCATCCGGCCCTTCGCCACGAACTTCTCGTACGAGGCTCGGATCCCGGCGAGGCCCCGCTGCAGCGCCTCGTCCGTGACATCGCGCAGCACCACCGGGTGGCCGGCCTGCGCCGACACCTGGGCGATGCCCGCGCCCATCAGGCCGGCACCGATCACGGCGATCTGCTGGCTGGCTGCGTTGCTCATGGCTGGGTCTCCCGAGTGACGATGTTCGCCCGTCGGACCCACCGGGAGCGTGGGGCCGAGGCCCGTTGCTCCGGCGGTTCCAGGGCGGTGCCTGAAGGCGGCTCAGGGCAGGGGTCTCCCCCCGGAGCCGCGCCGCTCACGGCCCGGACTCTAACGCCCCGGCGGGCTCCGTGGTGAGATTGAGGAGTGTGATCTGTGCCGGACCGACGGGAGGTTGGCGCGTTGACCGCTGTGCATCCGCTGCTGGCACTGCTGCTCAGCCTGGTGGTGGTCGCCGTCCTGGTGCTGCTGCTGCGCTGGACGTACCGGCGCGGCGGTTCGCTGGTGGCCCGCCCCCCGCACCCGGGCAACCCCGACGAGTACGGGCTGCTGGTCACCGTCGCCGCGCCCGCCGACCCCGCCGAGGCGGCCCGGCTCGGCGCCCTGCTGACCGCCGCCGGCGTGCGGCACACCCTCGTACGGACCACCGCCGGGCCCCGGCTGATGGTCTGGGCGGGTGACGCCGAACGGGCGAGATCCGCACTGGACCGCAGCTGACGGTCAGCCGGGCGGCACCACGCCCAGCTCCTGGGCGAGGATCGCGGCCTGCACCCGGCTGCGCAGCCCGAGCTTGGCGAGGATCCGGCTGACATGGGTCTTGGTGGTCGCCTCGGCCATCTCCAGCCGCGCCGCGATCTCCCCGTTGGACAGCCCGGCGCCGAGACAGCCCAGCACCTCGCGTTCGCGCGGCGTCAGCGAGGACAGCGCCGCCCACCCGTCGGGGCCCTGCGGCCCGCCCGCCGGGGACGGGCGGGCGAAGGTCCTGATCAGCCGCCGGGTGACGGAGGGCGCCAGCATGCCGTCCCCGCGCGCCACCGCCCGGACCCCCTCGACCAGGTCGTCCGCCTCCACGTCCTTGAGCAGGAAGCCCGCGGCCCCGGCCCGCAGGGCGCCCCACACGTACTCGTCCAGGTCGAAGGTGGTCAGCACCAGCACCTGGGCCGACCCGGCGGCGACCACCTGCCGGGTCGCCGAGACCCCGTCCAGCCGGGGCATCTGGACGTCCATCAGCACCACGTCCGGGCGCAGCCGGGCGGCCAGCCGGACGGCCTGCTCGCCGTCGGCCGCCTCCCCGACCACCTCGATCCCGGGCTCCGCGCGCAGGATCATCACCAGCGCGGCCCGGACCGCCGCCTGGTCCTCCGCCACCAGCACCCGGACCGCCGTCATCGGGTCCCTCCCCTCTCCGCCGCCGCACCGGCATCCCCGGCATCCCCGGCCCTCGCGCTCTCCCCCGTCGGCCGCGGCTCCCGCGGCAACACCGCCCGCACCCGCCACCACCCCTGGTCCGGCCCCGCCTCCAGGACCCCGCCGAGCAGCTGCGCCCGCTCCCCCATGCCGACCAGTCCGGCCCGCGCCCCGGCCGGCGCCCGGCCCTCGCCGGGCCGGTACGGGCTCTCCGTGACGATCTCCAACTCCTGTGCGCGGTAGCCGATCCGCAGCCGCACCGTACCCGCCGCCGCGTGCTTGAGCGCGTTGGTCAGCGACTCCTGGACGATCCGGTAGGCCGCCAGCTCCACCGGCGCGGCCAGTTCGCCGCGCTCGCCGCACTCCTCCGCCTCGAAGGCCAGCCCGGCGCCCCGCCCGGCCGCCCTGGCCTGGGCGAGCAGCGCGTCCACGGCGTCCAGCCGGGGCGCCGCGTACGACTCCTCCGGGTGCTCCTCGCGCAGCAGGCCGATCATCCGGCGCATCTCCGCGAGGCCCTGGACGCTGTTCTGCCGGATCACCGCCAGCGCCTCCACCAGCGGCTCGTCCTCGGCCCTGGACTGCCGGCGGGCCAGCGACTGCGCGCCGGTCGCATGGATGGCGATGGCCGAGAGGTGGTTGGCGATCACGTCGTGCAGTTCGCGGGCCATCCGGGCCCGCTCCGCGGTCACCGCGGTGCGGCGGTCCAGCTCGGCCAGCAGCGCGGTCTGCTCGGCCCGCAGCCGGGCGCTCTCGGTCTGCTCCCGCTGGCGCCGCATCAGGTCGCCGGTCCACACCGGGGCGATGAACACCAGCCCGCACAGGCCCACCACCAGCAGCGCGTCCGAGACCTCCCCGTAGGTCGCCGTCAGGCCGCTGAGCACCACCGTGGTCGCCGCGCCGGTCAGGTGCAGCACCCGGGACATCCGGGGCGGCCCGTACAGGGTGGCCGCGTACAGCAGGTCGGTGTACATCACCACGGTGGCCAGCACCGACCCGGTGACCAGGTCCACCGCCAGGACCGGCCCGCCCAGCGACACCGCCCAGATCGGCCGGGTCCGCCGCAGCAGCTCCAGCGCCGCCATCGCCACCAGCGGCAGCACCAGCAGCCAGGGCGGCACCTGACCGCGGTTGTCGTACGCGCCGAAGCCGATCAGCAGCAGGCCGGCGGCCAGGCCCGCGACGGCGACCGCCCGGTCCTCCTGGCGGGGGGAGAGTCTCACACCGGCCATCCCATCATCCGCCCGGCCGGGCCGGCACCGACCGGACGGACGAGACGCCGTACATCGAAGGTCGCACCCGGTGCGGCACCCCGCGACGATGACCCGGCGGCGGCCGCCGGGCGAGGCTGGAGCCATGGTCCCGATCATCATCGCCGGTGAAATCGGCTTCTGGGTGCTGCTGGCCCTGGCGCTGGCCGCCCGCTACCTGCTGCGGTGGCGGACGGCGAGCACCGTACTGCTGATCGGCCTGCCGCTGACCGACCTGGTGATCCTCGCGACGACCGTCCACGACCTGCGCTCCGGCGCCGTCGCCGACTGGTCCCACGGCCTGGCCGCCGCCTACGCGGGCTTCTCGGTCGGCTACGGCCACGCGCTGGTGCGCCGGGCCGACGCCCACGCCGCGCACCGCTTCGCGGGCGGCGAGCGGCCCGCGAGGCCGCCGAAGTACGGCCGCGAGCGGGCCGCCCACGAGTGGCGGATCTTCGGCCGGACGCTGGTGGCGGCCGTCGTCACGGTGGCCCTGATCGCCGGCGTCCAGTGGCTGGCCGGGGACGCCGCCCGGACCGCCGGCCTCGACCAGTGGTACCCGCGGATGGCCGCCGTCACCGGCATCAGCCTGCTGATCGCCGCCAGCTACACGCTCTTCCCCAAGCGGGAGCGGGGCTGACGGTCCAGCGGTCCGGCGGTCCGGCGGTCCGGCGGTCTAGCGGTTCTCCCCCGGGACCCACAGCACGTCGCCGCGCTCCCTGTTGGCCACCCGCGCCAGGATGAACAGCAGGTCGGAGAGCCGGTTCAGGTACTTCGCGGTCAGCGGGTTGACGGTGTCCCCGTGCAGCTCGATCGCCGCCCAGGTGGCCCGCTCGGCCCGGCGCACCACGGTGCACGCCAGATGCAGGTACGCGGCGCCGGGGGTACCGCCGGGGAGGATGAAGCTGCGCAGCTTCTCCACCTGCTCCAGATAGTGGTCGCAGTCCCCCTCCAGGCGGTCCACGTAGCTCTGCAGCACCCGCAGCGGCGGGTACTTCGGGTCCTCCACCACCGGGGTCGCCAGGTCCGCGCCGACGTCGAAGAGGTCGTTCTGAACCCGCGTCAGCACCGCCACCACGTCCTCGGACAGCGCCCCCGCGGCGAGCGCCACCCCCAGGGCGGCATTGGCCTCGTTGGTGTCCGCGTACGCGATCAGCCGGGGGTCGGTCTTGGTGGTGCGGCTCATGTCCCCGAGAGCCGTCGTGCCGTCGTCACCGGTGCGGGTGTAGATCCGCGTCAGATTCACCATGGCGGCCAGCCTAGTCAGGCCCCGCGCGGCCCACCCGTGATTGCGACGCCGATCACAAAGCCCTTGGCCGGGCCCTCGGGGATCGTGACGTCCGTGCCGTACGGCATCCGCACCTCGGCCTCGTAGGTGGCCTTCTCCGGATCGGGCGCGGTCAGCACCGTGACGTGCCCGGGGCCGTCGTGATCGTCCACCAGGACGTAGACCGGGATACCGGCTCGGGCATAGGCCCTGCGCTTGCGGACCACATCCCGCTTGCGGGCCTCGGCTCCCGGTGACACCACCTCCACCACCACCAGCACACCGGTGGCGGCGACCCCGAGCCCGTCGGGGTCGGGAATGTCGTCGAGGTCCACGGGCCCCACGAACAGATCCGGGACCAGGACCTTGCGGCCGTGGAGGACGTTGACGTCCTGGAATGCCGCGTACTCGCTGCCGGCCAGCGCGAGCACCAGGGCGTCGCGAAGGCGGTTGGCGATCCGGGCGTGACCGCGTCGTCCGGTAGGTGACACCTCGATGAACCCCTCTACGATCTCCGCCCGATAGCCCTCGGGGAGTTCGAGAGA
Organism: Kitasatospora sp. MBT63; assembly: GCF_000710465.2. Lineage (GTDB taxonomy): Bacteria > Actinomycetota > Actinomycetes > Streptomycetales > Streptomycetaceae > Kitasatospora. The sequence goes on along the minus strand of NZ_JAIZ01000636.1, from coordinate 19,047 downwards.
CCTCCACGCCTGCCAGAGCACCTCGTCCAGGTCCGGAACAAGGCCGAAGTCAAGATCGGGCTCGTGCGCCATAGCGGTCATTGAGAGCACACCTCCTCCGTACAGTGTGAGCGGGCCGAGTGCCGTGGCACAACCAACGCTCCGACGCTAGGGCGCCCACAGGTCGTACGGGAAGGGATTCCCGGGAAGCCACCGGGACGGGTTAAGCCCCGCTACGCGACTCCCCCACCCTCCGGGCGGGAGGTGCCCCCATTCTCCGTCGCTACGCGACGTTGACCCTCTGCCCCGGGGGGGCCGCCTCGAGCCAGGCGAGGAAGCCGGTGAGGGCGTCGTCGCTCATGGCGAGTTCCAGCGGGGCGCCGTTGTGCAGGCAGCGCAGGACGACCGAGCCGGAGAGCAGGGCGAGCTCCTCCTGGCCCTCCGGGTAGCGGCGGCCCAGCACCTCGATCTCGGTCCGGGGCAGCACCCGCCGCGGGCGGGGCGCGTAGGAGAACACCCGGAACCACTCGATGGAGTCGCCGCTGTACCGGCCGATACCAAAAACCCACCCCTTGCCGTCGGTCACCGGGACCGGGGCGGAGGTGGGCTGTCCGTTCTCGTCGAGATCGGGCCGCGTGGAGGCGTCGGCGGGCATTTTCAACCGGAAGCTGCAGTCGAACGTGCCGCCGACCCGCTGGATCACCCGGCGGCGTACCGCGAAGGCGACCAGGCCGGCCACTCCGAGGGCCACCACCGTCGCACACACCACAAGGGCGAGGACCATGCTCACCGACCTCCTCGCTACCTGCGTCCCCGTTGCGGTCGTATCAACGACCGCCCTGTCCTACCAACTGATACGACAGTCCCGGGGTCACGCAATCGCGTCCCCGGGACCGTCGGTTCGACTTCCGCTCAGGCGGCCTTGAGACCGCGGGCCGCCACCAGGCGGACCTCGGCCCGGCGCTCGGCGTGCGCGTCGAGCTCGCTCTGGGCGTTGTCCAGCGCGCGCTGGGCACGGGCGACGTCGATCTCGTCCGCCAGCTCGGCCACCTCGGCGAGGATGGAGAGCTTGTTGTCGGCGAAGGAGATGAAGCCACCGTGGACGGCGGCGACGACGGTGCCGTCGTTCACCGTGCGGATGGTGACCGGACCGGTCTCCAGCACGCTCAGCACCGGAGTGTGACCGGGCATGATGCCGGTGTCACCGGAGGCCGTACGGGCGACAACGATGGTGGCCGCACCGGACCACACCTTGCGGTCGGCTGCGACCAGCTCGACGTGCAGCTCAGCCAACGTGGGCTCCTAGGCTCTTGCCGGGGAATCGGAACAGCCCGATTACTCGGCAGTTTCGGTAAGAATAACGGGCCCGCGCCCCCGGCATGAAACCAAGGGCCCGGAGATGACCGGGATCACAGCCGCCGTGTGCCGTGAGGGGTGGCCCCCGGGAGCCCGGGGACCACCCCTCACGTACGGTCGGCCATCACGCCGGCCGGTTACAGCTGGTTACTTCTTCGCCAGGTCGGCGGCGTTCTTCTCGAGGTCCTCGATGCCACCGCACATGAAGAAGGCCTGCTCCGGGACGGAGTCGTACTTGCCGTCCGCGATTGCGTTGAAGGCCTCGATGGTCTCCGACAGCGGCACGGTCGAGCCGTCCACGCCGGTGAACTGCTTCGCGACGTAGGTGTTCTGCGACAGGAAGCGCTCGATACGACGGGCACGGTGAACCGTGATCTTGTCGTCCTCGGACAGCTCGTCGATACCGAGGATCGCGATGATGTCCTGGAGGTCCTTGTACTTCTGCAGGATGCCCTTGACGCGGATGGCCGTGTCGTAGTGGTCCTGCGCGATGTAGCGCGGGTCCAGGATGCGGGACGTGGAGTCCAGCGGGTCGACGGCCGGGTAGATGCCCTTCTCGGAGATCGGACGGGAGAGCACCGTCGTCGCGTCGAGGTGGGCGAAGGTGGTGGCCGGCGCCGGGTCGGTCAGGTCGTCCGCGGGGACGTAGATCGCCTGCATCGAGGTGATCGAGTGACCGCGGGTCGAGGTGATGCGCTCCTGGAGGAGGCCCATCTCGTCGGCCAGGTTCGGCTGGTAACCCACCGCGGAGGGCATCCGGCCGAGCAGGGTCGACACCTCGGAACCGGCCTGGGTGAACCGGAAGATGTTGTCGATGAAGAGCAGAACGTCCTGCTGCTCCACGTCACGGAAGTACTCCGCCATGGTCAGCGCGGAGAGCGCGACCCGCAGACGGGTGCCCGGCGGCTCGTCCATCTGGCCGAAGACCAGCGCGGTCTTGTCCAGAACGCCCGAGTCGACCATCTCGTGGATGAGGTCGTTGCCCTCACGGGTGCGCTCGCCGACACCGGCGAACACCGACACACCACCGAAGTTCTCGGCGACGCGGTAGATCATCTCCTGGATCAGAACGGTCTTGCCGACACCGGCACCACCGAACAGACCGATCTTGCCACCCGTGACGTACGGGGTGAGCAGGTCGATGACCTTGATACCGGTCTCGAACATCTCGGTCTTGGACTCGAGGTCCTTGAACTCGGGAGCCTTGCGGTGGATCGGCCAGCGGACCTCGACCTGGGACTCGAACTCGTCCTTGTCGACGTTCAGCACCTCACCGAGGGCGTTGAAGACCTTGCCCTTGGTGATCTGGCCGACCGGGACGGAGATCGCCGAACCGGTGTCGGAGACCTGCGCGCCACGGACCAGGCCGTCGGTCGGCTGCATCGAGATGCCGCGGACCAGGCCGTCGCCGAGGTGCTGGGCGACCTCGAGGGTGAGGATCTTCTTGCCCGAGCCGTCGGGGTTGTCCACCTCGACGTGCAGGGCGTTGAACATGTCCGGAATCGCGTCGACGGGGAACTCCACGTCGACGACCGGGCCGATGACCCGCGCGACGCGGCCCGTCGCCGTGGTCGGCTCAACTGTGGTGGTCATTCTCATTCGCTCCCGCGGCTAGCGTCGGCGAGCGCGTTGGCACCGCCGACGATCTCGCTGATTTCCTGGGTGATCTCGGCCTGACGGGCCGAGTTGGCAAGCCGCGTCAGCGACTTGATGAGCTCTCCCGCATTGTCGGTCGCGCTCTTCATCGCGCGCCGACGGGCGGCGTGCTCCGAGGCGGCCGACTGCAGCAGCGCGTTGTAGATCCGGCTCTCGACGTACCGCGGCAGCAGTGCGTCCAGGACGCCCTCCGCCGACGGCTCGAAGTCGTACAGCGGGAAGATCTCCGCCTTGGCCGGCTTGTCGTCGCTGAGCGTGACCTCGTCCAGCTTCAGCGGCAGCAGCCGGGCGTCCACCGGGGTCTGGGTCAGCATCGACTCGAACTTGGTGGAGACCAGGTGAAGCTCGTCCACGCCGCCCGTCTCGGCCGTGAAGGCCTCGATCAGGTCGACCGCCACGGCCTTCGCGTCACCGTAGGTCGGCTTGTCGGAGAATCCCGTCCACGAACCGCCGACCTCAAGGTTACGGAAGTTGTAGTACGAGACGCCCTTGCGGCCGACGATGTAGGTCACCACGTCCTTGCCCTCGGCACGCAGCCGCGCGGAGAGCGCGATCGCCTGCTTGATGGCGTTGGTCGAGTAGCCGCCGGCCAGGCCGCGGTCCGCCGTGATCAGCAGGACAGCGGCCGTCTTGGCCTGGGGGTTCTCGGTGGTGAGCGGGTGCTTGGCGTTGGACCGGGTGGCCACCGCCGTCACCGCCCGGGTGAGCTCATCGGCGTACGGAGTGGAGGCGGCCACCGCGCGCTGCGCCTTGACGATGCGCGACGCGGAGATCATCTCCATCGCCTTGGTGATCTTCTTCGTCGCGGTGACAGAGCGGATCCGGCGCTTGTAGACCCGAAGCTGTGCTCCCATGGGTCGTTACGTCCTTTCCCTCGTTACCGGACTCAGGCCTGCTCGGACAGGAGCTTGCCGTCGGCCGTGGTGAAGCCCTGCTTGAAGGCGTTGATCGCCTCGGTCAGCGCGTCGATCGTGCCGTCCTCGAGCTTCGAGGTCTCGACGATGCCCGCCAGCAGGTCCTTCTTCTCGATCCGCAGGTGGTCCAGGAACTCGCGCTCGAAGCGGCGGATGTCCGCGACCGGGACGTCGTCCAGCTTGCCGGTGGTGCCGGCCCAGATGGAGACGACCTGCTCCTCGACCGGGAACGGCTGGTACTGGCCCTGCTTGAGCAGCTCGACCATGCGCGCACCGCGCTCCAGCTGGGCCTTGGAGGCCGGGTCCAGGTCGGAACCGAAGGCGGCGAACGCCTCCAGCTCGCGGTACTGGGCCAGGTCCAGGCGCAGGCGGCCGGCGACCGACTTCATGGCCTTGATCTGGGCCGAGCCACCGACGCGGGAGACCGAGATACCGACGTTCACGGCCGGGCGGATGCCGGCGTTGAACAGGTCGGACTCCAGGAAGCACTGGCCGTCGGTGATGGAGATGACGTTGGTCGGGATGTACGCCGAGACGTCGTTGGCCTTGGTCTCGATGATCGGCAGACCGGTCATCGAGCCCGCGCCCAGCTCGTCGGAGAGCTTCGCGCAGCGCTCCAGCAGGCGGGAGTGCAGGTAGAAGACGTCACCCGGGTAGGCCTCGCGGCCCGGCGGACGGCGCAGCAGCAGCGAGACGGAGCGGTAGGCCTCGGCCTGCTTCGACAGGTCGTCGAAGATGATGAGGACGTGCTTGCCGTCGTACATCCACTCCTGGCCGATGGCCGAGCCGGTGTACGGGGCGAGGTACTTGAAGCCGGCCGGGTCGGAGGCGGGAGCAGCCACGATGGTGGTGTACTCCAGCGCGCCGGCGTCCTCCAGGGCGCCGCGCACGGACGCGATGGTGGAGCCCTTCTGGCCGACGGCGACGTAGATGCAGCGGACCTGCTTCTTCGGGTCGCCGGAGCGCCAGTTGTCGCGCTGGTTGATGATCGTGTCGATCGCCACCGCGGTCTTGCCGGTCTGGCGGTCGCCGATGATCAGCTGACGCTGGCCACGGCCGATCGGGGTCATCGCGTCGATGGCCTTGATGCCGGTCTGCATCGGCTCGTGCACCGACTTGCGGACCATGACGCCCGGCGCCTGCAGCTCCAGGGCGCGGCGGCCGCTGGAGGCGATGTCGCCCAGACCGTCGATCGGGTTGCCCAGCGGGTCCACGACGCGGCCGAGGTAGCCCTCGCCGACCGGCACGGAGAGGACCTCGCCGGTGCGGTGCACCGTCTGACCCTCCTCGATGCCCGAGAACTCACCGAGGACGACGACACCGATCTCGCGGGTGTCGAGGTTCAGCGCGAGGCCGAGGGTGCCGTCCTCGAACTTCAGCAGCTCGTTGGCCATGACCGAGGGCAGACCCTCGACCTTGGCAATACCGTCCATGGCCTCGGTGACCGTGCCGACCTCTTCACGCGAGGCCGCGTCCGGCTGGTACGACTGGACAAAGTCGGCCAGCGCGTCCCGGATCTCCTCCGGACGGATCGTAAGCTCCGCCATCAGGCTTCCCTGCTCTCCTAGTTTGCGATCCTCGGCCCGCCATTGAGGGCCGCAAGTACTCGACTCTCGGCCGGGTCAGGTGAACCGGCCGTACGTTTTGCCGGCCCACCCTGAGTGGAACCGACGCCCGACCGAGGGTCGGATGATGCTTGGTGTGATCAGCCTTCGAGGACCTGGCGAGCGCCTTCGAGGCGGCTCGACACGGTGCCGTCGATGATCTCGTCACCGATCTGCACCCGGACTCCGCCGCGGACCTCGGGGTCGACGGCGATGTTCAGGTGCACCTGGCGGCCGTACAGCCCGGCCAGGGCAGCGGCGAGCCGCTCCTTCTGGACGTCCGACAGCGGGACCGCGGCGGTGACCAGGGCCACCACGCGTCCGCGACGGGCCGCGGCGAGCTTGGAGTAGGACTCCAGGCCCTGCTCAAGGCTACGTCCACGCGGGTTGGTGACCAGGGCGGTGACCAGGCGGACGGTGCCCGCGTTGGCCTTGCCGCCGAGCAGCTTCTTGATCAGCTCCGCCTTGGCGGCGGTGCCGGCCTTCGGCTCGGTCAGCGCGGAGCGCAGCTCGTGCGAGCCGCTCACCACCCGGCCGAACCGGAACAGCTCGTCCTCGACGTCGTCCAGCGCACCGGCCTTGTCGGCGGCGGTGATCTCGGCGAGTGCCGAGAGCTCCTCCACCGAGTCGACCAGGTCACGGGCGCCCGACCAGCGGGAGCGGACCAGGCCGGAGACCAGGTCGACGGTCTCGCCGGAGACCTGCCCGGACAGCAGCGAGGAGACCAGCTGGGCCTTGTCCTGGCCGGACCGCGAGGGGTCGGTCAGGACGCGGCGCAGCGAGACCTCGCGGTCCAGCAGGGCGGTGACGGCGGTGAGCTCCTCGGCGAGCTTGGCCGAGTCCACCGAGGTGTTGTCGGTCAGGCTCTGCAGGTTCTCCCGGCCGGCGGCCAGGGCCTCGCGGCTGGCGCCGATCACTTGGCGCCCGCCGAGGAAGCGGCCTTGCTCTCCAGGTCGTCCAGGAAGCGGTCGATGACACCGCTCTGGCGGGCGCTGTCCTCCAGGGACTCGCCGACGATGCGGGAGGCCAGCTGGGAGGCGAGCGAACCGACGTCCTGACGCAGGGCGGCAGTCGCCTGCTTCTTGTCGGCCTCGATCTGGGCGTGACCGGCAGCGACGATGGCCTCGCGCTGACGCTGGCCCTCGGCGCGCATCTCGGTGATCAGGGCAGCGCCCTGCTCGCGGGCGTGCTCGGTGATCCGAGCGGCCTCGTGACGCGCCTCGGCGAGCTCGGCGCGGTACTGCTCCAGCAGGGCCTGGGCCTCGGCCTGCGCGGCCTCTGCGCGCTCCATGCCGCCCTCGATGGCGTCACGGCGCTCCGACAGCACCTTCTCGATGCTGGGGAGGAGCTTCTTGCCGAGAAGACCGAAGACGATGAAGAAGCAGAGCAGGCCGATGATGACCTCGGGCCACGCGGGGAGGAGAGGGTTCATCTTCTCCTCCGCCGCGAGGGCGAAACCGGGGTTCATATCAGAACCTTTCGTCGAAAAGGGCTACCGGTGTGCCGGACTTACTGGCCGTAGACAAACGGCATGACGATACCGATGAGCGCGAGCGCCTCGGTCAGCGCGAAGCCGATGAACATGTTGGAGCGGATCAGGCCGGCAGCCTCGGGCTGGCGGGCCATGGCCTGCACACCGTTGCCGAAGATCAGACCGACACCGATGCCGGGGCCGATCGCGGCGAGGCCGTAGCCGATGGAAGCGACGGAACCGGAAACCTCAGCGAGAGCGGACATCTCTGCTAATCCTTTGCGGGATGGAGAACCGGTGGTGGTTGGCCACCGGGAGTTCAGGGGGTTGCAGCCGTCGGGCTGCGGGGCTCAGTGCGCCTCTTCGAGGGCACCGGCGATGTAGCTGCTGGCCAGCATCACGAAGATGTAGGCCTGCAGGAACTGGACCAGCAGCTCGAAGGCGGTGAGGGCGACGGCGACCACGAAGGAGACCGAGCCGTACAGCGCACCGATGCTCGGGCTGAGCAGGTACCAGGAGGCGACCGAGAAGACCACGATCAGCAGGTGGCCGGCGAACATGTTGGCGAAGGCTCGCACCGCGAGGGTGAAGGGACGCACGAAGATGTTCGAGAAGAACTCGATCGGCACCAGGATGAACATGACCCAGCCGGGGATGCCGGACGGCCAGCAGAGGTTCTTCATTCCGCCGACGAAGCCGTGCTTCTTGAAGGTCAGCGACATGTAGGTGATCCACACGATCGCCGCGAGCCCGGCCGGGAAGGCGATCTTCGACATCACCGGGAACTGGGCGAACGGGATGATGGACATGATGTTCATGATCCACACGAAGAAGAACATCGAGACCAGCATCGGGACGTACTTCTCGCCCTTTTTGCCGATGGTCTCCAGCACGATGCTGCGCTTGACGAAGTCGTAGCCGATCTCGCCGACCAGCTGCAGCTTGCCGGGGAGCAGCTTCGGCTTCGCGAAGGCGGCCCAGAAGAAACCGACGACCAGCAGCGCGCAGATGATCGACAGCAGCATCGGCTTGTTGAAGTCGACACCGCCGATGGTGAAGATCGGCTTGAAGTCGAACTCGTTCAGGCCGGGGGCGGGGAAGCCGCAGCCGGAGTTCAGGTGGCACCCGGCCTCAGAGGCAAGCTGCCTTACGTCAGCACCCACCACAGACTCCTTCGTCATGACGCATGGTTACGGCAACCTCGGTGTGTCGGCGTGGCCTGCGGCCACGGAGCGGCACTGGAACTTGATGGAAATCTCGCTGACCCCAGGCGGCCTCGTTCACAGCCGCGGAATCTTCGAAGACCAGTCGGAATCGGGGGGCGATGCGTCCGAGCGGTATGCCTTCACCGCTTGGAGGGACCAGGCCGCATCCCGTACTCCGTTGTTGCGACGGACGATAGCAGCCCGTCAGCAGGGCATAAACACCGCCCCCCTCGCGCGGGAGACAGCCGGCGCTCGTCACTGTTGACGCTCCGACGAGGAGTCCTTGCGCTCGGAAGCGTCGGGGTCGACGTAGAAGATCTTGGCCTTCATCGCACCGCGCACCTGGAAGCCCGTCCAGATCAGAGCGCAGCCGAGCAGCGTGAAACCGAAGACTTTGGTGTCGAAGAGTGAGGTGTGTTTGAACACTGCGAGAACAATCCCCACCAGCAGGATCTGCGTGGTGTACACCGCCAGCGCGGCGGGCATGAGGAGCTGCGCGTTGTTCCTGGTGAGCCGGTCGAGTGCGACCTGGCCGAAGCTGAAGAACGCCATCACCAGCAGCGTTGCGAAGACCGCGCCGAGCAGACCCTTGGTCCCCACAACTGCGGTGGAGATCGCGGCGGCGATCAATCCGGCGACCGCAGTGGGGATTGCGGCGCCACGGATGATCCGGGCGTCGTGGGACGGCATGTCGGCAGCTCCGGCGGCATGTCGGTGTGGCGGGGACGGGCACGGGGGTGCGGCGATGGCGCCGCGCCGAGAACCCCGACCGCGGGGCAACCGCTCGACGGTCGACCCGTCGAGGAAGACCGACCGGGGACGGAAGTCCTCCACCTGTCAGGTCTTTCGGCGTGTTCTCGGTACTCGTGAACGGTATCACAAACTATTTGATGAGAGCTTTACCATGAACGTGTGGTACCTGTCACACTGACGGCTCAATCCTGCGGCCATACGGGCCAGGGGACTTGACGGATGATCAGCCCCGTCGGACCGCCGTCCGGGCCCCCGTCCGACCGGCCCGTCCGGTCAGCCGCGGCGCTCGGCGTGCGAGCCGACCGCGGTGGCTCCGGTGCCGAGCCGGCCCAGCAGCGCCTTGTCGTCGGCGGAGAGCTCCGACATGGCCGGCGCGGCCTGTTCCGCGGCCGCCTGGGCGGGGGCCGGGGCGGAGGCCGCAGCAGCGGCCGGGGCGGAGGCTGCGGCCGCCTCCTGCGGGCCCTTGCGGTAGCGCGGCGGGACGAAGGCCTGGACGGCGCGCGGCGCGTGCGGGCGGAAGCGCGGCATCAGCAGCACCACCAGGCCGACCAGGCAGAGCCCGGCCAGCGCCAGCACCACGGTGCGGCCGGTGTTGGTGACCGAGAAGGCCACCGTGCCGAAGGCGATCAGCGCGGCCCAGAAGTACATGATCAGCACGGCCCGGCTGTGCGAGTGGCCGACCTCCAGCAGGCGGTGGTGCAGGTGCTGCTTGTCCGCCGCGAACGGCGACTTCCCGGCCCAGGTGCGGCGCACCACGGCCAGCAGCAGGTCGGCCAGCGGCAGCGCGATCACGGTCAGCGGCAGCAGCAGCGGGATGTAGGTCGGCACCAGGGCGTGCACGGTGGCGGTCTGCGAACCGGTCTGGTCGGTGACCAGGTCCGGGTCGACCCGGCCGGTGATGGAGATCGCCGCGACCGCGAGCATCAGGCCCAGCATCATCGAGCCGGAGTCGCCCATGAAGATCCGCGCCGGGTGCAGGTTGTGCGGCAGGAAGCCCAGGCACATCCCGATCAGCACCGCGCTGAACAGCACCGCGGGGGCCGCGTCGTTGATCCCGTACCCGTACCAGAGCCGGTAGGAGTACAGGAAGAAGGCGCCCGCGGCGATGCAGACCATCCCGGCGGCCAGGCCGTCCAGGCCGTCGATGAAGTTCACCGCGTTGACCATGACGACCACCAGCGTGACCGAGATGATCATGCCCTGGGTGGGGGTGACGGCCACCGGGCCGACACCGGGCACCGGGATGGAGATCACCGTGATGCCCTGCCAGACCATCACACCGGCGGCGATCATCTGACCGCCCAGCTTCACCAGCGCGTCGACGCCCCACTTGTCGTCCAGCACGCCCAGCACCCACATGATCCCGGCGCCGGACAGCAGCGCCTTCACGTCGGCGCTCTGGATGAACAGCCGGCCCAGGTGGGTCAGCTGGGAGGCGACCAGCAGGCCCGCGCACAGGCCGCCGAACATCGCGATGCCGCCGAGGCGGGGGGTCGGCTCCCGGTGCACGTCCCTGGCCCGGACCGGCGGCATGGCGCCCGCCAGGATGGCGAACTTCCGCACCGGGCTGGTCAGCAGGTAGGTCACGGCCGCCGTGACGAACAGCACCAGCAGATACTCACGCACCACTGGCCTCCTGGTTCACGATCCGACGGTCGAGTACGGAGCGTACTGCGCCGCGCGGCCGGGGCGGGCTGGTTCGGGGTTCGAGGTGCGTCGCCACGGTGCACACCTTATTGAGTCGGACGCTCCGGACGTGCATCGCGGTTCGCCTTGGCGGCCACCCGACTCCCCCGCAACGCTACCGGTGGCCCGCGAAGGCCCGCGCCAGCGCCTGCACCCGGCCCCTGATCCGGGCGTCCGTGCCGGAGTCGAGCACCTGGGCGATCAGGGTGCCGACCTCGGCCAGTTCCGTCTCCCCCATGCCCTGGGCCGCCACCGTCCCGGTGCCCAGCCGGATGCCCGAGGCCTCGGAGGGGGGCGCGGGGTCGAACGGCAGAGCACATTTTCCGAGCATCAGGCCGGCGCCCGCGCAGCGCCGCTCGGCCTCGGCGCCGGACAGGCCGAAGCCGCTGATGTCGACGGTCACCAGGTGGGTGTCGGTCCCCCCGGTCAGCGGCCGGGCGCCGCCGGCCGCGAGCGCACCGGCCAGGGCGCGGGCGCCGGCCACCGCCCGCCCGATGTACGACGCGTACTGCGGGGTGCCGGCCTCCAGCAGCGCCACCGCCTTGCCGGCCACCTCGTTCATCGCCGCCCCGCCCTGGGTGAACGGGAAGACCGCCCGGTCGATCCGGTCCGCGAGCTCCGCGGTGCACAGCAGCAGCCCGCCGCGCGGCCCGCGCAGCAGCTTGTGGGTGGCGGCGACGGTGACGTCCGCGTACGGCACCGGGGAGGGCGCGGCGCCCGCCGCCACCAGGCCGATGGTCTGCGCGGCGGAGGCGATCAGGTAGGCGCCCACCTCGTCGGCGATCTCCCGGAAGGCCGCCCAGTCCAGGTGCCGGGGGTGCGAGATGCCGCCGGCGATGATCGCCTTCGGCCGGTGGGTCCGCGCCAGGTCGCGCACCTGGTCGAGGTCGACCAGCTCGTCGCCCGCGCGCACGCCGTAGCCGACGAAGTCGAACCAGCGGCCGGAGAAGTTGGCCCGCGAGCCGCAGCTCAGGTGGCCGCCGTGCTGCAGCGACATCGACAGCACCGCGTCACCGGGCCGCAGCAGCGCCGCGTAGGCCGCCAGCATCGCCGAAGTGGCGGACCTGGGCTGGACGTTGGCGTGCGGGGCGCCGAACAGGGCACGGGCCCGGTCGACCGCCAGCAGCTCGACCGTGTCGGCCGGCGCGCAGCCGGTGTGGTGGCGATGGCCCGGGTAGCCCTCGGCGTACTTGTCGATCAGCGGGCCGCCGAGCGCGGCCAGCACGGCGGGACTGGTGAGGTTCTCGCCGGCCAGTAGCTGGAGGGAGTCGGCCCGCCGTTCGCGCTCGGCCGCGAGCAGGTCGGCGACCAGCGGATCGGCCTGCCGCAGGGCGGCGGAGGCCGTCCAGGGAGCGGGGGTCTCGGTGGAGCCGTGCACGGTGTCGGTGACGGTCATGGCAGCGCTCCGGGGCAGCGGCGGGCGAGGTGCTTCCAGCGTAGGACGGCACCGCGGTCCGGGCCCGCCCGCGCGCGCCGGGGTACACCCGTCAGGGCGGGGGCACCTCCTGAGCACCCGACAGACACACTTCGATCACAGCACCCCCCGGAGTCCTCCCCATCCGGGGCGCGTCGGACCGCCGCGGGCGGTCCGGGGGCCGGATCAGTGGCCGGCCGGCACCCCGGTCAGCGCCGTCACCACCGGGTCGAGGGCGTCGAATATCTCCTCGCCGCAGTTGCGGAACATGCCGATCGGCGCCCCGTACGGATCGTCGACCTCGTCGAACTCCGGCGAGGACGCCAGCAGCCAGCCGCGCAGAGCAGCCGCCGAACGGACCAGCGCCCGGGCCCGGTCGGTGAGCCGGGAGCCGTCGTCGGCGTACGGCAGGGTGCGCGGGTCCACCCGGCGGACCAGCCGGGTGAACTCCTTGAGCGTGAACGTCCGCAGCCCGGCCGAGTGCCCCATCGAGATCACCTGCGCCCGGTGGTCGAGCGTCGCGGTGAGCACCAGATCGGCCTCGATGACGTGTTCGTCCAGCAGCTCGCGCCCGGCGAAGCCGGCCGTGTCGGCACCGTACTCGTCGAGCACGGTGGCGGCGTGCGCCTCCATCGGCGCGCCCTCGTGGCCCCAGGTGCCGGCGCTCTCCACCACGATCCGCCCGGCGGTGGCCGGGGCGAGCCTGGTGTCGAGTTCAAGCCGGGTCAGCCGCTCGGCGATCGGCGAGCGGCAGACGTTACCGGTGCAGACGAAGAGGATCCGGAAGGAGTCGAGCGGACGGGGCACCACCGCCAGGGCGGAGGGTATGCCGGGGTCCGCGCCGTGCAGCGAGGCGGCGGCCGTCAACTGCCGGCCTCCAGGTCCGGAACGACCTCCCTCAGCTGCTCGACGCTGATCGCGCCCGCCCGCAGCACCACCGGGACCTTGCCGGTGACGTCGACGATGGTGGAGGCCGTCGCGTGGTCGGCCTGCCCGCCGTCCAGGTAGACCGAGATCGCGTCGCCCAGCTGGCCCTCGGCCTCGTCGCAGGTGGCCGGCGACGGGCCGCCGGTGCGGTTGGCGCTGGAGACCGCGAGCGGGCCGGTGGCGTTCAGCAGCTCGATCGCGACCGGGTGCAGCGGCATCCGGACCGCGACGGTGCCACGGGTGTCCCCGAGGTCCCAGCGCAGCGAGGGCTGGTGCTTGGCGACCAGGGTCAGCCCGCCCGGCCAGAACGCGTCGACCAGCTCCCAGGCCTGCTCGGAGAAGTCCGTGACCAGCCCGTGCAGGGTGGTCGGCGAGCCGACCAGCACCGGCGAGGGCATGTTCCGCCCGCGCCCCTTGGCGGCGAGCAGCGCCGCCACGGCCTCCGGGGAGAACGCGTCCGCGCCGACCCCGTAGAGGGTGTCGGTCGGCAGCACCACGAGCTCGCCGCGGCGGATCGCGGAGGCGGCCTCACGCAGACCGGTGGCGCGGTCCCCGGCATCGGCGCAGTCGTAACGGCGGCTCATCGGTACGGTCCCCTTCCGAGATGGCTCAAGCTGATCTGCTGTGCGGGCGGCCCCGCGGCGGCGCCGGGCCCGTTCACGACGACGCCCCACGGGCGGCGGTACTGCGTACGGTCACACGGCACGCGGCCGAACGCGCCGGACTGTTCACAACGACGCCCTTCGGGCGGTTGTACCGCGCTGCACTCTTCACAACGACGCCCTTCGGGCGGTTGTACGGCGCTGGACTGTTCACAACGACGCCCTTCGGGCGGTTGTGAAGCGCGGCCGGTGGTTCAGGTCGCGGTGGTCGGCGGCGTCGGTCCAGCCGCTCTCCTCCTTGAAGATCCACGGCACCTGCCCGCCCTGGGTGTCGGCGTGCTCGATCACCACCGCGCCGCCCGGCCGCAGCAGCCGGGCCGCGACGCGTTCGATGCCGCGGATGGTGTCCAGGCCGTCCTCGCCGGAGAACAGCGACATCTGCGGGTCGTGGTCGCGCGCCTCGGGCGCCACGTACTCCCACTCGGTGAGCGGGATGTACGGCGGGTTGCTGATCACCAGGTCGAAGCGGCCGTCCCAGGCGCGCTCCGACTCGAAGGCGCGGGTGGCGTCACCGGCGTGCAGGGTGATCCGGGCCCGGTCCGGGCTGGCCGCGATGTTGCGCCGGGTGTACTGCAGGGCGCCCTCGTCGAGCTCGAAGGCGTGCACGGTGGAGCGCGGCAGCTCCTGGGCCAGCGCCAGCGCGATGGCGCCGGAGCCGCTGCACAGGTCGACCACCAGCGGCTCGGCGACGTCCATGTCGCGCACCGCGTCTATCGCCCACTCGACCACGGTCTCGGTCTCCGGCCGGGGCACGAACACCCCGGGGCCGACCTCCAGCTCCAGGTAGCGGAAGAACGCCCGCCCGGTGATGTGCTGCAGCGGTTCACGCGCCTCGCGCCGGGACACCGCCTCCCAGTAGCGGGCGTCGAAATCGCCGTCGGGAACGGTGTGCAGCTGGCTGCGCTTGACGCCGTGGATGTACGCCGCCAGCTCCTCCGCGTCGAAGCGCGGCGACGGCACGCCGGCCGCGGCCAGCCGCTGGGTGGCCTGGGCCACCTCGGCGAGCAGCAGGTTCATCCGTACACACCCCTGGTCTGTGGGCTCGGGCTTCGGTGCTCAGTTCTCCTGCGCGGCAGCCAGCTTGGCGGCCGCGTCGGCGTCCACGCAGGACTGGATGATCGCGTTCAGGTCGCCGTCCAGGACCTGGTCCAGGTTGTACGACTTGAAGCCGGTCCGGTGGTCGGAGATGCGGTTCTCGGGGAAGTTGTAGGTCCGGATCCGCTCCGAGCGGTCCACCGTGCGGACCTGGCTGCGGCGCGCGTCCGAGGCCTCCTGCTCGGCGGCCTCCTGGGCGGCGGCGAGCAGCCGCGAGCGCAGGATGCGCATGGCCTGCTCCCTGTTCTGCAGCTGGCTCTTCTCGTTCTGGCAGGACGCCACGATACCGGTCGGCAGGTGGGTGATCCGGACCGCCGAGTCGGTGGTGTTGACCGACTGGCCGCCGGGGCCGGACGAGCGGTAGACGTCGATCCGCAGGTCGTTGGCGTGGATCTCGACCTCGACCTCCTCGGCCTCGGGGGTGACCAGCACGCCCGCCGCGGAGGTGTGGATGCGGCCCTGCGACTCGGTGGCCGGCACCCGCTGCACGCGGTGCACGCCGCCCTCGTACTTCAGCCGGGCCCAGACGCCCTGGCCGGGCTCGGTGGTGCCGCGGGTCTTCACGGCGACCGAGACGTCCTTGTAGCCGCCGAGGTCGGACTCGTTGGCGTCGATCAGCTCGGTCTTCCAGCCCAGCCGCTCGGCGTAGCGCAGGTACATCCGCAGCAGGTCGCCGGCGAACAGCGCGGACTCCTCGCCGCCCTCGCCGGCCTTGACCTCCAGGATGACGTCCTTGTCGTCATTGGGGTCGCGCGGCACCAGCAGCAGCCGCAGCTCCTCGGTCAGCTCGTCCCGGCGGGCCTCGGAGGACTTCACCTCGGCGATGAAGTCGGGGTCCTCGGCGGCCAGCTCGCGGGCGGCCTCGATGTCCTCGCCGGCCGCGCGCCAGGCACGGTAGGCGACGGTGATCGGGGTGAGCTCGGCGTAGCGCTTGGCGAGCTTGCGGGCGTTGGCCTGGTCGGCGTGGACCGACGGATCGGCCAGCCGCGTCTCGAGGTCGGCGTGCTCGGTCAGGAGCTCTGCGACTGCCTCGAACATGGGGTGGGCCTACTTCCCGTGAGAGCTGGTGGGGCTGGGTGGCGAGGGGTGCGGGGAGACGCGAACGGCGCCGGCCCCAGCGTCCCCACCGTACGACGGGGACGCCGGAGACCGGCGCCGTGGAAGCGCTAGGCCTGGGGGGCGCTGTGCTTCTTGCCGAAGCGGGCCTCGAAGCGGGCCACGCGGCCACCGGTGTCGAGGATCTTCTGCTTGCCCGTGTAGAACGGGTGGCACTGCGAGCAGACCTCGGCGCGGATCTCGCCGCTGGTCTCGGTCGAGCGGGTGGTGAACTCGGCGCCGCAGGTGCAGGTCACCTTGGTGACCACGTACTCGGGGTGAACGTTGGGCTTCAAGGGGTTCTCCTAGGTTTCGGGAGGGCACCGGGTCGGCAGCGGGAGCTGCACGTGAACCGGGACCGACGGACCAGTGTGCCAGCACTGACCGCATCTTCCCAAACCGGGTACATTTCCCGGTTATTCCACGGCTACCCGCCGGCCCGGCGTGCTGGGGTGCCCGCTCCCGCCCCCGGGGACCTTGCCGCGGTTCCGGTGGAGGCTCCGGCCGTCGCCCTGGCCGAGGGGCCCGCGGTGGGGCCCTGGGCCGGGTCGGCGGGCTGTCCGGCGGTCACGGCGGCGGGCACCGGCTGGTCGGCCCTGAGCGCGGCCCACAGCTGGTCCGCCAGCGGGCGGGCGGGCACCACGCGGTTGGCGTCCGAGGGTGCGGTGACGACCGGCAGAGTGACCATCGCCATCTGGTCCGGGCCGATGGACTTGAGGGTGTCGGCGAGACCGACCAGCGAGTTGACCGAGCCCAGGTCGGAGTCGGTGGTGACGCTCTTGGTGAGCTTGTCGGCGGTGGCCCAGAGCTTGGCGGGGTTGGTGGTCAGCCCGACCTTGCCGACCTGGCTCATGATCGACCTCACCATCTGCTGCTGCAGCTCGATCCGGCCGAGGTCGCTGCCGTCGCCCACCCCGTGCCGGGTGCGGACGAAGGCGAGCGCCTGGTCGCCGTCCAGGTGGTGGGTGCCGGCCGGCAGCTTGAGCCCGCTGTCCTGGTCGGTTATCGGGACGGCGGTGGTGACGGTGACGCCGCCGATGGTGTCGATCAGCTCGGCGAACCCGGCGAAGTCGATCTGCACGTAGTGGTCCATCCGCAGCCCGGTCAGCTGCTCGGTGGTCTTCACGGCGCAGGCGGGTCCGCCGACCTCGAAGGCGGTGTTGTACATCGCGCTGCGAGCGGCCGGGACGCTCTTGCCGTCCGGCGCGGTACAGGCCGGGCGGGCCACCAGGGTGTCCCGGGGGATGCTCACCACGCTGGCGCGGCTGTGGTCCTGGCTGACGTGCACCACCATCGCGGTGTCGGAGCGGGCCGTGCCGTCGGTGGCGCCGCCGGCCAGGGCACCGTTGGCGCCGCCGCGCGAGTCCGAACCGAGCACCAGCAGGTTGAACGAGCCGTCGGTGGCGGCCGGCGGCCGGGCCTCGCCCAGCTGGCCGTTGATGTCGACGCTGGTGATGTTGCCGTTGAGCCGCAGGTACGCGTAGCCGGCCGCGCCGGCGGTCAGCAGGACCAGGGCGCTCGCCGCGATGATCAGGTTGCGTCTCAGCCGCCGCCGCGGGCGTTTACCGGCCGCGGGCGTCCCCTCGGGCGGCTCGGTGTCCGGGGGTGCGGCGGCGGGCCGCTGCGGGTCGTCCTCCTGCGGTCCGGCCATCTCGCCTCCCTCGTCACCCGGCGCGACCGTGGCCGCGTGAGCATCGTGCGCCCGACCCTTTCATCCGGTATGACCGTTGTTTTGAGGATAAGCGCGCAGCGGGCCGCCAGCCGCCCCACCCGACTTGACCCCGGACATGACAAGGGCCCCGGACCGCAGCGCGGTCCGGGGCCCTGTCGGCCGATCCTGCGTCAGTCGCCCGAACCGGGGGTGGTCTTGGCGATCTGCATCAGGAACTCGGCGTTGCTCTTGGTCTGCTTCATCTTGTCCAGGAGCAGCTCGATGGCCTGCTGCGAGTCGAGCGCGTGCAGCACCCGGCGGAGCTTCCAGGTGATCGCCAGCTCGTCGTTGCCGAGCAGGATCTCCTCCTTGCGGGTGCTGGACGCGTCGACGTCCACCGCGGGGAAGATCCGCTTGTCGGAGAGCTTGCGGTCGAGCTTGAGCTCCATGTTGCCGGTGCCCTTGAACTCCTCGAAGACCACCTCGTCGGCCCGGGAGCCGGTCTCCACCAGCGCGGTGGCGAGGATGGTCAGCGAGCCGCCGTTCTCGATGTTGCGCGCGGCACCGAAGAACTTCTTCGGCGGGTACAGCGCGGTCGAGTCGACACCACCGGACAGGATGCGGCCGGAGGCCGGCGCCGCCAGGTTGTAGGCGCGGCCCAGGCGGGTGATCGAGTCCAGCAGGATCACCACGTCGTGGCCCAGCTCCACCAGGCGCTTGGCGCGCTCGATGGCCAGCTCCGCGACCACGGTGTGGTCCTCGGCCGGGCGGTCGAAGGTCGAGGAGATGACCTCGCCCTTCACCGACCGCTGCATGTCGGTGACCTCTTCCGGACGCTCGTCGACCAGGACGACCATCAGGTGGCACTCGGGGTTGTTGTGGGTGATCGCGTTGGCGATGGCCTGCATGATCATCGTCTTGCCGGTCTTCGGCGGGGCGACGATCAGACCGCGCTGGCCCTTACCGATCGGCGACACGAGGTCGATGATGCGGGTGGTCAGCACGCCCGGGTCGGTCTCCAGGCGCAGCCGCTCCTGCGGGTACAGCGGGGTGAGCTTGCCGAACTCGGGCCGGCCGCGGCCGCTGTCCGGGTCCATGCCGTTGACGGAGTCCAGCCGCACCAGGGCGTTGAACTTCTCGCGGCGCTCGCCGTCGCGGGGCTGGCGCACCGCGCCGGTGATGGCGTCACCCTTGCGCAGGCCGTGCTTGCGCACCTGGGCCAGCGAGACGTAGACGTCGTTGGAGCCCGGCAGGTAGCCCGAGGTCCGCACGAACGCGTAGTTGTCGAGGATGTCCAGGATGCCCGCGACCGGGATCAGGACGTCGTCGTCACCGACCACCGGCTCCGGGGCACCGGTGCCCTCGAAGCCCTCGCGGCGACGGCCACGGCGGTCACGGTAGCGGCCACGGCGGCCACGGCGGCCGTCGCCGAACTCGTCGTCGTCGTACCCGCCCGCCTGCGGCTGGCCGGCCGGCTGGCTCTGGCGCTGCGGCTGGCCGGCGTCCTGCGCGCCGCCCTGCTGCTGGCCGCCCTGGCCGCCCTGGCGCTCGCCGCGCTCGGGCCGCTCGCGCTCGCGGT
>NZ_JAIZ01000635.1 GCF_000710465.2 Kitasatospora sp. MBT63 | reverse complement strand
CTCCGGCGCCGACCACCTCCTGGTCCGCGACGACGACGGCGGCTGCGCCGGCCTCCTGACCCGGCGGCACCTCGCCCCGTTCCAGGCCCACTCCCGGACCCCGGTACGCGACATCGTCCTCGACCGCGCCCCGTTCGCCACCCCCGACATGTCCGCCGCCACCGCGGCAGCCGCCATGCGCGCCCGCGGCCTGGACACGTGGCCGGTCGTCGACCACGACGGCCACGCCATCGGCCTGCTCACCCTCTGAACCCGCCCGCCGGCAGTCGCTGCATCCGCCTGGGGACGCTCCGCCTCCGCTCTCGACCCGTCCCCTCGCCCCCGGTAGCCTCCCCTCCTCCAGGCTGTGGACCCACCTGGACGGCGGGGCATCACAGGATCCTGGAATCCTCCTGCGCGGAACGGGCCTCCGCGGGGTCGGGACTCACCCGAAGCACGTGGTTCACTCCGGTACGCCGCAGCAGGGCCGCTACAGGACCGGTCGGGTTCAGCAGCTGGAGTTCCAGGCCCGTTTCGCGGACTTTCCAGTGGGCACGGATGAGCGCATTGAGTCCGCAGGAGTCGCAGAACGCCACCCGGGACATGTCGATCACCAGTTCCCGCAGCACGGAAGACGTGTCCAGGGCGCTGTCCACTGCGGCGTTGAACAGAGGGCCGGTGTCGTGGTCGAGTTCGCCCACCGCGTCGAGCACGCGGCCGTCCGTTCCCGGTCGCAGGCGGATGTCGAAGGCAGTGGGATGATCGAACTCCGCAGGGACGGCCACGCGGTGCTCCTTGCGGCTCCGGTCTGCGCGGGCCGGGGTGCGCCCGCGTTGCGGGCGGCTGACCTGTACGGCCCACGTGCGGGGGCGCACCCGTACCGTAGCGACTGGGTGACGCCGCGGACCACCCGCTCAGCGCAAGGCGGACCGCCGACAGGAAGGTCCGGGTGCGGGCAAGACAGGGCAGGGCAATCACATGCTGAACACGGCCTGGGCGATCCGGTCCCCGGGTGCCGGTCCATCGGGCGCAGTGGGAGCGCGGGCCCGGTACGGCCAACGAGAAGTAGGCCACCGGACCCACGCAGCGGGGCACGCGTCATGACCCGGGCAGAACGGTAGTGGATCAACGACCCGGAAGTGAATTCCGGCGGGGAGGAGAGCTGTCGTACCGGGCGGCGTGGAACCAGCCTGCGCCGGTGAGGCGGGTCGTGCGGGTGGGAGTGGCCGGCCGGCGGTCGGAGGGCTGGTATCCGGGGCGGCCTGCGGTGAGCACGTGTCGCTCACCGCGGGCCGGTCTCGTCGGCCTGGTGGGTGGGTCAGGTGTCGGCTGCGGGTTCCTGTCCGGCGTCGCGGCGGAGCTGTTCGTTGATGCGCAGGGCTTCTTCGAGTTGGTCTTCGAGGATGATGATGCGGCAGGCGGCGTCGATGGGGGTGCCCTGGTCGACGAGGTCGCGGGCGCGCATGGCGATCCGTAGCTGGTAGCGGGAGAAGCGGCGGTGTCCGCCGTCCGAGCGCAGGGGGGTGATGAGTCCCTGGTCGCCGAGGGCGCGTAGGAAGCCGGGAGTGGTGCCGGTCATCTCGGCGGCGCGGCCCATGGTGTAGGCGGGGTAGTCGTCGTCGTCGAGGGAGTCGGGGGCATGCGGTCGGATGGCTGTCGTGGTCACTGCACCTCTTCTTGTTGTTGTGTCCGGGGACGCGCTGAGGGGCCCCGGGGCCATTACGGCTCCCGGGGCCCCGAAGGGTTTTACACCATCTACCGACTCTGGGTCGGGTTCCTTATGTCCGCGTCGCCCCGGGGGAGGGGGCGTGCGGGGATCGCGTATGCGTGACCGGAAACCACCGTCCTTGCCTTGGGGTCTTCGGAATCCGCCCGGGCGACTTCCTCACGGGCCGGGCGATCCTGATGGCGCGCTGTCCCTCCATTCATCCTCTGTACTGGCCGGTTCCTGCGAACTGCGGTACGTCCAACTGCGTGGTGATACGACCTGCTCGGTACCGCTCACACGGGTACTGCGGTAGTGCGAACTGCGTGGTAGTGCCAACTACCCGGTACTGCTGCGGCGGTCCCTGACGGTCCCGCCGACTCCGGCAGCCAGCCCCGTTGCCCGTCCTGCTCAACCGCTCGGCTTGGAACCCCACTGCCGGACTCCCAGCGCGCGCGCCCGCAGTCTGGGCGCCTTCACTGGGGTACCGCGTACTGCGACTGCCGGTACTGCCGAACTCAACTTCACCTACGAGTAGTGCACTTGCTGAACTGCGGTACCGCTCGGTGGCGGCCCCTGATGCCTGCGGGCCACCTGGCCCGGCCGCCAGTCCCGTCACCGTCCTGCTGTGGCTCCGGGGCTCCGCTACCGCGCCGCCTTCTTCACGCCCACCTGCCCGGCGTGTCCTGCGTCCTGCTCAACTGCTGGGTACTGCGTACTGCCTTGCTGAACTGCGGTACCGCTGGGTAGCGGCCCCTGATACCTGCGGGCCGCCCGGCCCGGCCACCGGTCCCGTCGCCTAACTGCACCATCCTGGCTTCAGGACCCTGCAACCGTGCCGACCTGCGAATTTCTGAACTGCTGTCCGCCAGTTCGTGTCTGGCGGGTACCGCTTGACTGCTCTCTACGGGAGAAACACTAGCCACGGTGCGCGGCAATGTCTACTCCCGCGGGAACAGATTTTTCGGTGCCGGTCGGATAGGTATTCTTCGCCCCGCACGGGGCTGGGCTGCCGGTCGCCGCAGCCGCGCTGTGAGGAGGACGCCGCGTCCGGCGGCGAGGGATCACGAGTGAGCGGGAGGCGAAGGGTGGAGGGGCCGCAGGACGCGCGGCAGGCGCGCACCCCAGACCCCCACGCCCAGGCGGCGCTGGCGACGGCCATCGCCGAAGCCGTGCGCGACCGGGACGAGCGGGTCCTGCGCCGATTGCTGGCCCGCTTCGCCGAACAGGCCGCCATCACGGACCTGCCTGCCCTGCGCGACGCCCTCGACACCACAGCGACCGCCTGCCGGAGGCCCGATAGGCCCGCGCCGGCCCGCGCCACTGCCGGATCAGAAGGCACGGGTGGCGGCATCACAGGTCAGGCACAAGTACCCGGCCCAGCGCGGCGAATACCACCCCTGCCCTGGCCGCTGTGGGCTCCACCGGTCGACCCACCATGGCCGCGGTGCCCATGCCGCACACGGTGAGCGCCCCCAGGCCGCCGGGTGCATCCGGATCCGAGGGTGCGGCATGGACCGCGTCCTTTGCGATCGCGGCGGCCAGCTCGCAGTCCTCGGCGTTGTTCCTTGAGGAGGGCAGGTCGCCTGCATCGAGTAGTCATGAGCTTCCGTCGTCTCCAACTGCTTTAGTAGGAACGAGGATTGAAGATGCAGAACGGGCTTTGGGTAGAATGACAGCCTGTTCGACGGGCTGAGGGGTTCAATCAGAGATTCGGCCTGGTCCACGTCGACTTCGAGACGCAGGTGCGCACGCCCAAGGGCTCGTACGCCTGGTACCGCGACCTGATCGCGGCCCATCGGTCGCGGTACGGGAGGTAGCCTGCGGCCGTCCTGGGGGAGGCGACGCGGGGGCAGGCCCGTGCGCCGATCCCCTGGCTGCAGCCCTGGGCCCGAAGCGCGTACTGCTCATGATCACAGCACCGGCCGGCCGGAGACCCCGGGTGGCTCGCCGCCGGATGAACGCCGGACGGGGGTGCGGCCGTTCTCGTCGACAGAAATGGTGGTGATGGCCGGCAGCGGTGCTGGCATCCTGGGGGCATGAGGGGGGAGCAGGGGATGCGCGCACTGATCGGGTCCTGGCTGGCGGCGGAGGAGGTCCCGGAGCCGTCCGGGGTCGGAGCCTGCGTGGACGAGGACGAGCACGGCGGCGCGCTGCCGGTGCCGTCCGCCACCGCCGCCGAGGTCGCCGAGGCGG
>NZ_JAIZ01000634.1:2297-3439 GCF_000710465.2 Kitasatospora sp. MBT63 | reverse complement strand
CGCCGAGTTCGGTGCGGATGCGGCTGACCAGGCGGGTGACCAGCAGCGAGTGGCCGCCCAGCGCGAAGAAGTTGTCGTCGATGGTGACACCCTCGACGCCCAGCACCTCGCCGAACAGCGCGCACAGCACCCGCTCACGCCCGTCCCGCGGCGGCCGGCCCTCGGCCACCAGCTCCAACTCCGGTGCGGGCAGCGCACGGTGGTCGAGCTTGCCGTGCACCGTGAGCGGGAACTCCGGCACCGTCACGAACGCGGACGGCACCATGTACTCCGGCAGCGCGGCGGCGACGTGCGCCCGAAGCCCCACCGGCTCCACACCGTCGGCGGTCACCAGATACGCCACCAGCCGCTGATCACCCGGCCGGTCCTCCCGGACCAGCACCGCGGCCCGCTCCACACCCTCATGGGCGGCGAGCGCAGACTCGATCTCACCGAGTTCGATCCGGAAACCACGGATCTTCACCTGGTCGTCGGCCCGGCCCAGGTACTCCAGCACCCCGGCCGCCGTCCAGCGCACCACATCACCCGTGCGGTACATCCGCGAGCCTGCCGCACCGAACGGATCCGGCAGGAACCGCTCCGCCGTCAGATCCGGCCGGCCCAGATACCCGCGAGCCAGCCCGGAACCGGCCAGGAACAACTCCCCCGCAACGCCCGGAGCGACCAGCCGCAGCTGCTCGTCCAGCACATACGCCGAGGTGTTCTCGAGCGGACGCCCGATCACCGGCGTGACGGACCCGGCCAGCGGCCACGCCACCGCGTCCACCGTGCACTCCGTCGGCCCGTAGTAGTTCAGCACCACGGTCCGCTCGGCGGACCGCAGCCGTGACCACAACTCCGCACCCAGCGCCTCCCCACCCACCATCAGGACCGCGGGGACGTGGTCGTGGGTGTCCGACAGCAGGCCCTCGGAGAGCAGCACCGACAGGTACGACGGCGTCAGGTCCAGGAAGTCGAGCCGGTGGTCGTCCACATAGGCCACCAGGGCGGCCGCGTCGAGGCGGACCTCGTCCGCGATGACGTGCAGGGTGTGACCGGCCATCAGCATGCAGAAGGCGTCGATCGAGGTGTCGAAGGTGACGCCCGCGACCAGGCCGGCCTGGACGCCGGTGCGGTCGCCGAAGTACTCGTCGATCAGGGTC
>NZ_JAIZ01000634.1:1885-2287 GCF_000710465.2 Kitasatospora sp. MBT63 | reverse complement strand
GGTACGACGGCGTCAGGTCCAGGAAGTCGAGCCGGTGGTCCGCGATGTACCGCGCCAGCGCGGCGCCGTCGAGCCGCGTCTCGTCCGGGATCAGGTGCAGCTGGTGTCCGGCGAGCAGGAAGCACACCGCATCCAGGGAGGTGTCGAAGGTGATGCCGGCGACCAGACCCACCGGCACGCCGGTGCGGTCGGCGAAGTACTGGTCGATCAGGGTGCGCCGGTGGGTGTGGAACAGCTCCGCCAGACTGCCGTGCTCCACCACCACGCCCTTGGGCCGGCCCGTCGAACCAGACGTGTAGATCACATACGCCGGGTGCCCCGGCAGCACCTCCACACCCAGATCACCCGACCCGCGGGACGCCACCGAAACCGCGGTCACCGCGTCGTCCAGCACCACCAACG
>NZ_JAIZ01000634.1:746-1875 GCF_000710465.2 Kitasatospora sp. MBT63 | reverse complement strand
CCCGCCGTCGACCCCACCGCCACAGCCAGCACCGGCCGCGCATCCCCCACCATGAACCCGATCCGGTCCACCGGATGCGACGGATCCAACGGCAGATACGCCGCCCCCGACTTCAACACCGCCAACAACCCGACCAACAGATCCGACGTCCGCGGCAGCACCAACGCCACACACCGCTCCGCCCCCGCCCCCCGGGCCACCAACTCCCGCGCCAACCGGTTCGCCCGCGCATTCACCTCACCGAACGAGAACACCCCGTCCACGGCCACCAACGCCACCGCATCCGGCGACTCCGCAGCCCGACGCTCGAACACCTCCGCGAACAGCACACCCTCCGACGGCACCGAAGCACCGTTCCACTCCCCCAGCAGCCGACCCCGCTCCTCGACCGCCAGCAACTCCACCCCACCGACCCGACCATCCGGATCAGCCACCACACCCGCCAGCAACCGCACCAACCGCACCACCAACGACTCCGCCGTCACCCGGTCGAACAACTCCACCGAGAATTCGAGACTCCCGGCGAGGCCGTGGTCGGCCCGCTCGACGAAGCCGAAGGACAGGTCGAACTTGGCGGTGTCCTCGGTGCTCTCCAGCGGCTTGACGGTGAGCCCGGGCAGCTGCGGCCCGTCGTCGACGGTCTCCTCCGCGAAGGTGAGCATCACCTGGAACAGCGGGTGCCGGTCCATCGACCGGACCGGGTTCAGCACCTCCACCAGCCGCTCGAACGGCACGTCCTGGTGCGCGAACGCCGCCAGATCCGCATCCCGCACCCGGCCCACCAGCTCACGGAACGTCGGATCACCCGACACATCCGTCCGCAGCACCAGCGTGTTCACGAAGAACCCGACCAGCTCGTCCAACGCCTGATCCGTCCGACCCGCCACCGGCGTCCCCAACGGAATGTCCACCCCGGCACCCAGCCGCGACAGCAACGCCGCCACCGCCGCCTGCACCACCATGAACACCGTCGCCCCGCACTCCCGCGCGAGCGCGGTGAGGGCTTGGTGGATCTCGGGGTCGAGGTCGAAGGCGATCAGGTCCCCGGTCGGGTCGAGCTCGGCCGGCCGGGCCCGGTTGACGGGCAGCTCGAGTAGCTCCGGCGCCCCGGCCAGGGCCGTACGCCAGA
>NZ_JAIZ01000634.1:0-736 GCF_000710465.2 Kitasatospora sp. MBT63 | reverse complement strand
GCACCACCATGAACACCGTCGCCCCGCACTCCCGCGCGAGGGACGCCAGACCCGCGAACACCTCGTCGTCCAGCCGGAACTGCACCAGGTCGCCCCGGCCACCCGGTTCGGCCGGGCGCGGGTGGTCGGTGGGCAGGGTGAGCCCGTCGGGCAGGCCGGCGAGGGTGGTACGCCAGTAGTCGAGCTGGGCGGAGATCAGGCTCTGCGGGTCGGACTCCTCACCGAGCAGCTCCCGCTGCCACAGCGTGTAATCCGCGTACTGCACCTCCAGCTCACCCCAGCCCGGCGCCCCACCGCTCACCCGGGCCGCATACGCCTCGCCCAGATCACGCGCGAACGGCGCCAACGACCAACCATCAGCCGCGATGTGGTGCACCACCACCAGCAGCACCGACTCCCCGACACCCACCTCGAACAACCACGCCCGCAACGGCAGATCGGTGGTCACATCGAACGAACACGCCGCGGCCTCCGCCACCCCCTCGGCACCGGACACCACCTCCAGCAACCCACCGACCTCCGCCAACGGCACCACCCGCTGGAACGGCACACCGTCCACCTCCGGGAACACCGTCCGCAGACTCTCGTGCCGCCCCACCACATCCCGCAACGCAGCACCCAGCGCAGCCACATCCACCACACCCGAAAGCCGCAACCCCACCGGAATGTTGTAGGTCGACCCCGCCCCCTCGAACCGGTTCAGGAACCACAACCGCTGCTGCGCGAACGACAACGG
>NZ_JAIZ01000633.1 GCF_000710465.2 Kitasatospora sp. MBT63 | reverse complement strand
CTGGTGGTCCTGCCCGACGGGCGGGCCGCCGGCCGGGTCGACGCCGCGCTGACCGCGCTGCTCGGCCCCGGCCGGCACGCCGCACTGGCCGCCGACGCGGGGCCGCAGGAGCGCTACCGGCGCTGGCTCGCGGTCCGCCGGGGCTCGGTGCGGGCCGTGATCGGCACCCGGGCGGCGATGTTCGCGCCCGTCCGCGACCTGGGACTGGTCGTCGTCTGGTCGGACGGCGACAGCAGCCACAGCGACCCGCACGCCCCGTACGCGCACGTACGGGAGGTGGCGCTGCTGCGGGCCACCGAGGAGGGCGCGGGCGTACTGCTCGGCGGGCTGTCCACCACCGTCGAGGCGGCGCAGCTGCTGCGGACGGGCTGGGCCAGGCCGCTGGCGGCCGACCGGGAGACCGTACGGGCACTGGCACCGCGGATCCGGACCGTCACCGACCTGGACGAGGCGCGGGACGAGGCGGCGCGGGCCGCGCGGCTGCCGTCGGTCGCCTGGACGGCCGCGCGCGAGGCGCTGGAGCGGGGGCCGGTGCTGATCCAGGTGCCCCGGCGCGGGTACCAGCCGCGACTGTCCTGCGGGCGCTGCCGGGAGCCGGCCCGCTGCCGGCCGTGCGGCGGACCGCTGGAGACCGTCGGCGCGGACCTGCCGCCGCAGTGCAGCTGGTGCGGGACACCGGAGCCGGACTGGCACTGCCCCGAGTGCGGCTCCTTCCGCCTGCGGGCGAACGTGGTCGGCGCCCGGCGAACCGCCGAGGAGCTGGGGAAGGCCTTCCCCCGGGTCCCGGTCCGCACCTCGGGCCGGGACGCGGTGCTCACCACCGTGCCCGCCGCGCCCGCGCTGGTGATCGCCACCCCCGGCGCCGAACCGCTGGCCGAGGACGGCTACGCGGCCGCGCTGCTGCTGGACGGATGGGCGCTGCTCAACCGGCCCGACCTGCGGGCGGGGGAGGAGGCGCTGCGGCGGTGGCTGACCGCGGCCGCACTGGTGCGGCCGGCGTCGGCCGGCGGCACCGTGGTGGTGGTCGCGGAGGCGACGGCGCGGCCGGTGCAGGCGCTGGTGCGGTGGGACCCGGCGGGTCACGCCGCGTTGGAGCTGGAGGAACGGGCGGCGCTGCGGTTCCCGCCGGTGTCGCGGATGGCCTCGGTGACGGGGGCGCCGCAGGCGGTGGTGGATCTGCTCGGGCTGCTGCGGCTGCCGGACGGGGCGGATGTGCTCGGGCCGGTGCCGGTGGTGGGTGGGGCCGGCGGTGCGGGCTCCGGCTCCGGCTCCGGCTCCGGCGGAGGTGGGCGGGGGGAGGAGGTCGAGCGGGCGCTGCTGCGGGTCGAGCCGGGGCAGGGGGCGGCACTGGCGGCGGCACTGAAGGCGGCGCAGATCGCGCGGTTGGCGCTGCGGGGGTCGGAGCCGGTGCGGATCCGGATCGATCCGCCGGACATCGGCTGACGGACGGCGGGGGGGTGGACGCCGGGGGG
>NZ_JAIZ01000632.1:12739-17339 GCF_000710465.2 Kitasatospora sp. MBT63 | reverse complement strand
CACGGCGGGCAGCGGCCGGAGGACCGGCGGTCACCTGACGGACCGGCAACTCGCGGTACGCGCTGGGTCGATGGCCGGTGCGGCGGGCCGGAGCGGGGTCAGCGGACCACGTCGAGGACCTGCTTCTGGAGGCCGTTGGAGTAGACCTCGTGCTCGACCAGCGACAGCTTCTGGGTGTCCTTGTCGGTGGTGCTGAACAGGCGCTTGCCGGCGCCGAGCAGCAGCGGGAAGACCAGCAGGTGGTAGCGGTCGATCAGGCCCGCGTCCGAGAGGCCGTGGTTC
Source organism: Kitasatospora sp. MBT63 (assembly GCF_000710465.2). Taxonomy (GTDB): domain Bacteria; phylum Actinomycetota; class Actinomycetes; order Streptomycetales; family Streptomycetaceae; genus Kitasatospora. The sequence continues at coordinate 17,057 of NZ_JAIZ01000632.1, read as the reverse complement.
AGCGTGGCGCTGCCGTGGACGATGATCGGGCCGCCCTCGGTCCGCTTGAGCTCGGCGACCTCGTCGAGCGAGCGCAGGATCGTGGTCTCGCCCCAGTTCCCGGCCAGCCGGTCGTCGGTGAGGGTGGTGGAGACGACGTACTTCGGCAGCGTCCGGTAGCGGGCGAACTCCGGCATGTCCGGCCACACGGGGCTGAACGCCTCGTAGCTGGTCCGGCCGAGCAGGAGGGCGGCGGACTCCTCCTGCTCGCGCCCCTTGATCTCGTAGGCCTCGGGGACGAACTCGACCTCCTTGAAGGTCCAGCCGGCGTTGCGGTAGCCGGGCTCGCCGCCCGGCGCCTCCATGACGCCGTCGAGGGAGATGAAGGCGGTGCTGATGAGGGTGCGCATGGGTGGTTCCTCGGTGTCTCGTGGGGTGCGGCCGGGGTGCGGCCGGACGGCCAGGGGTGGGCCGGGGGGCGGGTCAGGTGAGTCAGGTGAGCAGGGCGGCCAGCCACCGCTGCCAGGCGCCCTCGGTGCCGTCGGTCCCGGGCCCGAACAGGTGGTGGAACATCAGTGCGATGCCCGGTCCCTGGTGGAAGGTGTAGATCCCGTCGGCGGTGCGGACCTCGAAGCGCTCGTCGTCCGCCCGGGTCACCTCGCCGTCCAGCGGCGGCAGGCCGGCCGGACCGGCCTGGGCCCGCGCCCCGACGGCCACGGGGGCGGGGATCGACAGCCCGCGGGCCAGTGCCGCCCGGATCTCCTGCGGTGCCAGCGCGGTCGGCGCGGCGGCGAAGACCGGGACGGCGGTGCGTCCGGGGAAGTACGTAAGGTACTCGTGCAGGGTGCCCAGGTGGAACGGCCAGCCACGGCGCAGCGCGTCGTACTCGTCCTGCCAGTCGTCGCCGAGCATGCCGCTGTGGACGACGCGCAGGACGGTACTGCCGCCCTCGCGCCCCTCGATGAGGTACTCGAAGGCCATGAACCGGCCGTCCTCGGAGGTGGGTGTGCGGGTGGCGAAGCGCTTGGCCGGTTCGTAGGCGGTGATCAGCGCCTCCGCCCGGCGGCCGCCGGTCTCCATGGCGGCGGTCCCGCCCTCGCGCGGCTCCACCTGGTTGCGGCCCATGAACCAGGAGTCGATCCCCGGTCCGGTGGCGATGGCCTCCCAGACCTGCTCGGGGTCGGCGGGCAGGCTCGTCTCCAGTCCGATCTCGAACGGGTGGGTCATCGTCGGTTCTCCTCTCCCGGTCCGTGCTGGGGAGTGTCGGTGTCGGTGCGGGTGGGTGGCGGGGGCCGGTCGTCCCGGACCCGGTCGGCCCGGCTCTCCCCGGCGTCCGCTGCCGCGGTGGGGGTGTCGGTGGTGGGGATCTGGTGCAGCCCGACCACCACCCGGTGGCGGCGGCCCCCGGGGGCGGACTCGTCGTGGTAGCGGCCGACCAGGCCCGCCACCGCCTGGGCCAGCTCCTCGGAGAACGCCGCCCGGTCGGCCGCGGAGGCGAACCGCACCTGGGCGTCGATCCCGAACGAGGCGACCCGCCGGCCGGCCCGGGCGCCGCCGGTCAGCAGACCCCCGACCTCCTGGACCAGCCGGGCGCCCAGGGCCAGCAGCCAGCGGGCCGACAGCTGGTCGGGGGAGCGGGCCGGGTCCGGGCTGACCGCGCCCAGTGCGGCCGGGGAGATCACGTAGGAGGCTGCGGTGGCGCGGTACACCCGCTCGGTGACGTTTCCCCGGCGCCGCTCCTCGGCGAGCTCGACCAGTCCGTGCCGCTCCAGCTCCTTCAGGTGGTAGTTGACCTTCTGCCGGGGCAGTCCCAGGCGGCCGGCCAGCATGGCGGCCGAGCCGGGCTCGGCCAGGGCGGCGAGGATCCGGGACCGTATCGGGTCCAGGGAGGCCTCGGCCGCGGCGGGTTCCTCGATCACGGCGACATCAAGCACCTCTCCAGGGTGCGACCGACAAGAAAAATTGTCAAGACAGGGAAAATCGTCGGCAGGTCGGTGCCGGCTGAACCGAAGCGGCCGCCCGATGCGTCTCTTGTCCTGAGGACGCCCGGCCGCAGGCGCTCGCCGTGCGAACGGCGGCCCGCCGGGTGAGCACCGATCGGAGAGGCAGCTGATGTCCGTACAGTCGATCACCCGACGGCCGTCGATGGAGGCGGCCGCCTGCCGCCACGTGGACCCGGAGATCTTCTTCGGGGTCCGCGCCGAGAACGCCGAGTCCCGCACCCGCGCCGCCAAACTGGTCTGCAGCGGCTGCCTGGTCCGGGAGCCCTGCCTGCGCCGGGCGATGGAGCACGAGGAGAGCGACGGGGTCTGGGGCGGCCTGACCCCCGCCGAGCGCCGCAGGTTCGGCGGACAGATCCACGACCTGCTGGCCCTGGGGGAGGGGCTGGCCCGCCGGGGCGATCTCGACCTGATGGAGCTCGGCCGGACCGACCGCCGGGCCCGCCCCGGAGTGGTGCTGCTGCTCGCCGACCGGGGCTGGACCGACGTGCAGATGGGCTCGGCGATGCGGATCGAGCCGGCGGCCGTCCGGGCCGCCCTGGCCACGGCCGAGCGGGTGGTCGCGCACTGCCGGTCGGCCGGACTCGACGCGCCGACCTGGGCCCGGTTCATCCTGCCGTCCCGGACCTGCTGACCGTCGACCTGCTGACCGCTGGCCGCCGACCTGCTGACCACGGACCTCGGCCCGGCGGGTGGGCCGGCCGTGCCCGGTCCGGCGATCTACGGCACCAGGAGGTCCATGCCCAGGGCCAGCCGGAAGCGCTCGGGCCGGTCCACCGCCGTACGGTCGGCGGGCGCCACCTTGTCCCGGCGTTCCAGCCAGCCGCTCCAGGGCGCTGCGGTCGCGGTCGCCGGAGTCCGCGGCGGCGGTCTGCGCGGCCTCGCGCAGCAGGATCCGGGCCGGCCGCTCGTCGCCGTCCCCCGGCAGCACGTCGAGGACGACGAACCGGCTCCCCGGCGCGAACACCACCTGGGCGGGTTCCCCGTCCGCGCCGAACGCGGCCGTCCGCCGCCCGGTGGACGACCACACCGCCAAGTGCCCGCCCGGGCCGGTGCAGCCCGGGCCCGGCGGACGGCGGCGCCGCCACGGGCACGGCTGGTGCGGTGGTCCGGGCCGCGGTCGGCGACTGCGCGGGGGAGGACGGCGCGGTGGCCTCCGACGGCGAGGCGGCGGTGGCAGCGGACGGTTCGGCGGAGGGGGCGTCGGGGGACCCGGACGCCGGGGCCGAGGCAGCGGCGGACGCCGCCGGGTACCGCCGCTCTCGACCGCGCTGCCCGCTGCCGCCGGGTCGGTCGCCGGCCCCGCGTCGGGCCACCGGTCCGGCACCACCGCGACCTCGACCCGGGCAACCCCCTGGTCAAGTACCTCCCCGCGCTGGCCCCGTCGACGGCAGCGCCTCGCACCAGGGCCTCGACCCCACCTTCACCGCCGACTGGGCCCGGGCGGCCGACGACCCGGCGTTCCGCCGGGCCCAGGACGACGAGCGCGACCGGGTCTACTTCGACCCCGCCGTCCGCCAGGCGCAGGCGGACGGGCTGCGCGCGCTCGGCCGGTTCATCTACTACGACGCCATCGTCATGCACGGCCCGGGCGACGGCCCGGTCAGCTTCGGCGGGATCCGCGCGACCGCGATGAGGAAGGCCAGGACACCCGCCCGGGGCGGCGACGAGACCGCCTACCTGAACGCGTTCCCGGACGCCCGCCGGGCCGCCATGCTGACCGAACGCGCCCACCGCGACACCGGCAGGGTCGACACCGAGCAGCGCTGGTTCCTCCAGGCCGGCAACCTCGACCTGGCCGCCCCGCTGCGCTGGCGGGTGCACGGCGACGCCTACGTGATCGACGGCTGACGGACCGTCGGACGACGCCGGGACCGGCGGTCACGGGGGTGGCCGTGCGCCGGTTGCGCCCCCCGTGCGGGTCGTGCACGATAGGTGGCTGACGAATCGTGAACCGCTTTTCCCGGCTGCCTCGTTGACCAGGACGGCAGTGTGCGAGGTCGACGGAGAGCGAAGGCAGCGAGATGAGTGGTGGGACCGAACGGGCCCGGGGCCGGACCGGACTGAGACGGGCGGCCACCGCGCTCGCCGTGACGGGTGTGCTGGCCGGCGGCCTCGCGCTGCAGCACGGCCTGGACCGGGCCGCCGAGGCGCCGGCCGGCCTCACCGTCCGCGGCCCGGTCGGCGCGGACGCCGTCGGGCTGCCGCCCGGCCGGACCGTCACCGACCTCGAACACGCCGTGGACCCGGGCCGCGAGCCCGGCGGGCCGCCGCACGCGGCGCTGGCCGCGGTGGTCTCCGACGGCGGCTGCGGCCCCAGTTGGGCGGACGGCACCGAC
>NZ_JAIZ01000632.1:10057-12467 GCF_000710465.2 Kitasatospora sp. MBT63 | reverse complement strand
GCCAGGGTGGTCGACGCGCTCCGGCGGCTGCTCGCGGCCCGCCCCGGCACCGAGGTCTACCTCACCCTCGGCGCCGACCGCGGTGTGCTGCCCGCCGCCGGCGCCGACCTGGCCGCCGAGGCGGCCGCCGCCCGGCTCGGCGTCAACGCGTGGTCCGTGGCCGGGGCGACCGACCCTCGCGCCGCCGTCGACGGCCTCGCGGCCGTGCTCGAGGACGCCTACGGCTACGACGCCGCCGCGGCCCTGCGCCACAGCGGCGCGGTCCTGGCCGAACCGCCCGGCCCCGCGGCGTCCGGCCCGGCCGCCGAGCTGCGGACGCTGCGGGACCAGGGCCGGCTCGGCCGGGTCTCCTTCACCCTGGCGCCCTGACCCGCCCGTACGGCGCGCCGCCGACGGCCCGCCACCGGTCGCGTCGCCGACGCGGTGAACCGGGGCCGGGCCGCCGGCCGTACCTGCTGTCAGGACCCGCCGCCACCCGTGGCGGCCTGACAGCTCGCGGGAGTGACCACCAGATGCCGACCTACCGAGGCCCCCACCGGATCACCGTGACCGGCGTGGAGGCCGAGTGGCCGCAGCGGGCCGTGGTGACCGTCCGCGGCGGCCGGACCATCGTGGTGCCGGGGGAGCCGGGCGCCGGCGAGCTGATCGACGCCGAGGACTGGGACCTCGCCGTCGAGCACTGCCACCGAGGCGTCTGGGAGCCCAACATCCGCGCCGTGGTCGGACGCTGGGAGGAGACCGGCGGCGTGCGCCGACAGCTGGTCCGCAGCACCGACCGGGAGCGGCCGGGCAACCCGGGCGGCCGCAACCTGGTCCTGCGGATCGAGCGGGAGGACCCGCGTCCGGCGGCTGCCCCGGCGCCCGCCGCCCTCCGCCGGACCACCACGGAGTCCGCCGCACCCAACGCCGCCACCTGGGACGGCCGCCCCGGCCCGGCCGCCCGCACCAGCACCAGCACCAGCACCAGCACCGGTATCGATGCACCCCCGGTCCGTACCACCACCACGTCCGGCGGCTGGACCGCCTCCTCCTGAGCGACCGGCCCCCGGGGGCCGGTCGATTGCGCCGTCCCCGCAGGTAATCCGCTTGACCGGGCCGCCCGGTGACGCTGCACTGTGGCGGGGCGCCACGCGTCGTGCTGCGCCCGCAACCAGGGGAGGCAGCGGCACCGATGGACATTCGTCCCACCACCGACCAGGACCTCGACGTCTTCGTCGACACCGTTCACACCGCGTTCGGGCTCTTCCCGCAGACCCCGGCCGAGGACGGCGGCGGGGTCCTCTGGGCCGCGTACGAGATGGACCGCAGCCTGCTTGCCGTGGCGGCGGACGGGCGGCCGGTCGGCACCGCCGGGGCGTACTCCTTCGAACTCACCCTGCCCGGTGAGGTGCTGGTCCCGGCCGCCGGGGTCACCGCCGTCGGCGTCCTGCCCACCCACCGGCGCCAGGGCGTGCTGACCGCGATGATGCGGCACCAGCTCACCGAGGTGCGGGACCGCGGGGAGTGCCTCGCCGTCCTGCTGGCGTCCGAGGCCGTGATCTACCGCAGGTTCGGCTACGGGCCGGCGACGTACACGGCGCGGCTGACGGTACCGCGCCGCCGGGCGGCCTCCGCCCTTCCGCGGGCGCGCCGGGCGGCCGACGGCGCCACCTCGGCCGGCACGGTCGAGGTGCTGCGGCGGGCCGACTGCGGCGGGATCCTGGAAGAGGTCTACGACCGGTACCGCCGCGCCCAGCCCGGCGCGCTGTCCCGGCCGCACCGCTGGTGGGCCCTGGGCGCGGGGCAGCCGCCGGTCTCCCGGGCGCCGCGCTACGTCGCCGTCCACCGGGACGCCGACGGTGTCCCGGACGGGTACGCCAGTTACTCGCTCGAGGCCGGGAGCCTGACCGCCGACGAGATCATCGCGGCCGACGACGCCGTGCACACGGCCCTCGCCCGGTTCCTGCTCGGCCACGACCTGGCCACCACGGTCGTGTTCAAGCACGTCCCGACCGAGCACCCGCTGCGCTGGCAGCTCGAGGACTTCCGCGGCGGCGAGGTGACCGGCGACACCGACTGGCTCTGGGTGCGGCTGCTGGACGTACCGCGGGCGCTGACCGCGCGCGGCTGGTTCGCGGACGGCGAGCTCGTCCTCGACGTCGACGACCCGTTCCTCGGCGAGCACGGCCGCTACCTGCTGACCGTCCGGGACGGCAAGGCCGACTGCGTGCCGACCCACCGCGAGCCCGACCTGTCCCTGGACATCAGCGACCTGGGCTCGGTCTACCTCGGCGGCACCGCCCCGAGCACGCTGGTGCGGGCCGGCCACATCCGGGCCCACCGCCCGGGTGCGGCCGTCCTCGCCGACGCCCTCTTCCGCGGCGAGCGCGCCCCGCACTGCCTGCACTGGTTCTGACCCCACGCCGGCTGC
>NZ_JAIZ01000632.1:0-9953 GCF_000710465.2 Kitasatospora sp. MBT63 | reverse complement strand
GCCCGGGCCGGGCTACTCGCCGACCGTCAGCACCGTGCCCGCCGCGACGGTCCGGCCGCCCTCGCGGACGGCGAAGCCGAGTCCCGGCTCCAGCGGGACGGGACGGCCCAGCGTGACCGTCGCGTCGACGGTCTCGCCCGGCCGGGCGGGCCCGCCGTCCGGCAGCTCCAGGTCGCCGACCACGTCGCCGGTGCGCAGGTAGAACTGCGGGCGGTAGCCACTGGTGACGGGCGTCCGCCGGCCGCCCTGGGCCGCCGGCAGCAGGTGCACCCGGGCGGTGAAGCGGGTGTGCACCGATCCGGTGCCGAGCGCGGTGACGACCTGCCCCCGGCGGATCTGCCCGCGCTGGACGCCGCGCAGCAGCAGTGCCACGTTGTCGCCGGCCTCCGCCGACTCCATCGTGCGGCCGAAGGTCTCGACCCCGGTGACCACGGACACCAGGTCGGCGTCGTACCCGAGCACCTCCACCCGGTCGCCCAGCCGGACCCGGCCGCGCTCGACCGCGCCCGTCACGACCGTGCCGCGGCCGGTGATGGTGAGCACGTTCTCGACCGGCAGCAGGAACGGCACGTCGGTGTAGCGCACCGGCGTGGGGACGTACGCGTCCACCGCGTCCAGCAGCTCCAGCAGCGCCGCCGACCACCGCGGGTCGCCCTCCAGCGCCCGCAGCCCGGACACCCGGACGACCGGCAGCCCGGCGCCGTCGTAGCCCTGCGCGGTGAGCAGTTCGCGGACCTCCAGCTCGACCAGTTCGAGCAGCTCCGGGTCGCCGCCGTCGGCCTTGTTGAGCGCGACGACGATGTGCTCGACGCCGACCTGACGGGCCAGCAGGACGTGCTCGGCGGTCTGCGGCATCACGCCGTCCTGCGCGGAGACCACCAGGATCGCGCCGTCGAGCTGGGCGGCACCGGTGATCATGTTCTTCACGAAGTCGGCGTGGCCGGGCATGTCGACGTGCGCGTAGTGGCGGGTCGCGGTCTCGTACTCGACGTGCGAGATGTTGATGGTGATGCCGCGGGCGGCCTCCTCCGGGGCGCGGTCGATCCGGTCGAACGGGACGAACGTGCCGCCGCCGCGCTCGGCGAGGACCTTGGTGATGGCGGCGGTGAGGGTGGTCTTGCCGTGGTCGACGTGACCCATGGTGCCGATGTTGAGGTGCGGCTTGGTGCGTACGAAGGCCTGCTTGGCCATGACGGATCTTCTTCTTCCTGGAATCGTCAGCACGGTGACGGGACCTCAGTGACGGGCCGACCTTCCCCGTCCGAGGTCCCGGGACTTCCCGGGGAAGGTCAGCGTCGTGCGCCGTCGAATGCGGCTGCGAGTGCCAGGGCAGCAGCCATCGCGCCCGCGGCTGCGGGGAACTCGGCGATGGCGTACGGGTACATGCGGGCCATCGTGCCCGCGCGGCGCGCGCCCGCGCCACTGCTTTTCCAGGTGCGAGGGGCCTGCGGTCAGCGGCCCGGTGGCGGGGCGCCGTAGGTGACGGGGACGCCGGCCTGCCGGGCGCGGGCGGTGACGGCCGGGGCGGAGCGTTCGGCGAGGGCGGCGATGGTGAGCGAGGGGTTGACGGTCAGCGCGGCGGGCACCGCGGCGCCGTCGGTGACGAACAGCCCGGGGTGGCCGCGCAGTTCGTGGGTGTCGGTGAGCGCGCTGGTGGCCGGGTCGTCGCCGAGGCGGGCCGAGCCGATCGGGTGGGCGGTGACCGTCGCTGCCACGTCCTCGGACCACGGGCGGACCTGGGCCAGGCCGTCCTTCTCCAGGATCTCGCGCAGCGCCCCGTCGGCCCGCTGCCAGGCGGTGCGGGTCCGGGCGGTGGGGTGGTAGCTCATGGTGCCGAGGCCCAGCCCGGGCGCGAGCCGGGTGGCGCTCCCGGTGAGCGGGGGCGGCCCGAAGGTCCCTTCGTTGTCGTCCTCGGTCATGGCCAGCAGGGTGAGCCAGGAGCGCCACCGGGCCCGCAGCTCCCGTTTGGCGGTGCCGAACCAGGGCGGCGGGCCGGCGGCCTGGGCGAGCAGGTTGGTCAGCGGCGGGAAGTAGATCTGCTGGAGGGTGAACCGGCTGTACTCGGGGGCGGTGGGGTCCAGGTGGTCGAAGCTGGCCGCGGTGATCGGGCGTCCGATCGGCAGGCCCTGGTAGGCGGTGCCGTCCGGCCGGGACAGGCCCAGCAGGGACCGGGCCTTCCCCTCGTCCACGTCGGCGACGCTGACCCGGTCCCCGTTGCCGGAGAAGTACCGGCCGACCGCGGACGGGATGCCGCCCAGCGCCAGCGCGGAACGCTGGAGGATGACCGGGGTGCCGACGGTCCCGGCGGCCAGCACCACGACCTTCGCGTGGATCACCCCGCCCTGCGCGGTGCAGCCGTAGTCCCCGGGGTCGAGGACGGTGTAGGCGGCGGCGTACCGGTACCCGGTGACCGTCGACGGGGTGAGCAGCTGGACCTCGTGCAGCGGTCGGACGGTGGCGCCGTGGGCCTCCGCGCCGGGCAGGTAGTTCAGCAGCAGGGAGCGCTTGGCGTCGAAGCGGCAGCCGGACAGCATCCAGTTGCAGTTGGTGCACCGGCCGGTGTCGACGGCCAGCGGCACCGGGTTGCAGGTGCGTCCGGCCCGGCGGCAGGCGGCGGCCAGCACCCCGCCGGCGTACGAGACGTCCGGCCAGTCGGTGCGGGTGACGGGCAGTGACTCCTCGACCCGGTCGTACCAGGGGTCCAGGTTCGCCCGGGTGAGTGCGGCGGGCCAGATCCGCCGGCCGAGGCCGCCCCGGCGTTCGAAGGCGAAGGCCGGGGCGCGCAGCGACGCGGCGAAGTAGACCACGCTGCCGCCGCCCACGCAGTTCGCGGCGACCACGCTGACGCCGTCGCCCTGGATGACGTCGACGATCCGGTTGTACGTGCCGAGGCGCAGCGAGTGGGTGAAGTCGGCGGCCGCCAGCCGTGGTCCGCGTTCCAGGACGGTGACCCGGGCGCCGCCCGCGGCGAGGTGGTAGGCGGGGATGGCGCCGCCGAACCCGCTGCCGATGACCAGGACGTCGGTGGTCTCGGGGGCGGTCATGCCGGGCTCCCCGAGGCGGTGGTGGCGGGGTGCAGGTCGGCGAGGGCGCGGCCGTAGGAGTACTGCGGGAAGCGCCACAGCCCGTCGGCGTCCGGGGCGGGGAAGCCCAGCCAGGCCAGGCCGGGGTGGCGGCCGGCCAGGGCCTGCCGGGTGTCGAGGTGGGCGGCGGTGTCGAAGGCCAGGCCGACCATCAGGCTGAGCACCTGCCAGATCTGCCGGTCCAGGTCGCCGGGGTCGAAGAGGCCGCCGACCAGGGCCGTCCGGTGTTTGAACGGCAGGCCGACGAAGGCGGGGGAGGTCGGCGGCAGCAGTAGGAGGTGGGTCAGCGCGTAGGCGGCGGCCCGGGTGTCGAGCAGGGCGCCGATGGCGGGCAGCAGTGGGGCCAGGGGCAGTTCGGGGGAGGTGAGGACGTCGACGGCGCCGGCCTGGACCGCCCCGGGGCCGGTGACCGCTCCGGCGATCGGGAGGTCCCCGGGGTGGCGGCGCTCGCCCGGGATCAGGGTGTCGGCGAAGGCTTCGAGGGTCTGGACGGTCCAGCTCGCCGAGGCGGCGGCGGTGTCGGCGGTGCGCTCGGCCGCGGCCGCGGGCGTGAAGCGGCCGGCGGCGAGGATCGTGAGGGTGGCGGTCAGGGCCTTGAGCACGGCCCGCCGGTCGAACTCCGGTGGCGTCACGGCTCACCCGGCCAGGGCGCAGCGCAGGTCGAACGGGAGCGGGACGTTCGCCCCGCTCTCGCCGGGGCTCCGGCCGTAGTCGTCGAGCAGGTCGGCGAGGTCGGCGAAGCCGCCGGCCCGCAGGGCGGCGACCGCGTCGCCGATGCCCACGGTCCGCCCGTCGACCCGGAAGCCGGTCAGCCGGGCGCCGGCCCGCCGGGCGCTGCGGTCCCACCAGTACTGGCCGTCCCAGGCCACGTAGGGGGTGGCCCCGGTGGTGGACTGCACGCTCCAGTGGTCGCGCTGGTAGTAGCGGCAGGTGCTCAGGGCGACCGCGAACCGGGCCGGCTCGGCGAGCAGGAAGCGCAGGGCGCCGCCGTTGTCGAAGGTGATGTCGCGTTTGCTGTACTCCACGCAGAGCGGGTTCACGAACAGCAGCCACAGCGGCGGCTGTTCGCCTTCGCCGAAGCGGTGCCAGGTGCAGGTGGCCGCGAACGGGGGCTCGGTGAACAGGGCCGCCGAGGTCCCGGTGGCGGCCGCGCCGGTGGACGGGTCGGGGTGGGGCGGGGCCGCCGCGGCGGCGGGCGCCAGGGCGGCGCCCCACGCCCCGAGGGCCAGGCTCAGGGCCAGCACGCTGGTGCGGACACGCGAACGGAACACGGGCCACCTCCTGGGAGGGCGGGGGAGACAGGCGGGTACGGCCGGGCGCGGACCAGCAGCACGGGGTCCGCGGCGGGAACCGGCGTACCAAAGGATGGGGCCTGGCTACCCGCCGGTAAAGAGGTGGAACAGTGGCTCATCCACTTCTCGGCCAGCTTTCCTGGTGGGGGAGTTGGGACCTTGACGGGCGTCCGGCGGCGTGGTTCAGTGGCTCGGCCACTGAGCTGCCGGCGCAACGGGGTGGGCCTGCTCGCGGTCCGCGGAACGGGCGGGCGTCACCCGGGCATCCGCCCGGATGCCGCCGTCACGGCTTCACGCGTCGGCGGAGCCGTCCGCCTGCCCGGCCGTCCAGCGCTCGGCCAGGGCCGCCACCTTGCGGCTCGCCTCGGTGACCGCGGCCGGACCGCCGCCCGCCTGCGCGGCGGCGTACCCGACCAGGAAGGCCGTCAGCGGAGCCGCCGGGCGGGCCACGCCGTGCGCGACCACCTTGGTCAGGTCGAGCAGTCCCGTGACGTCGACCTCCAGGTCGATCCCGAGTTCGGCCTCGACCGCGGCGATCCACTCCTTCACGTGAGCCCTCCAGTGTTCAGCCCGTGACGACTCCGGCGACCAGATTGATCGTGGTCGCCAGGATACTGGCGCCGAAGACGTACGAGAGGAGGCAGTGCCGCAGGACCACCGCGCGGATCGCCGGACTGGTGACCGAGGTGTCGGACACCTGGTAGGTCATGCCGAGGTTGTAGCTGAAGTAGAGGAAGTCGCGGTAGGTCGGCGGCTCGTCGCAGTTGAAGTCGATGCCGCGGGCGGACCTCGAGAAGTACAGGTGCGCGTAGCGGGTGGCGTACATCAGCTGCAGCGCCGCCCAGGCCATGAACACCCCGCCGAGCGCGGTCGCCGCTGCGGCGTGGCCAGCGTTCGAGCGGCCGATCAGCAGCAGTACGACGATGCCGAGCAGCCCGCACAGCGTGGCCGCGATCACCGCGAGCTCCTCCAGGACCGGCCGGAAGTCCTCGCGTTGGGCGTCCTTGCGGGCGGTGGCCGCGTCCATCGGCCACAGCACCATCCAGCCGGTCACCACGAACACCGCCTCCGCCGCGGAGACGCCGGCGAGGAAGCCCAACGGCGTCCCGTTGGTCGCCGCGACGGCCACGCCGACCACCGCCCCGACGGCCATCGACCCGGCCAGCCGGGGCAGCGCGGACACGGGCAGCCAACGGGTCATGAGGCAGGACGATATCAGGCGAGATGTCCGATTCGGGGTGCCCGATGGGCGTCCGCCCGGGTGGGATCGGCCGACCCCCGGCCTGCCCGCACCGGGCCGCCGGTGGCGGGTCGCTCAGGCCCGGCCGGGCGGGGTGTCGACGGACACCACCTGCGCGGCGTCCGCCCCCTCGGGCGTCCGGTAGGTCACGGTGTCACCGGCCCGGTGGCCGAGCAGGGCCTGCCCGAGCGGGCTGTCGGAGGTCACCAGGCCCTGGTCCTGCTCGTCGGCGATCTCGTCGATGTGCACGGACTCCCGCACTCCGTCGGAGAACTGCACGGTGAGCGTGGAACCCACCCCGACCACCTCGGGGTCGGGCGCCCCGGCGACGGCCGCCTCGCGCAGCCGGGCCTCGATCTCGGCGATCCGGGTGTCCAGCCGGGCCGCCTCGGTGGCGCGCTGCAGCTCGTCGGCCTCGTCGGCCCGGTCACCGGGGGAGTCGGCGTCGGTGCCGTGCAGGGTCGAGGCGACCGTGTCGCGCTCGCCGCGCAGAACGGAGAGTTCCTGCTCCAGTGCCCGACGGGCGTCGGGGCTGATCGGCTCGGGGATACCGGTCATTTCTGCTCCCGTTTCTGAATATCGGCCGGGACGGTGTCAGTCACTCGGAGAAATTATATCGGCAGATATTCGGGGGCGCCGAATTCTGCGGGAGACGGCGGTCACCGTCCGCGTCGCCCCGTGCGGGCGCCGCATCCGGCCGCCCGGCCCGGAGCCGGGCCGCCCCCGGCCGGTCGGCGCCGCGCCGGAACCGGCCGACAGAACGTCACCGACCGCTCGCGCAAAGGCCGTCAGCGGATGTCAGGCGGTTATTTGAACCATTGTCGGTCCGACGGAAATCCCTCCGGTTGCGGGCGTTTGCGGGGCGGGATTAGGTGGAATCGGTGCCCAGTCCCAGGAGCTGCCATGTCAGTGCCGTTCCCCCCGGCCTTCGGCTCATCCGATCCGTTCAGTGAAATGCCGGACCGATTCTTCGGTAGGTCGCCGGCATCGTCGCTCCGGCCGTCCAGCGGATCCCGATCGACGGCCGCTGACCGAACCGGCCCGGGTCGACCCGATCCGACCCCCTGACCCCGCCACGGGCCCCCGCACCACGAGGAGGACACCATGTCGCACCACAAGTCGAACAAGGAGGTCGAAGGGGACCCCGACACCGCGCACGGACGCGGCCTGCCCAGGCGCCCCGACGAGGACGAACTGGAGCAGCGCACCGAGGAGGACCGCGAGGCGGTGGGCCTGCCCCCGGAGCCCGCGGACCCCGACGACGACCGCTGAACCCGCGACCCGGACCCGACCGACGGCGGAAGGTGACCCTGGTGAACGCCCCCGACGACCCGCAGGACCGCCCGGAGCCCGGGCCCGCGCCCGAGGAGGCCGCGCAGTTCCGGCCCTACCACCACCCGGCCGCGGGCTGGGGCGCGGCCAAGAGCGTGACCCGGGTCCTGGCGGCCCGGCGCGCCCTGGTGGACGGCCCGCGCGCCATCATGCGGATGAACCACGAGAACACCGGCTTCGACTGCCCCGGGTGCGCCTGGCCGGACGACACCAAGGGCCTGCACCTGGACATCTGCGAGAACGGCATCAAGCACGTCACCTGGGAGATGACCCGCAAACGGGTCGGCCGTGAGTTCTTCGCCGCCCACTCGGTGGCCGAACTCGACGGGTGGAGCGACTTCGCGCTGGAGGACCAGGGCCGCCTCACCGAGCCGATGGTCTACGACCCGGCCACCGACCACTACGCGCCGATCAGCTGGAAGGACGCCTTCGACCTGGTCGGCCGCACCCTGCGGGAGCTCGACGACCCGGACCGGGCCGCGTTCTACACCTCCGGCCGGCTCGGCAACGAGGCCACCTTCCTCTACCAGCTGATGGCCCGTGAACTCGGCACCAACAACCTCCCCGACTGCTCCAACATGTGCCACGAGGCCAGCGGCCGCGCACTGCAGGACTCCCTCGGCACCGGGAAGGGCACGGTCGACCTCAAGGACTGGGAAGCCACCGACGCGCTGTTCATCATGGGCGTCAACGCCGCCTCCAACGCCCCCAGGATGCTCACCGCCCTGGCCGAGGCGTACCACCGCGGCGCGCAGATCGTCCACATCAACCCGCTGGTCGAGGCCGCCGCGACCCGCACCATCGTGCCGCACGACTTCGTCGACATGGCCCTGTTCAAGTCCACCCGGACCAGCACCCTGAACCTCCAGCCGCGGATCGGCGGCGACATGGCGCTGCTGCGCGGCATGGCCAAAGCCGTGCTGGAGCAGGCGCACTCCGACCCCAAGGCGCTGGACCGGGAGTTCATCGACCGGCACACCGACGGCTTCGCGCGGTACCGGGAGCTGTGCGAGGCCACACCGTGGGATGAACTGGAACGCCAGAGCGGCCTGAGCCGGGCCGAGATCCTGGACGCCGCACGGATCTACCGGGACGCCGACCGCTCCATCGTCAGCTGGTGCCTGGGCGTCAGCCAGCACGAGCACGGCGTCGACACCGTCCGGGAGATCGTCAACCTGCTGCTGCTGCGCGGGAACCTCGGCCGGGAGGGCGCCGGCCCGTCGCCGGTACGCGGACACAGCAACGTCCAGGGCAACCGCACCTGCGGCATCGACCACCGCCCCGACGAGGAGTTCCTGCAACGGCTCGACCGGGCCTGCGGCATCAGGGCACCCCGGGAACACGGCCTGGACACCGTGGCGACCATCGAGGCGATGCACCGTGGCCGGGTGACGGTGTTCGTCGGCATGGGCGGCAACTTCGCCCTCGCAGCGCCGGACACCCCGTACACCTTCGAGGCGCTGCGCTCCTGCGACCTCACCGTCCAGGTCAGCACCAAACTCAACCGCAGCCACCTGGTGCACGGCCGCCGGGCCCTGATCCTGCCCTGCCTGGGCCGCACCGAGCAGGACCACCAGCGCGGCGGCCCGCAGAGCACCTCCGTCGAGGACTCGATGAGCATGGTCCACCTCTCCCTCGGCATGAAGCGGCCCGCCTCGCCCCACCTGCTCTCCGAGCCCGCCATCATCGCGGGTATGGCCCGCGCCGCCCTCCCCGACAGCGCCACCCCCTGGGAGTGGTACATCGAGGACTACGACCGCATCCGCGACACCATGGCCCGGGCCCTCGACGGCTTCGAGGACTTCAACCGCCGGGTCCGGCTGCCGCTGGGCTTCCGGATCCGCCAGCCCGCCCGCGAACTCGTCTTCCGCACCCCGTCGGAGCGCGCCGAGTTCTCCTCCGCGCCGCTGCCCGACGTGGTCCCCGCCCCCGGGACTCTGGCCCTCGGCACCATGCGCTCCCACGACCAGTGGAACACCACCGTCTACTCCGACGACGACCGCTACCGCGGCATCAAAAACCTGCGCACCTTGGTCTTCATGAACGCCGACGACATGCGCGAGCGCGGCATCGAGGAGTTCGACCCCGTCGACATCACCAGCACCGCCAAGGACGGCACCACGCGCGCTGTGCACGGCTTCCTCGCCATCCCCTACGACATCCCCCGCAGCTGCGCCGCCGGCTACATGCCGGAGCTGAACGTGCTGTGCGCCATCGGCGACTTCAGCACCCAGAGCGACCAGCCGCTGATGAAGCACCTCAAGGTCACCGTCACCCGGGCGGCCCGCTGACCCGGCCGGCCGACACCGCGGCGGGCGTCCGTCAGTGCGGGCCGGCGAGCCGCGCCAGCAGCAGGTACACGCGCTGCTCGGCGGCGGCCAGGGCCGCCGTGTCGATCCCCGCCGACCACAGCTCACCCGCCGCGGCGTCACCGGCCTCGCGCAACTCCACCACGGCCACCGCCAGCTGCACCTGGACCAGCAGCACCGGCACCCCCGCCCGCCCGGCCAGCGCCCGCTCCGCGCGTTCGGCCGTCTGCGCGCACACCGCCAGCGCCCGCTCCACCCTGACCGAGGCGTGGCCGTGCACCACCACCAGCGCGCAGCCCAGCCCGACGACGATCCCCAGCACGCTGCCCAGCGCCCGGTCCCGCACCAGTTCCCCCGCCGGGGCAGGCGCCGCCAGGTCGCTCAGCAGCAGCGCCAGCGGCGTCAGGAAGACCACGCCCAGCGCGTAGTTGCGGACGACGACGGCCTCCAGCAGGAACTCGAGCACGACCACCAGCCCCACCAGCACTGCGGCGGCCGGGTGCGCGGCCAGCAGCGCCAGGGCCAGCAGGAGCCCGGCGAAGGTGCCGAGGGTGCGCTGGACGGCGCGCTGCGCGGTGGTGCGGACGTTGACCGAGTGCAGGACGGCCGCCGCGGAGATCGCCGCCCAGTAGCCGTGGCCGAGCCCGAGCGCGACGGCCAGCGCACCCGCCAGCCCGGTGCCCACCAGCATCCGCAG
>NZ_JAIZ01000631.1:10082-13010 GCF_000710465.2 Kitasatospora sp. MBT63 | reverse complement strand
AGCGTAGCGGCCGGCCGGGCACGGCCCGGCGTGCTGCCCGGCGCGCCCGGCCGATGGCGGCCTCGGCGACGTCCACGGTCGCGGCGGTGCCCGGCCGAACCACCCCCGGGCACCGGCCTCCTGCTCCGCCCGGTCCGGCCGGGCCTGCCGTCCGGGGCCTGCGGCCTGGCCCTCTTGCCGTCAGCATCCGGCGCCCACCAGGATGGTGGCTCCGCTGGGTGAGAGGGGCGCGACGATGGGTGACGAGAACAAGGGCGGTCCGGGGGACGGCGGCGGCGGGGCGCACGCCAAGCCGGGCGGCCCCGACATCGGGCCCAAGCCCAGCCCCGACGGCCAGGGCCCCGAGCCCGAGCCGAAGCACAAGTGAGCGCCGACCGGTCCGAGGGCGCCCGCCACCGGCTCGCCGGCCACCTCGCGGACACCGGCGCGCTGGAGCCGGGTTGGCGCCCGGCGTTCGAGGCGGTCCCCCGGCACCTGTTCCTGCCGCCGGTCTACTGGGAGTTCACCGACCGCACCGCGGTCGAGCGCGACCGAGCCGCCGACCCCGAGGGCTGGCTGGCCGGTGCCTACCGCGACACCCCGGCGATCACCCAGTGGGACGACGGCGACCAGGGCGCGGGCATGCGGGACTTCACCTCCAGCCTGAGCATGCCGACGATGGTCGCCTCCATGCTCCGCGACCTCGACGTCCAGGACGGCCACCTGGTCCACGAGATCG
Source organism: Kitasatospora sp. MBT63 (assembly GCF_000710465.2). Lineage (GTDB taxonomy): Bacteria > Actinomycetota > Actinomycetes > Streptomycetales > Streptomycetaceae > Kitasatospora. The sequence goes on along the minus strand of NZ_JAIZ01000631.1, from coordinate 12,292 downwards.
GCACCGGCCCCGGCTACAACGCCGCCCTCCTCGCCCACCGCCTCGGCCCCGACCGGGTGGTGAGCGTCGAGATCGACAAGACCGTCGCCGACACCGCCCGCGCCAACCTCACCGCGGCCGGCCTCGACGGGGTGCGCGTGGTGACCGGCGACGGCGCCGAACCCACCACCGATGAGGCCAGCGGGCGGGCCGACCGGCTCATCGCGACCTGCTCCAGCCTGGTCACCGACATCCCCACCGCCTGGCTCGGGGCGACCCGCCCCGGCGGGATCCTCGTCGCTCCGGTGGCCACCTTGTTCGGCGGCGGCGCCATCACCCGCCTGAACGTCGACCGCGACGGCGACGGCCGCACGGCGGCCGGGCACTTCACCGGCCCCTCGGACTTCATGAGGATGCGCCAGCAGCGTTACCAGGCCCCGCCCGTCGACGCCTACCTGCCCGGAGAGTGGCCCGGCGACGCCACGGCGTCGGTCACCGGCCTCGACCCCGAGGCCATCGGCGACTCCTGGCTCGCCCAGCTCGCCATCGGCACCCGCCTACCGGACGTCTACTACCGCCGCGCCCCCTACCAGGAGACCGTGACCTGGTGGTTCTTCGACACCACCGTCACCTCCTGGGCCACCGTCGACTCCGTCCCCGGCGCGGACGAGTACCAGGTCCGCCAGAGCGGCCCCCGGCGCCTGTGGGACGAGATCCACACCACCTGGAACACCTGGCAGCACGCCGGGGCCCCCGGCTACCAGCGGTTCGGACTCACCCTCACCCGGGCCGGCCGGCGCACCGTGTGGCTCGATCACCCCGACAACCACTGGAGCCCGCCCGCCGGCTGACTCTCGGCCAGGCGCAGCAGGCTGCCGGGCGTCCACCGGCCAGGTGCGCAGGTGAGGCCCGGCCGTCGGGGGTGCGGCCGGGCCGGAACCGGAGACAGGACCAGCGTGGACGTCCCGTCCCCGGCTGCGACCGTACGCCCCCCGGCCCGGCCGGCGCAGACGCGCGGCCGGACAGCGGGGCCGGGGAAGAACAGGCGGGACAAGCGGGCCACCGCGTGCACGGCACGCCCAGGGGGCGGAGAGGGCAGGATTCGAACCTGCGCGGGCCCCGAAAGACCCTGCTCGGCCGTTGCCGGCCAGGCACCCGATGAACCGCTCCGGGCACCTCTCCCGGTCCCGGGAGTCCGTTTCCGGCGCTCCCTGACGTGCCATCAGAATGCCCCGGGCGCCTGACCCGGTACTGACACCCCGCTGACCGCCATGCCGCCCCGCCCCTTGCCGGCCCTCACACCCCCGGGTCCGGCACGGAATCCGGCGGCCGTCCGGCCGTCAGGCCGCCACCCGGACCACCCGATGGCGCGTTGCCCGCCCTCGGGCGACGGCACGGGTGCGGGCCGCGTCGCCGGCCCGGATCCCCACGGCAGCGGGGATCCGTCGCCGCAAGGCGCGCCCGCAGACGGTGGACGCGCAGATCCAGCGCGACGGTGATCCGGCGGCGGGACCCGTCACGCACCGCCGCCACGGTGGCAGCGCTCGTGCGCAGGCGCGCGGCAAGATACGCCGCGGTCCAGCCCCGCGCCTCCAGCTCGGCCAGGACCGCGGCCGCCGCAGCGGCACACGTCAGACCCCGCCCCGGAGAAAGGGGGCCGCTCGCGTCCGGGCAGCGCAACACCGAGGACCGCCTCCGCGGTGCCGCGGGCGATCCGCACCGGCCGGCCGGCCGGCTCGCGCAACAGGCGCCGGATGAGCGTGACAGCGATGCCGGAGGCGTCCGCAATGTCCTGAGCCGACATACCGCGGCGCACCACCACCGCGGCACGGGCGGCCACAGGGGCGGGATCGACCCGGGCCGCCACACCCTTCGCACGGTCGCGGTCACGACGCCTGCGGGCCCGCAGCGCCGCCTGCCGGCACGCGGAAAAGGCGCACCCGTGGTCCGCACACGAGGCCTGGCCGTGCCGCACCCGGCTGCGCACCGGCCGCCGCGACACCCCCGCGCCCGCCGCCCGCTCCTTGTCCTGGCCCGCTGTCACCGGCACACCCCCACTCCCCCCTGCCGATCGCCCGCAGCGCAGTACGCCTCCCACCACAGACAGCCACGGGAGGCGGCGCACGACGGGCGGCGGGAGGCGGGCGTCGGTGCGGGCCGAGCCGGCAAGCCGGGCCGAGGTCAGGCCGGGATGTTGACGGCGTCCTTGAAGGCCTTGCCCGCGGTGAACT
>NZ_JAIZ01000631.1:0-9922 GCF_000710465.2 Kitasatospora sp. MBT63 | reverse complement strand
CCGCGAACGACCCGAACCCGGTCAGCTGCACCTCACCACCCTCCACAACCGCGTTCTTGATGGCGTGCAGGAGGGTGTCGAGGACCTTGTTCACCACCGCCTTCGACGCCTCACTGTCCTCGGCCACCAGATCGATGAGCTGGAGCGCTACAGGAAACGCAACACCGTCGAACGGGCCATCAACAGGCTCAAGCACGCCCGAGCCGTCGCCACCCGCTACGACAAGCGCGGCTACGTCTACCTCGGCACCGTCACCGCAGCCGCCCTCGTCATCTGGCTCCGCACATGACCCCGTGACGGAAGCGGCCTCAGTCCACCGAGGCACCAGGAGCCAGTTCCAGGCCCGCTGTCGCGAGGTAGTCCTCAAGGCCGATGTCACCGCCGCCGGTGCCGTCGTCCCATTCGACGAGTAGCCCCGAGCGGCCGTCGTTCCAGGACTCCGGCGTGTCGTCCTCGACCTCCGGGCCGGGATGCTACTCGACACTGCCCACGCCATGTCGGTACCGGAGGTACAGGTACTGACCGTCTCCGGTCCAGGCATCCCATTGCGACGGATTGGTGGGACTGGTCAGCACGACCCGCGCGAGCCGGCCCTTGTTCGCATCCATCCGAAGATGGTCGCGCGTCTGCGGATGCCCCTGCAATCCACTTCGAAGCCGCCCGGAAGGTTCTCCAAGGAACAGCCTGCAGCATGCGTGATCGACCGGACAGCTCCCAGTCGTTGATCAGGTTCAGCTACGTTGCCCCGGCCCGACGCCCGCCGCCGCCGGTGGAGGCCCCGAAGTGCTTCGGGTTCGGCCTGGCGTACACCGAGGGCACCGGCACGACGAAGCGCATCCCGTCGACCGAGGCGACCAGGCCGCCGCCCCAGACCTGCGCGAGCGGGATCGACGCCTGGGCGTCGATCAGCGCCGAGTTGGCCTGCCGGTAGGTCTCCATCCGCAGGCACGTCTGGTCCACGTGCGACAGCCGCCCGTACCGCAGGGCGTCCGCGCCGCCGACCACCGGAGTGAAGCCGACCGCCAGGCCGGGGCCAGCAATGAGGATCCGGGCCGTACCTGGGACATCACTCCCGAGGAGGCGCACCAGCGGTGGGCGGGCGGGGCGCCCGATCCGCGGCAGGGATTCCGGCCTTTGTTGGAGGCGATGCCGGACGCGTTGGTGGGCGAGGACAGCGCGCACCGGATCGTGCTGGTCAACCACCAGGCGGAGAAGCTCCTGGGCCACCGGGAGGCTGAGTTGCTGGGGAAGGGGGTGGACGAGCTGGTGCCGCAATCGTTGCGCGAGGTACATCGGCAGCACCGACAGGGTTCGCGGTGGCGCCGCAGACCCGGGCGACGGGGACCGGCCGGGACGTGTCGGCGTTGCGCGGCGACGGGTCCACGTTCCCGGCGGAGATCTCACTGAGCCCCTGGTGGGGGGGGCGAGCTGGACACGCCGCGGGGCCGGGTGAGGGTCCTCGCGGCGATCAGCGACGTCACCGAGCGTCGGCGTGATGAGGAAGCCGCCCGGAGGCTGGCCGCGATCGTCCAGTCCTCGCAGGACGCGATCATCGGCAAACCCTGGAGGGGGTCATCACGACGTGGAACCCCGCGGCGGAGCGCATGTACGGCTACAGCGGGGCCGAGGCGGTCGGCCGCCCACCAGATCGTCGCCGCATGGGACGCATCCAGTCCCTGCCCGACCCCGGCTGACCACCACACCATCGCCCCCACGCACCGGAAGGAGGAGACCCGCAACACCCCCGGCGAGTGGACGCCGACGCCCACCGCGACGACACGCGGCCCACCGGCCCGACCTGAGGCGATCAGCCCACAGGACGAACCAGCAGGAACCAGACACCCCAGTCGAGCCCCTCACGCCGGCGCGCGCACGTGAATGATCGAGGCACGGACAACGACCCAGCCAGTCAGAAGACACGAAGCTCACTTGTGGCACCGGAAGAAAATGGGCAGCCCCCTCGGTCTAAGCACCGAGGACAACCTTTAATTTCAAGCTCCAGGCTGATACAACTACTCCTGGGCAAGTCGCCTGCAGAATGCCCATAATACAACGATCGGGGTGATGATTTCATTGATGGCCCAACAGGCTTCATCTGGGCCCCGACGTTAAAGTCGAAGTCACGCCCCCCACGGGTCGTCTTCACTCCCGGCAGGTGGAGCTGCCCGTTTGTTCAGACGTTCATGTTGTATATTGGCGGTCTCCGCGAAGGACTCCAAGCGCTGATTGAATCGCGCCTTGACCTTCGGCAGGAGCTTCTTATTTACTACGTCAGTAGCCTCTGGAGTTGTCGAGATCCCCGTATCGAATCCCAAAAGCGTGAAGCTTTCCTTTTTCTTGGTCTCCTCGGCAATTTTTGCTAGAAATCTATCGAACCCTGCCCTGGTGGCTTTAACGAGGTAATCATCCAAATCTTTGAGTGTCTTCTGAACCATCACGCGAGTCCCTGCCGGCCCTCTGCCTAGTAGCGCTTGGAACTTGTCTTCATCTGACCTTGGGTCGAGGTATGAAAGCTTATCAACCGTCTGGAAAAGTTGATCCATTCCCGCGAGGTATTTGTCGTAAATCTCCATAGGCAGAAATGAATTCCAGTTATCGGAGATCAGTTTTAGCGCACTCTTGACCATGGGATTGCGCTCGGCCACCACTTCATACTTTGAAAAGTTTGGCGGCTTCAGGATCTTGAGTGCATTGGAAATAAGCATTACATATACAGGACTTTCTTTCCATTCAATTATGTCTTGCCAGACATCTCTCGAAATAAGCAGATGATCACCCGAGGGAGACCCGGGATACCTCCCCCCCTCCCTTGCAGGCCGATCTTTGCCGATTGCCTTGTAGTATTCGTCAACTTCGCCATCGGTGACGCCTTCAAAGCCGGGAGGGATATTCTGAATCTCCGCACCCCCGTCCGCCTCCTTCAATCCCATCGCCCATTTCGCCCACGCAGCGGAATCTACCTCCTCCCTCCTCGCCTTGGCCTTTTCTCGCTTCTCCCTATCGGCCTTTTCCTTTTGCTGCCTCTTCCGCTTCTCCTCTATCTTCAGTTCACGAGCGGCAGCTCGGTATTTATCCGGATCACGACTCATCTCGCTCTGCATATCGAGATTCCTCACCCCCTCCCTCAATTTCCACTCCCGTTCAGCCTTTCGCAGATTATCAGGAACGCGCACGGTTTCTGGATCGACATACTCTGGTACGGGAACTTCTTGCAGAGGGGGGTATACGGGAGGTGCCTCTTCCTCGAAAACTCGAGGATTCAACTCGAAATATGCAACCATTTTCTCGCGGTAGCCGAGCCAGCACGACATGGGAAGCTTGGAATAATCGGCTATAGTGGTGAAAATATTACTGGTTTCGTTATCAAGTCGAGCAGACCTGTCATCTTCTCCGATCATGGCATCCTCGGGGATTTCAAGGTCGGCCAGGAAAGCTTTTTCGGAGTTTACGAAGTGCGGACAGATATTCTGCGTGATATATGTAAGTGCCGACGACATTATTGGATCGCTTGGCGTATAGCTGGCAACCTTAGGAGTGCCAACGGTCTGCCAGCCCCAAATGCTGGAGGGAAGCCAGCTCGGCTTGGAGGGGCCAGCATCAGGCGTCCTCTTTCCATTTGTGCGCAGGATCCAGTCAACGGCAGCCACTACTGCCGCACATTTTTCGCACGTATAGGTCAGAGGCTTCATGGAAGTGCATGCCGCGTCTAGCTCCGCAGCCGAATAGAAGCCTTCACCGGAAATGCAGTAAATGAGAAACAGTGCCGCCTCCTGATTTTCCCATTCCTGCGCCTGGGCACTCTCCCACGAGATGCACTCATTTACTTTTTCGGCCATAGATTCATCGAAGGTGCCACCGTATTCCGTGAGTCCCCACACCTGTTCCATATTGTCCCCTTTATCGATTTTGATACTTCAAGTGGCATCTTCAATGATACGAAAGGCCGCAGAGAGAGTTCCGCTTCTCAGAGGTACACCAGAGCGTTCACTCGCCGTCCCTGACGGCGGCCCGAAAGGGAAACGCCTGCCAAGCGACAGCCGCTCGATTGCGGTAACGGTAGAAAGCCCCTACTGGTGTCCACTCTGCAGTGGCGGCTACTGTAATCAAGGCCTGCTCCAAGATCGCTACTACACCACTCGCTGCTGCACGTCCGCGACGTAGACGCTCGCCTGGGCAAACCCCAGGCGCCCGGCTGCGCGCTGGACGAGCTCCGGGATGTCCCGCGGAGCGAGGCGGTGGGCGGCGGCGAGCACATCGGCGAGGACCTCGCCCCAGCCCGAATCCTGGACAGACACCCGCCCTCCGCCTCCCCACGCAGCCGCCGACTTCCCCGGCACCTGCCCTCGTCATCGGGCCGCACCCACCGCCCGACCCGGCCGGGACACGCCATGCTCAGGGCTGGTCACCGGCGTAGCCGAGCAGCCACGACGTGCCCTGACGGCGCCGAGGGGGCCGAGCCCGACTTCGGCCAGCGCGTACGCCGGCCAGCTGTCGCAACCAAGCACGGTCCACACTCGCCTGGTGGGCGGCTCGCGCCCGGTGGGCGATGACCAGGAGCGGACGTCCTCGATCGCGGTGGCAGCTGGGCGGTCAGCTTCCCGGGCGCGCGCCGCGTCGACCGGGCCGACCTGTGTCGCGGTTCTCTGAAGACTGACCCTCGGTGGTATTCCGAACACTGACCCGCCCTCTTGACCATGGAGGGTGCTGAAAGTGGAGGAGTTGGCCGAGATACGCCGCCTGCACCGGGCGGAGGGTGTGCCCATCAGAGAGATCTCGCGCCGGTTTGGGGTGGCCCGGAACACTGTGCGGGCCGCGTTGAACTCGGACCGGCCGCCGAAGTGCGAACGGGCCGCGAGAGGGTCGGTGGTCGACGCGTTCGAGCCCCAGATCCGGGCCCTGCTGCAGGAATGGCCCACAATGCCGGGGCCGGTGATCGCCGAACGGATCAACTGGCCGTACTCGATGGGCCCGCTGAAGAAGCGGCTCGCGTTGCTGCGGCCCCAGTACAAGGGCATCGACCCAGTCGACCGCGTCGTCTACGAGCCCGGCCAGATCATGCAGTGCGACCTGTGGTTCCCCGAGACACGGATCCCGGTGGCCGCCGGCCAGGAACGGGTCCTGCCGGTGCTGGTGACGACGCTGGGCTTCTCCCGCCACCTGACCGCGGTGATGATCCCCTCCCGCCAGGGCGGACATCCTCTCGGGCATGTGGCAGGTGATCGAGCAGGTCGGAAGGGTCCCCAGGACCCTGATCTGGGACCGCGAGTCGGCGATCGGCGGTTCCGGAAAAGTGACCTAGCCCGCCGCGGCCTTCGCCGGGACACTCGCGACACGGATCCTGCTCGCGCCGCCACGAGACCCCGAGTTCAAGGGCATGGTCGAACGCATCAACCAGTACCTGGACACCTCCTTCCTGCCCGGCCAGCGCTTCACCTCGCCCGGGGACTTCAACGGCCAACTGAGGGAGTGGCTGGTCAAGGCCAACAACCGCACCGTCCGCTCGATCCAGCGAGTTGGATGCGGCTGGTGACACCGCCGCTGAGTGTTAACACTCCAGCGGTAGATCGTGATCTTTACGACCGGATGGTTTGCCGACGCTGGTAGCTCGTCGCGAATCAGCTGCGGGTGGGACCGGGGCCGAGGGCGGGGTCAACGGGACGGGTAGCAGCCTGGAGATCGGGCGGCGCTCAGTCCATGTCGGATCCGGTCTTCCACGCGAGGCGGAGCTGCTCTGCGGCATCGATGGCTTGGCGAAGGCCCGCCTGGTAGGCCGGTTCCCAGGTCGTCCGGTCATTCAGGTCCGAGCCGAATGCGCGGATTGATGCCGAATCGGGCTCGATGGTCACCACTGTGTGCGCCGCGGCGACCGCCAGCTCCTGCTGGAGCAACTCCCGGGGAAACAGGTGCGCCTGCGGGTCGATCACGACGAGCGTGCGGGCTCCGGCCGCGAGTGCGGCGTTGGTTGCCGACCGTAGGGAGCCGTCCATGTATCGGCGGCCGTTGATGGTGATTGGTGGGTAGATGCCCGGGAAGGCCGTGCTTGCGGCCACGGTGGAGGGCAGCGGTGCGCCACTCGCGCGGTCGAAGACCTCCTGCTCGCCGGTCTCGGCGTCCATCGCGGTATCGATGAGCTCCTGCTTGTTCACGGCTGCCGCCCTTCCGCACCACCCGCGGGCGGGCGGTGACACGTCCACTGGAAAACCCCCGGACACGGGGGCCGACGGCGCACCCCTGTGTCCCGCCCGGGGCTGCGCCGCCCTGGCCAACGACCGAACCCCTGCACGATCACGCACCCCACCACGTCGGGCCCCCGGACGGCCCAGCCGGCAGGCCGCGGTGGTGGCCGACGGCGCCCGCGCCCGCGGTCGCGGTCGCGGGATACCATGCGGGCTGCCATGCAAGGTGCCGTGCAGGTCTCCATGCGGACAGCCGTGCAGGCTGCGCGTGCGAGGCACCCCGGAAAGGCCAGGACCTCACTCGAAGTCGCACGGGGGCACAGGGGCACGCTCCGCCGGGCCGGGACGGTAAGGCAGAACCGCAAGGAGGCGCCCGTCGCGCGGCCTGAACGGTCCGGCCGCCGGTGGGCGCGGCGGCGGCTGCGGGCCCGGCGGTTGCCCGGGCCGGCATCACTGCGACGGGCGACTCCCGGCCCTCGTGGCTTCGACGGCCGCCGGTACGGGCCCGGCCGCCGCGGGGCCGGGGTTCCTAGACCTCGACGTACCCGATAACCACGATGGTTTGACGGACCGTGACGTGGTAGATGATGCGGACACCGTCGATGTCGTCGCGGTAGTCGCGCAGTCGGCCGCCGCCCCCGAGCGGGTGGCCGATGTCGGGGCGCACGGAGATGGCGACCAGGGCGCGGTCCAGGCGGTGGGTCTGGGCCGCGGTCAGCTTCTCGAGCTGAAGGGCGGCGAGGTCGGAGAAGGCGACGTCGGCACGGCGCGGGGTTTCAGGCGACACGCTGCTCAGTCTGCCCGTTCGCCAGCTCGGCGAGGTGGCGTTCGCGCAACTCCTCCCACGGCGTGCAGTCCTCGGGGTCGGGCAGGCCGTTGGCGGCGACGTCCTCCAGGAACGCGGCCAACTGCCCGGCCCGGCCGCGCTCCTCCCGGGCCATGGCGCGCAGCGCGTCAACGCCCTCGGAGGCGAGCTGTTCGCGGCCGCTGTCGTTCGACGTCATCACGCTCCCCGTCCGGCCCCCGGTGGTCCAGGCCCGGGAGTTCACCCCCCACGGTAGCCGGAAACGCGCTATCCGGAACCGTGGTCGACCGAAGTCGAATTGACCGCGGCCGCCGGTTCCTTCGCGCGGCGCAGCGACGGCGGGCCCGCGCCCGCCCGGTCCCCCGGTGAGCAGCACACAGACCGGGCACGGGCCGCCGGGTATCAGGGGCCGGGCGTCGGGCGGCCGGCACACGGGGTGCGGTCGGGCCCGGGTTCCGCCCGACCGCACCTGAGATTTCGTCTTCTCGCGGCCGTGTCCGGAATTCAGAATTTGACGTCGATCGCCCGGATGTCCGTGAATGCGACTTCGAGTCCTTCGTTCCGTCCGCCGTCCTTGAAATAGATTTCCTGGAACGCCTCGGCCATCACCTCGCGCATCCGGCGGTCGTCGGCGCCCTCGTCCTGGGCCGCGAACAGCCGCCCGGCCCAGGAGGGCGGGAGGTGGAGGGTCAGGTGCCGCAGCCGGGCCTGGTCGGTGGTGCCGCCCGGCGCGGTGTAGCCGAAGGTGGCCCAGACCTCGACGGTGATGCCGCCGGCGGTGGCGGCCTGCTTGCGGGCCCTGCGGCGGATGCCGGGCTGCCACACCCGGCCCACCTCGCGGGCCAACGCCTCGCGCAGCGCCGGACGCGGATGGCGCAGCTTGCCCGTCAGGTAGCGGCGCACCGTGTTCGGGTCGATGCCCAGGCGGGCCGCCACCTGCTTGCGGTCGCCCTTCGCGGCCTTGACGAGGGCCCGCATCTGGGCCTGCGGCGTCTTGGGCGGGGTCTGGGTGAAGTGCGCGGGGGTGGCGCGGTCGATCGCGTCGGTGATCTCCTCCACGGTGCCGTTCACTTCCCCTCGGCAGTGGCGGAGTCGTAGCCCTTGACATGGCGGGCCGGGTTGACGGGCTGCTCGCGCTCGAGCAGGTCGACCGCCCACAGCATGCTCTGCACACCCTCGACCTTCGCCAGGCCGGGAGTGGCACCGAGGCGGAACGCGCCGGGCAGCACCTTGCCGGAGCCGGTCAGCGGCAGGAACCCCAGCGGGGAGGCGGTCGGGGAGGCGTAGACGACGCAGTCGATGTTCACCCCGAGCGGGTAACGGCCGCTCGCCTTCGCGACGTTGGCCATCTTGCGGTGCAGGTTCACCCGCGCCTTCGCGATGACCGCGGCCCGGATGTCCGGCCGCCAGGTGGGGCGCTCCAGGGCCGGCCACGGCGCGCCGGGGACGTAGCCGACCCCCTGCGGGCGCTCGCGGAGCTTGCCGATGCCGAACTTCACCGTCGACTTCACCGCCGTCAGGACCATGGCGATCTGGTGGTGACGCCAAGCGGCCGAGGCCAGGCGGCCGTCACCGAGCCCCGCGAGGTGGGCCAGGCCCTCGGCGGCCAGCGCCGCGCGCAGGGCGTCCAGGTCTTCGCCGGCGTCCTTGAGGAGGCGGTGCGCCGTCATCGCGGCGAGGAACGCCCGCTCGTCGGCGTCCTTCTCCACCGGGATGCCCGCCTCCGCCATCGTGGACACGTACGCCTCCCGCAACCGGTCGTGCCACGGGTCCAGATAGGCGCCGTACTGCTCCCGCACATACGCCTCCACCGGGCGCACGTCGGCGCCGAGCTCCTGGGCATAGGCGATGGTGGGTGTGGCGTACCAGCCCGGCCCCTCCGGGGGGAGGCCGGTCGGCGTGAACGGCGACGGCAGCCGCGGGTCGCACTCGATGCCCGACAGGTCGACCAGCCAGGCGCCGGGCACCTTCTTGTCGAACCGTGGGCGGCGCACGTGCACAGGGGCGCCCAGTCCCACGTTCAGACGGCCCGCGGCGGCGAGGTAGGCGGTGTTCAGGTCGATGCCGACCGCGAACGGCTCCACCATCTCCGCCTCCGACAGCGTCTGAACCGGCCGGATCCACTGGCAGGACTCCTCGTCCATGAACCCGCCGCTCCAGCCCTGCGCCGCCGGGTGCTCGGCGAGCACCTCCGGCGGCGCCGCCTGAACCACCGCGGTCAGCGCACCCGGATTCGGCCCCGACACCCACTCCCCCGACACCTCGTCACGCACCGCCCGGGTCGGCGGCCGCAGCGCCGTCATCAGCTCGAGTCCGCAGGTGGCACTCGAGCCGCGGGGGGTGATCACGCGGGAGGCGTAGATGCCGAGCACGCGGGCCAGGTCCGGCGCGGGGAGGGTGCCGGCGGCGCCCCAGGCGCGGTCGTCCAGGGCCCGCCAGGGCAGGACGGCGAGCTGCACGCACTGGCGGCGCCCGTCGGCGACCGGGCGGTAGATCCGCGGCCACGGGCCGAAGCCGCGCCGGGTGAGCTGCCACTTCGAGCGGGCCAGCGCCTTCACCACCTTGTGGTCCTGCGGCAGCCGCTGGCTGCGGCGGGTGGCCGGGTCGTCGTCCAGGCTCGGGGGTAGGCCGAAGCGTTCGGCGGCGGCCGCGGTCAGCACGATGAGTGGGTCGGCGTCCCTGCCGTTGCGGTTCAACCTGGCGGCGCCCAGCCCGGACTCGGCCAGCGCCCACGCGGCCAGCTGCGCGAAGGTGGTGGCCGGGCACTCCAGTACCAGACCGCCGACACCGTAAGCGCTACCGTCACCGTCCAGCACCACCAACGGCCCGTTCGGGAACTGCCCGTCGAAAGCCTGCACCGGACGCGCCGCCGCACGCCGCACAGGCCCCTCACCCGCCCGCACCGGCCCGCGCCATCGTCGTCGTCAGGGACCTCCGGAAC
>NZ_JAIZ01000630.1:2697-3380 GCF_000710465.2 Kitasatospora sp. MBT63 | reverse complement strand
CGAACCCACGTCCACCAAGATCGGTACGACAACGGCTTCTCAGCACTGTCACGTTGATGGGGGACTTGTCGTCTGAGATGACCGGCGACGGCCGGACCATCACCCAGCTGCGGGTTCCCGACAGGACCAACGGGATCACCTGCTTCGCCGCACTGCTGGCTCCCTACGAACTGGCCGGGGTCACCGCCGACGCCCTGCACACCCAGCGCGACCACGCTCGGTTCCTGGTGGAGGAGAAGAAGGCCCACTACCTGCTGGTGGTGGGACGGCACCTGGGGCCGCCCGAAGATCACCGCCGAGCTGGGCGAGGCGGGCGTCCGGGTGAACCACAAGCGGGTCGGGCGGGTGATGCGCAAGTTCGGCATCGCCGGGCTGCGGCTACGGAAACGGCACGTGACCACGGTCCCGGACCCGTCCGCGAGCCCGGTGCCGGATCTCCTGCAGCGTGACATCACCGCCACCGCTCCGAACACGAAGTACGTCGGCGACATCACGTATCTGCCGGTCGGGGACGGCGGCTTCCTCTACTCCCCGTCGGGTCTGAACGGTGCCGGTACTTTCAAGGCCGGTCAGGCGGTCATCGCCAACATCGGTAACGACCTTACCCAGACGATCGCCACCGCCGGCTGACGATCCGGTCGGGGAGCAGCCACTGGCGCACCCCACCGAGCGAAGGAACGAAA
>NZ_JAIZ01000630.1:875-2592 GCF_000710465.2 Kitasatospora sp. MBT63 | reverse complement strand
CCCCCGGGGGAGGCCCCGCCCCCTGTGTGTGCCACGCCGATGGCCAGGGAGGAACTCGACGGCGGTGTCGATCGGGTGGGGTTCCCCGCAAGGCCCCGGAGTTTCTCCGAGATGTCTGGTTTGATCGGCGTTGTCACGTTAGCGGGTGCTTGATCATCTGATGCTGGGTGGAGACGTGGTGGGCCGGTTGTGGGCTTGCTTCAGGCGGCTGCAGGCAGGCCGGTGACGCCGGTGATGTGGTCCCAGATCGTGAAGCGGAGGGTCATCTCGAGGCGGTGGCGGGCGACGGTCATGAGGTGGCGGCCGGGCCGGAAGTGGGGCGATATGCCGCTGAACGCGGACAGGAATTGTTGGGCGGCGCCGACGGACCGGAAGCCCTTCATCGCCCGCTCCCGCTGCCGCGTGGGCTGATGGGAGTTCTCGGCCCGGTTGTTCAACCCCTTGCGCGGGCGGTGCTCCACCGAGGGCATCACCTCGCGGTGCGCGGCGCCGTAACTGCGGAGCTTGTCGGTCACGATCACCCGCGGCACCGACCGGGTCCCGGTCATCAGCTTTCGGAAGAAACGCCTGACCGCGGCCTTGTCGCGGCGGTTCTGCACGAGGATGTCCAGGACGTTGCCGTCACGGTCGATGGCCCGCCACAGGTCTCGGCTACCTCAGCCGATCCAGTTCGAACAGCAGACAGCGACGTCCCGTAAGATCACCCTCGCCGCATGAAACCCCGGTGTCCACCTCCCGGGGGAAGGCTCGTCGTCCATCCGCCAGGCCGGCACAGGACGGGCCACTCACCTGCCCGATCGAGCTGCTCCCAGGGTCGTTTTCTCAGGCTCGTGTCTTGTCCGAGGTGCGCTGGGCGGCACTGGGATTCCAGCCGAAACTTTATGGTCCGATTCTTGTTGAGCTGGGCGTCGTGCTGGCGGTCGTCATGGTCGTGACGGGGCCCCCAGGGCGGTACCCGTCCCGAGGAGGCATCCCATGTATCCGACAGTTGGACACTGCTGTACCGCCAAAACCACTGCTCCTCCCAGGGCGCCCCAGGATACGGCTACTGCCCATGACCGCGACGCTTGCGAGTTCCGGGGGCAGCGGCCGGTTGTGGATGGTCTGCCTACACCAGGCGGTGAGAACGATGCGTGACTACCAAAGGCCTCCCGGCCACGGCGCCGAGGACCGGAAACGACACGGGTACGTTCAGGCCAGGGCGCGGTTTCGGCGCTCGACGGTGCGCCGAGTGTGGGCTCTGACCGTGGTCTCGGCGCTGGCCCTGGCTGGACTGAGCACGACGGTGACCGCGGCCCATGCCGACAGTCCGGTAGTTCAGACCTTCGGCTACACCGGTGCCGTGCAGACCTACAAGGTTCCGGCAGGCGTCACCTCCGTCACGGTGGCGGTCGATGGGGCAGGCGGCGGTTCAGGCGGCGATCTCAGTGCCTGCGTTTCGGCTGCCGGTGCTCCAGGCATCGGGGGTACGGGGGGTAAAGTCACCACCACTCTCACCCCCACGCCTGGCGCGATCTACACAATTCAGGTCGGCGGGGCGGGGGGTAGCGGAACGGCTTGCGGTGCTGGTAACCATAGCGGGGGCGGCGGCTACAACGGTGGGGGCAGCGGTGGGCAACCGGACTATGAACCCGGAGCGGGCGGCGGGGGTGGTGCCTCTTCGGTCAGCCTCGGCAGCAGCACACTTGTCGTAGCAGGTGGCGGGGGTGGCGGCAGC
>NZ_JAIZ01000630.1:0-791 GCF_000710465.2 Kitasatospora sp. MBT63 | reverse complement strand
CAGCATGGTCAGTAATGGCTTGTCCGGGTTGGCAGGGGCTAAAGGAGGAAACGGAGGCAGTACTTCCGCCGGCAATGGTTCAAGCGGGGACACCGGCAGTGCGAGCGGAAGCCGCGGCGCCGGTGGCGCTGGCGGCGGGGGCGGGACAGCCACAGCCGGCGGCAGCGGCGCCATTGGGACTAATACAACCTTTTGCCTGTATGAGCCGACCAGCAGTTCTCCCGGAACGGCTGGACACGGAGGGGTTGGGGCTGACGAACCATGCAGCGGCGCCGGCGCTGGCGGGGGCGGCGGCTTCTTCGGCGGCGGAGGAGGAGGGCCAGCGGACGGGGACGCAAACGGCTACTACGCCACTGGAGGAGGCGGCGGCGGCGGCTCCAGTTACTCCACGGCGGCCGGGGCCAGTACCTCATTCGGTCTTTCTGCTGTGGGCACCGGCGGGCACAATGGCCAAGTCACGATCACGTATACGAGCCAGGCTCCGGCCATCACCAGCGCGAACAACGCCACCTTCACCGTCGGCACCGCAGGCTCGTTCCCAATCACCGTCACCGGCACCCCCACCCCGACCCTGACCGTGCCGGCAAACGCGCTGCCCATCGGCATCACTCTGGGTACTGACAGCACCGGCAAACCCGCACTCATCGGAACACCTGCCGCGGGATCCGCCCGCACCTACACCTTCAACCTCACCGTCACCAACTCCGTTGGCTCGACCGCTCAATCCTTCACCCTCACCGTCAACCAGAAACCCGCCATCACGAGCGCAGCATCGACAACCTTCACCGTGG
>NZ_JAIZ01000629.1 GCF_000710465.2 Kitasatospora sp. MBT63 | reverse complement strand
GGGTCATCCCCGCCACTCGGGTCGCGCTCGACGATGGAGCGGTGGGCGGGGCGGAGGGGATCGTGCTGCGCGATGCCAGCCGCCGGGTCATCGCGAAGGCGCGCTTTCAGGACTACGAGCGGACTCTCAAGCGGCGTTCTGCCAATCGGCGTTGACCTGATCGTCGCCGCCCGGTTCCTGGCCATCCAGGGGCCGGGCTGCTCGCCGCCGCCGGGCCAGCCGCGGCCCACTCGCCCACCCGCCC
>NZ_JAIZ01000628.1:54821-58252 GCF_000710465.2 Kitasatospora sp. MBT63 | reverse complement strand
ACCTACAGGCGCGTCCGAGCTTTGTGTTAGCTCCTCTTAGTCGGATCGGTCGCACAGGTCGACGTCATTCCGGCCCGCGGCCGGGCCGGGGCCCCTCTCCCTCCTCTGCGGCCCCGGATCTGCTCGGAGCCTCCTCCTCGCCGAATACGACGTCGACATGTTGCTCAGGGCGGCGTTCCTCCTGCCGGGCGATGGCCGCGAGTACCTCCTCGTCGGCGCCGGTGAGCGGCGGCTGGAGGATGCTGCGCGGCCACAACTGCCGGGCCAGCACCACATTCGTCTCGGCCGCGTACACGGTGATCTGGGCCGCCAGGTACAGCCAGGCCAGCAGCCCGATCACCGTGGCGAAGAACCCGTAGACCTGGCCGGCGTGGCGCAGTTCGTGGGTGACCAGGATGGAGCCGAACGCCTGCAGGACCGTGAACAGCGGGCCTGCCACGGCGCAGCCGGGCCACAGGGCCCGGGTGGGCACCGCCTTCGGGGTGAGGACCCGGAAGCAGGCCAGGCACAGTGCGGCGTTCACGATCGCGGACACCAGCAGGGCCCCGGTCCGGGCCGGCGGTCCGGCCAGGGCGGTGCCGACCAGTGCGGCGGCCGCGGTGGCCAGGAGCAGTCCGGCGGCGAGGACGGTGAACAGGAGCAGGCTGCGGGCCAGCCGCGGCCAGTATCCGGGCCGCTTGACGCCGGGGATGTTCCAGATCTCGGCCATGGCGTGCTGGAGTACCTGCGCGATGCCGAGCGCACCGTACAGCAGCCCGAGTACGCCGATCACCAGCGCCACCCCGCTGCCCTGGAGGGAGTGGACGTTCTGCCGCAGCTGGTCGCCGATGATCGGGAAGTCGGCGAGCGCCGAATCCAGGACCGCCCGCTGGGCCCGGGGCCGGCCGTGCAGGACGAAGCCCAGCGCGGTACTGAGCAGGAGCAGCAGCGGTATCAGGGCGACGAAGCCGTAGTACGTGATCAGGGCGGCGAGCAGGCCGCCGCGGTCGTCGCCGTACTTCTTGGCCACTGCGACGGGCAGACCGGCCGGGCTGTGGCGCTGCTGGAAGCGGTCCACGGCGCGAAGGGCCCGTTCGACCTGGTTCATGCTGGCGCTCCCGTCCCCCGACCGGTGTTCCGTGCCGCCACGTCTGCCCGGACCGTAGGCCCGGAAACCTGTGCGCAGCCTGTGCGCAGCGGCCTCCGGTCGCGCAGGTCCACGCCCCGGTGCCGCCGGGCTGCCGGGTGTCCGGGAGACGCTCGCCCGGTCCGAGCCGGGTGGGGTTGCCGGCGCCGGCCCAAGATCGCGGGCCGTGGCCCGGTGCCCGTACGACACCTGGCGGCCATGCCCGGGACGCCGCGTGCGCCACCGAGTCCGGGCACGTCAGCGGGTGCGCCGGCCGCTGCCCCCGCGGAGGCGCGTACCGCCCAGGGCCAAGGCGATCGGCAGGACGACGATTCCGATGAAGAGCAGGTAGAGCAGGCCGTGCGCCGCCACGCCGACGAGCCCCAGGACGATGGCGACCAGAATCAGAACGAGGATCAAGGCCATGGCGCGGTCTCCTGTTCTGCCGCAACGCATCGACTCGGGCGGTCGCGCCCGGAGCCCGGCTGCAGGAATGCTGCGGGCGGGACCGCATCTGGCGTCTGATCGCTGGTCCGGTGGCCGAACCGGGACCGGCGGACAGACTTCGACGTGATCCGTGTGCCGGTGTTCAGCGCGCGGACCAGACCGGGCACTCCCGGGTGTGCCGGGTCCACACGACCACACCACCGCTGTCACGCACCTCCCGCCTGCGCACGGTCGCGCAGCAGCCACCGGATACGGCCGGCAGGCTATCCGTAGCCCGGACGACGCCATCCACCGCTGGCGGCGCGGCGCCGGACCGGGCGGCCCTCGGCACCGACCGCTGGGGCCCGATCGGCCGCGGCAGTTGCGGAGGCTTCGGCGCAGCGCCTCCCTGCTCCGGCGCAGGTCGCTGCCCCACCATCCCGATGGGCACGCCAAGGGCTCGCGCACGGCTACGACGACGACTACGACGCTCGGACATGCCGATACCCTGCCCGCTCACCGCCGTTTCACCGCCCGCCGGGTCGGCGACACGCCACCACGGGTCACCCACCTGGCATCACGGCCGGCGGGCCCGGGCCTCTGGGCAGTCGCCCGGCCGGGCCGTACGGTGGTCCTGTCCACTTGATCCGCATCAGAAGGGGACGTGTGAGCGACACCACCGGGCCGGACTTCACCGCATCCGTCCGCGACACCCTCGGCGGCCCGGTCATCGAGGCCACCGGCGAACTCGACCTGGACAGCGCACCCATCCTGCACTCCGCGCTGCACCGCGCCCTCGGGGCGAGCCCGCCGCCCCCGATGCTGGTCATCGACCTCGCGGGCGTCACCTTCTGCGACTCCTCCGGCCTCAACGCCCTGCTGCAAGCTCGGATCGAGAGCCAAGGCCTCGGCGTGGCGCTCCACCTGGCCCGCCCGACCCACACCGTCGCCCGCGTGCTGGAGATCACCGGCGCCGACAAGGTGTTCTCCGTCAGGAACGAGCCCACGGTGCCGCACAGCCGCGCGGGCTGAACAAGCGGTCGGCGTGCTCCGGGTCCGGAGGACGGCCGACCGCGCCGCACGGTACGAAACACAAGGCGGGAGGCCGCCACCCTTTGGTGACGGCCTCCCCGGCGCTACTCAAATTCCAGCCTACCGCCGGGCGAGCCACACGGCCCGACCGCGACGACCGGCTGCGCGGCACGCGACGCAGTGCTCGGAAAGCTGCGCGAGCCGACGTAGGGGGACCTTCGCGAGGGCCCGCTGGATGCTCGGCCAGGTGCCGTGCGGGCCAGGTACCCGAACGTGCCGCTTCCGCTCCACGAGTTGGGCGAAGGCGGTCAGGCCTTCACGGGCCCGTCACGGACGCCGGGCCGGTGTGGCGATGCCGCGCCGTCGCCCGAACTCGCCGGGTCCTTGAAGGCGGCGGCTTCATCCTTCGCGGCGTTCATGCCTCGCACTGCTCTGTCCGGAACGCCCGCTGACCTCGGCCCGGAGCCCGCCCATCCTCGCCTCAAGGTAGGCCGTCCGGATGCCGACCGGCCGCAACTCTGCGCACTCCGCCGCCCACGGCATCGCCGGCAGCCGGCCCGCTTCGCCCCCGGCGCCGTGGCCGCGCAGCCGCGCCGCCAATCACCGCCCGGGCCGCAACACGGGGATGCGGACCGGCCGGGTGCCGCGCCTTGGCCGTGGTCCGGGCCGCCCGATGGGTGGGAATTTCCGGCAAAGTACCGGGTATCTGCGGTGGGGGGCCGTACATTCGGCTGCTACGAGCGGTAACTGACGATCCGGTGGGAGTGGTTGTGGCAAACCCCAGCACGTTCGGCGCCAACAGCGGTGTGGGATCGACGGTGGCACTGCTGGAGGCGAAACTGCCCGCTGTGCGCGAGCGCCGCCGCCT
>NZ_JAIZ01000628.1:53571-54811 GCF_000710465.2 Kitasatospora sp. MBT63 | reverse complement strand
CGGGGCGACGCCCCGGGCGCGGGCCGGCCTCGCCATCGTCGTCGTCAGGGACCTCCGGAACCTCCGGGGCCTGCGGGGTCTGCCCGGCTGTGTCCTGCGCAGCCGTCCTCTCCACGGTCGTGTTCTCCACGGCAGCGGGCGGAGCCGTCTGCGCGGCGCGGGCGGCGAAGGCGGACGGCACCTCGGCGACGGTCGCCTCGGCCGCCGCCGGAACCGGGTGCTGCTGCGCCCAGCCCTCCAGCAGCCTGGCGTACGCCTCCAGCCTGGGCGGGCGCGGCTCAGAGCGGCCCGCCTCCCAGTTCTTCACCGTCTGCGTCGTCGTCCTCAGCACCTGGGCCAGCCGCGCCTGCGGCACCCCCGCAGCCTCCCGCAGCCGCGCCCGCTCCGCGGGCTCCGGCAGCCGCGGACCACTGTCGTGCAGCAGCGCGTCCACCGCCGCGAAGAGCTCCTCCTGCGTAGGCATCACAGCCTCACCCCCACCACCCACCCTAACCCACCTTTAACCCTGAAACATTCAGCCTCCCCGGTCGCGAACGAGTGAACTGCCATGCTCATCACGACAATTGGCTGACCCTCACCATCCTGCTCTTAACCTTGGAGGAGGCACGGCGGGCGGCCCGGGCGCCGACGTCCTCCGGAGCACGGCACCACAACCTGCCGCTGTGGCAGCCCTACGGCCCTGCTTGAGCCGCCCGCCAACGGGCAGGCTGTCCGGCATGTCGGATCGCCGCAGCCGGGCCCGCTCCCTCGCCCTGATGCCTCACGCCGCCATCGGCCGCCAGCCGCTGCCCGAAGGGCAGGCCCGGCGGCCACTCCCCGTCCCCGGGCCACCCCGTCCCCGCAGCGCCCCCGACACCCACCACACCGCCGCGGCGCACGACATGGCCCGCACCTGCGAGACGGAGCGGCCCGGCACGGCAACCGGGACGGCGCAGCGGTGCTGCGCCGTCGCCCGCACCCGCCGGGTCCTGGAAGGCGGCGGCTTCATCCTCATCGACGTCCACGCCCCGCACTGTCCCGTCTGGAGCGCCCGCTGACCTTGCCCGGAGCCCGACGCGCCCGGGCCGCAGGCCGGCCGGATGCCGGCGAGCTGCACCACCGCGGACGCCGCCCGGGCCTCACACAGGGGAGACGGACCGGCCGCACCGCGCGTGCGGCGGTGGTCCGGGCCGCCCGATGGGTGGGAATTTCCGACAAAGCGCCGGGTATCCGCGGTGGGGGCCGTACATTCGGATGCTAG
>NZ_JAIZ01000628.1:52422-53561 GCF_000710465.2 Kitasatospora sp. MBT63 | reverse complement strand
TGGAGGAGCAGCTCGCGGCCGTCATCGCGCAGGAGAGCGCCATGACCGGCGTGCTGGAAGGCCTCGCCGCGCTGGCCGGCACGCCCCTCGGCCACGACGGCGACCCCGACACCGCCGCACCGGAAGCAGTGGTGCTGCAGGCGCCGTCGGACGTGCGGGCCGGCGCCGCCGACCCCGGCACGGCCGACGCACCGGTGAGCGGCGTCGACGACGAGTCGGCCTCGACGGACACCGCCACCGCGCCCGCGCCCGACGCGGCCGCCCCCGCACGCAGGCGCGGCACCACGCGCAAGACCCCGGCCGCCGCCGAGGCGCCGGACGCGGCACCCGCCGAGGCTGCCACCACCCGCAGGACACGGGCCAAGAGCTCCCCCGCCACGCCTGCCGCGAAGGCGGCCGGCAAGGGCACCACCTCGCCCACGGCGCAGCACGACACGGCACCGGCCGCCGCGGCCACGACGCCGAAGGCCCCCGCCCGGGCAGCCGCCGGGCGCACCGCGAAGAAGACGGCGAAGCCCGTCACCACGGCCGGGGCGAACAGCTCCCCGGAGCCCGCCAAGCCCGCGAAGGCCGCGAAGGCGGTGAGAAAGACGGCCCGCACGACGGTCGCGGCGGCCGGCGAGCAGCCCGCCCCGGCCCGCACCGCGACCACCACAACGAAGAAGGCCACCGCCACCGCCAGGAAGACCGCCGGGCAGGGGGCGCCGAAGGGCAGTGTGTCTCGGGTGGCCCGGTCGAAGGGCGCCGTGGTGCCTGCGCAGGCCGGACCGGTCGACGGCCCGGCCCCGGCGGCGGACGGGCAGAAGCGGCGCCCGGGCGGCGGCCGCAGGCCGGGGCTGACCGATGCCGCCGGTGTCCTCGCGGTGCTGGCCGACGCGTCGGGCCCGCTGCGGGCCCGTGAGATCGCCGGCCTGCTCGGCCTGGACACCCTCGACTCCAACGTCAACGCCGTCCGCACCCGCCTGGAGCGCCTTGCCAAGGCCGGGCAGGCGCAGCGGACCGGGCGTGGCCTGTACACCGCCGCCACCGCGTCGGGCCGGGCTACGGGCTGACCGTCCGACGGGAGTCGTTCCCGAGCCGGTCCTCCTCCTGGCGATCCGGCTGACAGCCGTGCGCCCAGGCCGCCTCCGGCGGCCGGG
>NZ_JAIZ01000628.1:47997-52360 GCF_000710465.2 Kitasatospora sp. MBT63 | reverse complement strand
GGGCGGCCGGGGCGGGTGTGCGGCGGCGCCCGGCGGGGTGAGGTGTGCGTCTCGTGCCGGCGGGCGCCGCCGCAGGTCAGAGTAGTGCGGCAGGAGGCCGGGCCGCCGGGTAAACCACGTTCTGAAGGCGCCGGGAGAGAGTGACCGTCAGGGCTCGTCCCGGCAGTCGTCGGCAGGCCGGCGCTGGTTGCCCGGCATGACGTCGCCGGCCCCTCCTCGGTCGATTGAGCGTGCGGTGGCCCGCGGGCGCGATCGGCGGCCGACAGCGCCGGGCGCTGGCTCGGGCGCGGACAGGATTGCATCAATGCGCCTGCCAGGAGAGGGGTCGCGTGTCCGCTGACCTGCGACGCCATGGCGTACCGCAGGATCTCGCCCGCGAAGACGTCGTCATATCGGTGCCCGGAACGAACTCGCGAGGACCGGGCTTGCAGCGGAAGGTAGGTCATCGACAAGGTCCGGACGACGGACCGGCGCCGGGGCGGCATCCGCCCCGGCCGCCTCTACCTCCCCTTTGGAGCATCGGTGTTCCCTTCTCTGTGCGCACCCGCTGCAGTGCGCGGCCTGCGGTCCCGTCTGAGCCCGCTGCCGTGGTGGCGCTTCGGCCCCGACACGGTCGTCGTCGTGGTGGTGGTCGTCCTGCTCTCCGCCGGCCGGTCCGTTCCCGAGGCCTTGGCCGTCGTGGCCACGGGCGCCCTGGACCGCCTCCTGGCCCGGGCCGGTACCGTCGGCGCGGGCCAGGGACGTCGCCGCGACCGCGGTCGGCGGTGACCGTGGCCCGCACGGCCGAGCCCCTCCACCCGGACGCGGGCCCCCGCCTGCGCGCCCTGGTCCGCCACCTGCTGGAGCTCAAGCGCCGCAGCGGCGTCGGCTTCCGTGAACTGGCCAGACGCACCGAGGCGCTGGCTGCCCCCGGCGGCCCTGCGGACAGGGCTCCGTCGGGAACGGCGGTGGCGCTGTCGGCCTCCACGCTCAGCCGGGCCGTGACAGGCGCCGGCGTCCCCTCGCGGCAGACCGTGGAGATGTTCGCCCGGGCCGCCTTCGCGTCCCGGGCGGGGACGGCGCCCGGGCCCGCGGCCGGCAGCCCCGAACCGTACGACCAGTGGGTGCGGCGCAACTCGGCCGGGGACCCGCAGCGTGTCCGGGAAGCCTGTCGTCGGTGGGACGCGGCCCGCGTCGAGCGGACCCCGCGCGCGGACGCCGCACGCTACCGGCGTCCGCACCAGGTGCGCACGACCGCCGCCCTGGGACAGGGCCTGTCCCGTATGCGGGCCGGCCTGACCTACCGCGACATCGAAAACCGCACCGCGCGGCTCGGCCACCGGGTCGGCAGGAGCACCGCCCACCGGCTCCTGGCCGGGCTCGCACTGCCGACCTGCGATCAGATGGCCGCGCTCCTGGCCGTGTTCGGCGTCACCCGGGGTTCGGACGCGTGGTTGCGCACGCGGGACCGGCTGGCGGCCCGCGGCACGACGGACGAGGTCGCGCCCGGCCACGCCGGGCCCTGGTACGGCTGTTTCGACGGCCACCCGGACGTGCAGGCGGCGCAGGACAGACGCGACAACGACGAGAGGATCAAGGTCCTTGTCAACGGGTCCCGGCCCGAACTCGACGGGTACGACCAGATGCTGGCCGACCAGGAGGAGAACGAGCGCCGCGCCCGGGAGCAGCGGCTGCTCGAGTGGGCCGAGGAGATGGACCACGGGGCATGGACGGCAGCCCTGGGGGCCGGGCACCGGGGGTGACTACCCGGGAGCGCGGGCCGGCCACAGCCACGGCCCGGGTCGCGGGCCCGGTGAGCTACTCATCGGGCACCGGCCGTCGGTCGAGGGACACCGGCGAGCGGTCCGGCGGCCGTCGCCGGGTCGTATGTCTCGGCACGGGGGCTTGTAGAGACCGGATCGTCGCAGCTCAGTGGGCAGGTGCTCCGGACGGGCGGGTCGTCAGCCGGGCCGGGCCCCGGGGGGAGGATCGCGGCGGTGCTGTCCGTGCCGGTGCTGCTGGTGGGTGTCGGTCGCCGGCCGGTGTACCGGCGGGAGGGGTGGTGTTGCTGCGGGCGGGGCGGGGGTGTTGCGCTGCTCGCGCAGCCGGGCCGCGTGGGCGGCCAGGTCGGCCACGCGGTCCGCAGCGTTCACGGGCTCGGGCCGGGCGGCCGTCGCCGGGCCTGCCCGCGCGGCGGGTGCGGGCGCGTGGTCGGCGACGACTCTCAGGTAGTGCCCGGTGGGGAGCATGGCGCGGGCCGCGGCCCCCATGGGGCGGCGCTCGACGCGGGCGGGCAGGTCCGCCGTGACGGCCTCGACCGCGCGCAGCGGGTCCGCGCTGTCGTGCAGGATGAGGTGGGTGGCGTGGCCGCGACCGAGATCGGCGACGGTCAGCTCGTCCACCAGGCCGGCGTCGACGGTGGCCGCCCACGGGGCGAGTTCGCGCAGCATCGCCGCGCTCGACCGGGTGGTGGTGGTGCGGTCGTCGGGATCGGGGCGGGTCTGCCACGGTGTGACGGCGAACGCGAGGAGGCGGATCCCGCCGGGGAGTTCGGCCTTGATGCCGTAGCTGTGGCGGCGGCCGACGATCTGGCGGAAGGCGGGGTCGTCGGCGGGCAGCGACGCCTCGAGGCGGTCGATGCTCACCCGCTGGTCGGCCATCGGCGCCGCCGAGGTGCCGGTGAGCTGGATCGTGGAGGTGGCGGGCCGCAGGGTGACGGCGAGCGGCACGAGCTCCCCCGCGCGCTCCATTACCGCGGCCGCCGCCAGCAGGAGCTCGGCCAGACCGGGCCCCGGCGGTGCGTGCCCGCCGGTATCGATGTCGGCGTCCGCCACCGTGCCCCCTGTCCCGGGTCGACGGCCGCGGGGTCCCGGCACCTGGCAGGGGGGTGCGGCCGACAGCAGGATGTGCGGCGGTGGGCCGGCGGTTCGACGCCCGGCAGCGGGTCTTCCCGCCGGGCGGGAATCCGGCGCAGCGGATCCCGCGGGCCGGAACCGGAACCGGCCGCAACGCCCCCGGCGGCGCTGCCCGCGCTCGTCGGTTTGGGAACCGGTCCTCCCGTGAACCGACGAGCGCGGGAGGACCATCAACACCCCGGCCCCACACGTGAAACGCGCGCCGGGTTCCGCCGGGCCTTCGTCTCCTGCGGATCGGGTGCACCTGGTGGTGCGGAAGCCGGGGTCCGGTGACTCCTGTCGGACCCAGGTCCTAGGGTGTGCCGATGATCTTCCGGAGGAAACCGAAGGGCCAGGCCCTGGCAGGCGCGCTGGCCGAGCTGGAACAGGCCGTGGACGCCCGCGATGGTGCCCGCACCGAACGTGCCTTCAACACCGCGATGCGTGTCGTGCAGTCGGCGCCGGACACCGAACGCGCCGAGGCCGGCCCCCGGCTGGCCGCACTGCTCCCCGCCTTCCCGCCCACCGGCCCGCGTCCGCTGCTGGCGACGGCGGCCGGCTTCTGCGTGGAACGCGGCGCCGACCCCGCGGCCTGCGCGCAGCCGATCCTCGACGGCACCCGCCAGGACCTCGCCGACGCCCTGGAGTTCGCCCGCCGCTGGCACGCTGGCGGTGCGGGGGACGAACTCCCGGAGCCGGACGAGCAGATCATCGACGACGCGCTGCTGGAGCGCCTGGGCGCGGAGCCGGACCAGGCGCTGCGGCTCGCCCTGGCCTGGTGCTCCATCGAGCAGTGGCAGCCGCCCGCGCTGGCCGTACTGTGCCGCAGCACCGAGGTGCGCCGCCGCCACGCGTCCGCGCTCCTGCCCCTGTGCCGCGACCTGGCGGCCCTCGGGCGGCACGATCTCACGTGCCTCGCCCACGCGCTGGCGGTCCTGGACGACGAGCCGATCGTGGTGCTGCACCGCCCCACCGGGACCGGCTACGAGGTCCGCATCGGCGGCATCGGCGACAACTTCCAGCTGCACATCCTGCTCGCCCACGTCCTCGTCGGCGGCGGCCACCTGCCCGGCACCCCGCCCTCGGCCGAGAGCGTCCGCCTCGCCACCGACCCCGAACCCGCCCAGGGGCGCAGCGGCACCGCCGCGGCCGGGGCGTTCGAGCTTCTCGCGCCGGACGGGGAGCGGATCTGGAACGAGGGGCTGCCCGACGACATCCCCGTGGTGGAGGGCCGGCGCCTGCTCGTGCTGGACGAGCCGCTGTACCCGCGCACCTGGAACGCCGACCGCTTCTTCCCGCTGCTCCCCGGCACCGCCGAACTGACCCGCGTCCTCGACAATGACGAGACGCGCACCTGGTTCACCCGCACCTCACCGGCCGGCGAGACCCTTCGCACGTCCTGACCCGGCCCGCCCGGGGCGGGAACCCGCGACACCGAACGGCTCTTGGTCGTTCCTGCCCCGGCAGGTGACCACCCGTCGGAGACCGCC
>NZ_JAIZ01000628.1:43898-47874 GCF_000710465.2 Kitasatospora sp. MBT63 | reverse complement strand
GAACCGGCGAAGAAACCCGAGGCGGCAGTACCCCGTCCGGGCCCATACTGGCGCCTTCCGTGCCGGTCCCACAGAAGGACACCGATGTTCCCCAAGCGCCCCGCCATCGCCACCACCGCCGTCTGCTGCGCCCTGGTCCTGGGAGCGGGCGGCTGCGCCCGGAACCAGGACCCGGCCGGCTCCTCGAACGCGGCAGCCGCCACCGCCTCCCCCGGCGCCTCCGGGAGCACGGGCGCGGCCGGGCGCCTGGACACCGAGAAGCTGACCGCCGCCGAGATCGAGAAGCAGTCCCAGGACGCGATGGCGTCACTGTCGTCGGTCAGGATCTCCGGGAACATGGTGGCGGCCGGCAAGAAGATGACCCTCGACCTGGCGACCGACACCAAGGGCAACTGCCAGGGCACCATCGGCGTGGTGGGCATGGGCCAGATCGAGATCATCCACACCGACGGCACCAGCTACCTGCGGCCCGACGCCGCGTTCTGGAAGACCATCGCCGCGGGCAAGGGCGACGCGCACGCCGGGGATGTGGCCGCCGAAATGTTCAAGGGCCGCTACCTGACCGGCGCCAAGGACGACCCCTCGCTCGCCGGACTCGCCGCGATGTGCGACATCGTCAAGTCGATGACCGACAACAAGGACACCGACGACGACGCCGTCAAGGGCGCCGCCGCCACCGTGAACGGCCACAGCACCTTCACCGTCGTCTCCACCGACGACGACGGCTCCACGAACACCGGCTACGTCGCCACCGACGGCAAGCCCTACCTGGTCAAGATCGCCCACTACGGCGCGGAGCCCGGCGAGATGAACTTCACCGACTTCGACAAGCCCCTCACCGTCCAGGCCCCGCCCGCCGACAACGTCATCGACTACACCCAGTTCAAGGCCAAGCTCACCACCATCTGACGGATCGGCAGGCTCGGAGCCTGCCGGGCCGGCAGGGGCGACGACGCGCTGTGTGCCGTGCCGGTCAGGCAACCCGGCGCAGCAGTACCTCCTCTCCCCCGCCGGCGGTGGCCAGCAGGCCGCCGTCGGGGGAGAACGCCGCCGACCAGACCGAGTCGGTGTGGTCGCGCAGAGGCCTGCCGGCGGGCCGGCCGGTCGCGGTGTTCCAGAGCTGGACGGGGCCTTCCTCGTTCACGACGGCGCACAGGTTGCCGCCCGGGGAGAGCGCAGCCGAGCAGGCGTCCCCGGGACGGCCGCCGTGACGACCGGGGTCGATGTCCGTCGGTCTCCAGCCGACCCCCCACCGTTGCAGTATCCCGGTGCAGGTCACCAACAGACCTTCGGTGCGGCTGGTGAAGAACACGGCGGCCGGACTGGCTGCCGGTACGACGCTGATCTGCTTGCCGTTCTCCGGGTCCCACACGCGGAGGGTGTCGTCCCGGTCGGCAGCGGCCAGGAGCGCACTGTCGGGCGAGTACGCCATTGCGTGGAGGAGGCCGGTGTGTCCGACGAGCGACCCCGTCCGGCGGCCGCTTGCGGGGTCCCACAGGTGGATGGCCCTTTCGATTCCGGAGGTGGCGAGCGTCCCGCCGTCGGGGGAGAACATGATCCTGTCGATCCGCCAGCGGTCCGCGTTCAGGGTGCGGACGGCGGTCGGCTTCGGGCCGGGCCGCCACAGCCGGACCGTTCCGTCCTCCCCGCCACTGGCGAGCAGCGCACCGTCGGGCGAGAAGGCAACGGAGTTGACGTAACCGCGGTGGCCGAGGAGCGGTGAGCCGAGCTGCCGGCCGCTCACCACGTCCCAGAGCCTGACCGACCCCTCGGTTCCCGCGGTGGCCAGCACCGCGCCGTCCGGGGAGAACGCGATCGCGTGGACATCGTCATGCTGGGTGCGGATGGGCGCGAGCAGGACTCCCATCCGGTCCGGGTGGTGCTGCAGGGCGTACAGCACGGCCTTCTCGGACAGGCTCGAGCCGGCCTGCCAGGCTTTCGGCAAGGGCTCGGAAGCCGCGGTCGCGGCGGCGGCCGGATCGGGGGCGGCAGGTACGACGGGGGCGCTGTCTTCGGCCCGGGCGGCCGCCGTCGCGCTGTTCCAGCAGTCACGTAGCCCGTCGAGGACCTCGCGGTCCGCTCCGGCCGAGGACAGAGCCTCGTGCACGGCGCACAGGGCTTCCCACGGCGGCAGTCGCACACCTCGGAGATAGCGCGAGAGGCTGGCGGCGCTGACTCCCGCGACCCCGGCCAATTGGCACTGGCGCAGTCCGGCGGCCACCAACGCCTTCTGGAGCGCCCGGGCGAACGCCGCCACCCGCGGGGGTGTCCCGGGCTCGATCGGCCAGGTGCGCGGGGCGTCGTCCTCGGGTGCAGCGGGCCCGGAGGAGGCGGGCGGTGCGGGGGTGTTCCGGGGTGCGGGGCGGGTGTCCTTGCGGGCGAGTTCGGCGGCGCGCAGCCGGGCCCAGGTGTCGGTCCAGGCCTGGGCGCCGGTGTCCGGTGCGTCGCCGGTGGCGGCCGTGGCCGTCAGGCAGGCGGTCACGACTCCCTCGACGGCCTGCCGGCCCGGGAGGGTGGTGCGGGAGGGGGCGAGGGCGGCGCACAGGGTGGAGGCGGAGACCTGGCAGCGGCCGGCCATCCACTGGTAGGAGGGCTCGCCCGCCCGGATCCTCAGTTCCCGCAGGGCCTGGAGGAAAGCGGGGACGGTGCGGATGTTGCGGGGTGAGCGGGGCCGGTCGAGGACCTCGTAGCGGCGGTCGGGTTCCTGGCGGTGGCGGGCGATGAGCCACTGCTCGCGCCAGTGCTGCGGATCGCCGCCCAGGGCCTGGGCGTAGGCGAGGGTCACGTCGAGGCTGGGCAGTTTCGTGCCGGAGGCCGCCTCTGACAGCACCGTGGTGCCGTAGCCGCTGAGGCGGGCGAGCGCCGTCAGGGGCGGGCTGCCGGCCTTGTGGCGCAGTCGGCGCAGTTGTTCGGCGAGGACGCGGTGGGGTGCGTCGGGGCGGATGGTGGTTTCGGGGCGGGGCACGCGCTGTCCTCCTTCACCACGGGTGGCGGCGCCGCGCGTTCGAGGGCGCCGCCACCGGGGCGGGATGGGGTCAGCTGGTGCGGGCGAGGTCGCGGGCGGCGGCGCCGATCGCGATGACGGCGGCGGTGGCGGAGGCGATGTCGTAGCCGCGGGCGAGCAGGATGATGACGATCACCGTGGCGGGCACGAGGGCGGGCACGGCGCGCCGGCGGCCGGCGGGCAGGGGGATCTGCAGGGACGGCAGGCCGGCGGCGGGCAGGGGGCTGGGAAGGATGCTCACGGTGGTCCTCTGATCCGGGTGGACGGTTTCTTGATCCGGGCGGATGGTGCGGTGCGGCCGCGGGATTGCCGCCCGTGGCCGTCCCACCACTCTGGCACGCCCTGAATGGCCGTCAGCACCGTTTCAGGGGTGGCGTTTTCCGCCTTTGTCCGCGGAATGCGGACGGGTGGCCCGCGTGGCGGCGGGTCCCGGGGCGGCCGGGGGGTTTCCGTCCGGCGCACAACCCGTACCGGGGCGCACGTCACCGGGGGTGTTGCCCGCGTTCGTGCGAAGTCGTGCAAGCAGGCGGTTTCCGCTTCCGGAAACGCCTGGTGGCGGGTATCAATCATTCACAGATGCGCTGTCGGTCTGTCCGTCGGCGCCGGGAGACGTGTTCCTCTGATCCGGGCACTCCCCCACCCCTTCCCGGGGGCCTTCCGAATTGCCGCGGAAGCCCCGGCACCATCGGCGGCACCCGCACACCCGGGGGCCGCCGTTCGGCGTTCCCCGAACCGCCCCGGCAACGGTCCGCCGCCGGCCGGGCAACGGCACGACGCCGGGGTGCGGCCCCGCCGCCCGGAGCCCGGGGCGCCGCAACGGCTACGGTCGGCCGCGGGTGCGGGCACGCGGCGGGAGGCGGGACGGCTGGGCGGACACGAGCCGGACGGCACGGGCGTGCCGTGGCCGCTGCGGGTCAGGGTGGCTCTGTTCACGTCGTAGAGCAGCGTTTCGACAGCAGTTCGGGAGTCAGG
>NZ_JAIZ01000628.1:25459-43888 GCF_000710465.2 Kitasatospora sp. MBT63 | reverse complement strand
TCGCGGTGCTGGCCGACGCGTCGGGCCCGCTGCGGGCCCGCGAGGTCGCCGGCCTGCTCGGCCTGGACGGCCTCGACTCCAACGTCAACGCCGTCCGCACCCGCCTGGAGCGCCTCGCCAAGGCCGGGCAGGCGCAGCGGGCCGGGCGCGGCCTGTACACCGCCGCCGCGGTCCCGGCCCAGGCCGCGGGCTGACCGTCCGACGGGAGGCGGGGCGGGTGTGCGGGGGCGCCCGACGGGGTGAGGTGTGCGTCTCGTCCCGGCGGGCGCCACGCAGAGGTTAGCGCGGCGCCCGGGTAGCCCCGTGCCAGGCTGCGGGCCGGGCCCGGCCTGCCACCGCCGCAGGGTGTCCGCGGGGCGGGTGACCGGGCCGGCGCACACGAGCGGGAGAGCATCGTCCCGAGGAGGTGGAGCGGGCCGCCGGGTGTATGGAGCACCTGGAGAGGGACGACGGGGAGCGGCCGGTGGCCGCCGCTGCCCTGCTCGTCGCTCCGCCTCGACGTCCTCGTCATGCTCAACAGCGGCCTCGAACTCGACCACCGCCTCGAGGACGGCCGGCTCGTCAAGACCCGGCGCAGCCGCTGGACCCTCGCCGACCGAAAGGTCCGTTGGCTGCCGGCCGGCCCGCGGTGCCGAAGCGACCCGCGGACCGGCAGACGTCGACTGCTCAAGCGGAGGGCGGTACCTCGAGTCGGTCGACGTCCTCGGGGATGGCGGCTGCGAACTTCGCGATGCTGTCCGGAAGCTGGCGGGGTCTCCGGCGAGCAGCTCGTCGAAGCATTCAGTCAATCCGACTTCAGCTGGAATGAATCAGCGAACGGTTGGCCCGCCGGGCCCGGTCCGGTCGAGTGCGGCGCTTCGCGCGGCGCGCGGATGGCGTCCCACGGAGAGGTGCGGCAGAGATCTTGGAGTGACCCTTGGTCATGGGACGGCCGGCGTGCAGCTCTTTGAGCCGAAAGACGAGTTGGCCGGAGAGGTGCGCACGGACCTTGAGCAGCGCGGGTTTCTGCTGACCCATGTGGCCGCTGGCGTACGGTCGCTCGCAGCCCGCTCCGGGGGCACCGGTGGGCGGCCCCGATCCTGCCGTGGACCATCACGCGCCATGTCGTCGAAAACGCAGCGCTGTTCTCCCGGTACGGCGCCGACCTCTCCCGCACCTTCGCCGACCTCATCACCGTCGCCCATGGGCTCCCGGGCTCCACCTTGCCGATGCGCCTTCCGAGATGTGGGACCACCGACATCGCGGGAGGCGCGGGTCAGGCCGAGGCGCGCTCCAGCAGGCCGCCGCGCTTCCCGGGTGCGAACACGAGCTGCCAGCCGACCGCGGTCGCCAGCGCCCAGATCAGCCATCCGACGCCGAGACGCTGTGCGAAGACGCCGAGCGCCAACAGCAGGAGCAGGCAGGGCAGCGCCCACCCGAGGACGTCTTGCCACCGTGCACCGGAGACCACGGCGGCCAGCACGCTGACGCCGAAGTACACCATGAGACCCGCGCAGAGAAACCACCGGACGCCGTTCGCCGCAGGATCGTGCGGATGCGCGATGGCCAGGCCCAGGCCGGCGGCGACGGAGGCGAGCGCGCAGGTCGTCAGGCAGTGCAGGGACAGGGCCAGCCGCACCGGGAGATCACGCCGGCCGGTCTTCGGGATCCCACCGAAGCCGTAGAGCAGCGACATGCTCCACAGGCCGGACAGCAGGGCGAACGAACCCACCGCCGCGCCGGCCAGGTGCACATCCCAGGAGGTGTCGGCGGCGACCGAGGTGATCTGGATGACCCCCTCGCCGAGCACGATGATGACGTAGAGGCTCAGCCGCTCCATCAGGTGCGGCACATCGGCGTAGGCCGCCTCGATCACCGGCAGCCGCCCGCGGTCGCCGTTCTTCCTGACGAGGCGCGCCGCCCACTCCTGCGCGCCCCGCAGCATGCGGCCGCCGGCGTCCGCGAGTATGGCCAGCAGATCGAACCCGATTCCCAGGGCCCACAGCCAGTAGCGCGCCGGAGCATCCACCCACAGCGACACGATCCACGGCAGGACACCGAGGCCCATCTGGGCCACCGGCCAGTCCATCACGACCCGCCCGCGCCGCCAGAACCGGCTGGACAGCCAGCGCAGGAAGACGTACGCGGCGACGAACGCGAGGTGGTGCCTCGTACCGCGGATCCCGGGGACGGCCGCGACCATGACGGCGAGGCCGAGCATCGCCAGCAGGAGACCGGGCGTCCAGGCACGGTCCCCCTCGACGTTCCCGTAGACGGTGAAGCAGACCCAGGCGATCCAGAAGGCGAGGTACAGCAGGACGTACAGGGCGAGATCGGCGGCCGTCGGGCCCTCGTGCAGGAGGTGTGACAACTGCAGCACGCCCGCGACGACGACGAGGTCGAAGAAGAGCTCGGTCCAGGAGGCATGCCGCTCGGCGCCACCCGCCGACTCAGCGGTGTTCATGAATGTCATGAGGTGATCATCGGTCATGCTCCGAGACGTGTCAGGAGGATGCCCGGCCAGCCGGGGCGCGCCCCAGGGCGAGTCGCCCGCGTGCGGCAGCGGGCGGGGCTGGGCCCGGGCGGACGAGGGACAAAGCGGCGGGCATCAGGGTCTCCGGTGGTCCGGGAAAGGCTGCGGAGCGATTGCGAGGCGCTGTGGCATCACAAAGCGCGTCCTTGCACTGTGTGCGGAGCCCGGGCTGGTTCGGATGGGTGCGCGCCCTTGTTGTACCGGGCTGGTGGTCACGGTCGCGACGTCATGGTGAACGCCGGTCGGCGTCGGACGCCGCAGCAAGACTCGAATGGGCGACCGTCCGATTGTCGAACTTTTGACCGGAATTCCCGCCAGTCCGGCGCGTGTGCGTGAACGAATCAAGGTCATGGAGAACCACCCCGGCCGAGCGGGCGGCGAAGGAAACCCCCTCCGCACAACACCCGTCCGGGCCGACGGTTCATCAGGAAGGAAGGGAGTGCGGCAGATGCGTACGACGCGAACCAAGCGGTCGCTGGCGATCGCCGGGACATGCGTGATGCTCGGGGGCGGCGCTGCAGTGGCCACGTCGGCCACCACGGCGGCGGCGACGACCACGGCGAGCGTGTCCTCGGTCTCGCACGACAAGGAGTGCCGCTGGTACCCGGCGCACTGGGAGAACAAGTGGGTCGGCGGCCACTGGCAGAAGGTCTGGCAGGCCGGTGACTGGCACAACACCTGGCACCCGGGTTGGTGGGACACCCACCACCACTGGCACCACGGCTACTGGCACAAGGCCGGCTGGGAGAACAAGTGGATCCCGTCCCACCGGGACCGGGTCTGGGCGCCGGCGGGCGGGTACTGCCGCTGACCGGGCCGGCCCAGCCGGCCCGACCGTACGGCCCGGCGTCCACGGGCGCCGGGCGCCACCGGCCCGGCGGGCCGCACCGCCCGCCGGGCCGGCCCCCAGGCCGACCACCGACCACCGACCGGAAAGAGCGTCAGACCATGACCACCGTCGTACGATCCAGACCGCCGCACCGGGGTCCCGGTCCCCCACACCGCACCCGCGGACCCGGCCCCGGCCGCCGCCCCTGCGGGCGGGGAGTTCAACGAGTCCTTCACCGACCGGCTGCAGTGCGTGCCGGGCATCCGGGGCTACGAGGGCCGACCCCTTCCCTGCCGACGTATGCGCTCCCTGTCGAGGGGATACGTGGATCGAGGCGGGGGCGCGACCGACGGGCCCACGAAGGCTGTCGTGCCGACCAACCGGAATTCAGGTCGACGCAGGTGTCGGCAGCGGAGGCCGCTGCGCCGGTGAACTCCCTCGACGCCGTGGTTCGCAGGCCACAGAGCGAAGAGGCCGCAGCCAGAATGCCCCCACACTGCCGTCAGGACCGGTTGGCCCAGCGGACCGGCCGGTATCAGGCAAGCAGACCGATTGGGGCTTGGCGTCAGCCGGGTGGAGCGGAACACACCGCTCCCTCAACGGAAGTGACATCCCATGAACAAACGCATAGCCCGTGCCCTGGCCACCACCGCTCTCGCCGCCGCAATCGTCGCGGTCCCCGCGGCCGGCTCCGCAGTCGCGAGCTCCGCCCACAGCACCCGCGGCTCCGAGCAGTTCTACAACCACGAGGTGCAGGCCAGCACCAGCCACGTCAGCTACAGCGCGAGCACCACGTACTACGCCAGCAGCGACTGCTACGGCAACGAGTACGGATACGGCCGTGGCATCCTGGGCCTGCTGGGCCTGAAATACCGCGGCACCTTCCCCGGCTCACCGCCGGAGGAGGCGGGGCCCCACCTGAGTAGCCGGAGCCCCGCCCTGTGCGCACCCGCACCGCCCGACAAGCCGGCGGCGCGCACACCCCTACTTCGCCACCCGCACGACCGCGGACCGGTCACGACCTGCCCGTTCACCCGGTCGACTTACACACGACCGCGCCTGCGCCCTGTGCCCATCTGCGGTCGGGCGCGTCGAGAAGCACGCCCCCGCGGCGCACCCTACGATGGCGGCCGCGAGTGAGCACCGGCCCGACACCATCGCGGAGCTGCGGATCGCCTGGCGGCGGGCGAAGGCCCGGTGGAGCGCCGACCCCGACGACCCCGACGCCTACGCCGCGTTCATCCAGGCCGGCACCGCGCTGTACCACTCCCCGGCGCCCACCCCGGAGCCGACAGCACATCTTGCGCCGCGGCGCGACGCGACCCATGACGTGGCCCGCCCCGGTCCGGTGCCCTGACCCCGCGATCCAGGAAGCCGAGCAGCGCACCTTCGGTGCCCGGAGGCACTACTCCGGCCGCGGCCGGACGCGCCCGGCTTGCAGGCCCCAGCAAGGAAAAAGAGGATCATTCGCATGGAAACCATCACCGGCCGCACCGAGCGGGACCACCTCGCTTCCCTTCTCGACGAGCTTCCCCAGCGTCCTGGCAGCCACTCCCGCAACGTCCGCGTGGACGCTGCCCTGCTGGAGCTCGCGGCAGCCATGCTCCAGCAGCTCTCTGCGGCATTCCCCGACGAACGGATCGGCCGCGCCGCCGGCAGCGTGGCGGACCGGATCCGGCTCAACGTACCGCTCACCGCTATCCTCGCGCTGAAAAGCACCCTGGAGGCCGGCAACCTGAACATCCGCTAGCAGCCGGGTACCGCCGGTCGCCTGCACGGCGGTCGGAGGGCGATCGGACCCGCAGGACCGCCGCGCAGCGGGCCTCACGCGTGAAGGGTAGGCGGGAGCCGCAAGGGGCGGCGTGCATTCCGCCGCGCCTTCGCGGCCCGCTCCCACACCTGTGCTCTCATCGGCAGATGGCGTCCGCCAGGCAGCCGGAAGGCACCCGCCCCACCGCCCTGCCCCAGCGAGGGAGTCCCTGTGGCCACCGACTTCGACGCACCCCGCACGAACGAGAACGACCATCTCGATGACAATCTGCGCACCCTGAAAGCCACCCGCACCACCACGAAAGCCTCCCGCATCGACGCCCTCGACCACATCGAGGCCGACGACGTGCTGCCGGTGCACTACGCCGGGCTGCCCGACGAGGACCTCAGCGTTCCCGTTCTCCCCAAGCAGCAGGACGAGTTCGCCTGCACCATCTGCCACCTCGTCCACCACCGCAGCCGGCTCGCCCGCACCGAGAGCGAACAGCAGATCTGCCGCGACTGCGCCTGACACACCTGCACTCCGGCGCCGGTGTCGGTGTCGGTGTCGGTGTCGGTGTCGGTGTCGGTGTCGGCAACAGGAGTCTTCTGCCGCCAGTCGGATGACTCAAGCTCCGCCGCCCACTCGCCCGTGAAGATCGTCCTGCCGCCCGGATGTGGGCGGTGAAGAGGACGGCGGGCGGCGAACCCGCCGCCGTCCGGGACACGAAGGGGCGGGACTCACGGGTGAGGAACCTCAAGCGCAGGATCCGTACGACGCTCATGACCGCTGTCGGCCTCACGACCACCCTGGCGGGAGTGCTCGTACCGAGTGGCGAGGCCCAGGCAACCGTCGGGGATCGCGGGTTGGCCCACGTCTGGATCGACCTGGGGAACGCGGGGCCGAGCGAGGGACTGCGCATCAACTACTCCAACTTCCTCAGCAGCCTGCGCGAGGCGGCGGGTTCGACGAACAACGGCGGATACCGTACGCAGCTCGAGGACCACGGCCTGATCATGGCCTCGCTCACGGCGCCGGTGAACCGGGGCGAGGGCACACCGCCGGAGCGCGTGGAGATCTGGATCAACCCGTACAACCTCTACGTGTGGGGTCGGACCTCGCGGACCTCGCCGGCGCACATGCCGTGCTGCCCGTCGCCGCCGACCTGGCGACCGTCGAGGGAGTCGACTCCCTGGTGGCCGCGGCCGTCGCCGAATTCGGCGGCGTCGACGTGCTCGTCAACAACGTCGGCCGGGCCGAGCCCCGGACCGGCGGCTTCGCCTCCGTCACCGACGAACAGTGGCTGGACACCCTGACCCTCAACCTGCTGAGCGCCGTGCGGGCCTCACGGGCGGCCCTGCCCTCGCTGCTCGTCGCACGCGGCTCGATCGTCACCATCAGCTCGGTCAACGCCTTCCTGCCCGACCCGGGGGTCATCGACTACACCGCGTCGAAGGCAGCACTGACCAACTTCTCGAAGGCGCTCTCGAAGGAGGTGTCACCGCTCGGCGTCCGGGTCAACACCGTCGCCCCGGGCCCGGTCGACACCGGCCTCTGGTACGGGGACGGCGGTATGGCCGACACCATCGCGCAGGCCATGGGTGTCGACCGGGAGACCGCGGTGGCGCAGGCCGTCGCCGCCCTCGGCGGGTTCGCCACCGGACGCTTCACCCTCCCCGAGGAGGTCGCCGACCTGGTGCTGTTCCTGGCGAGCGAACGCGCGGGCAACATCGCCGGAGCCGACTTCACCATCGACGGCGGCCTGATCAAGACGTTGTGACGTGTTGCCCGCACCGGGTGGAATGGCCGCCCCACGGCCACCGCAGCGCAGGAGCGCCGGGAGCTGCCCTCGACGGGCAGCATCCCGGCCGACCCGGCCTACCGGCCGCCGGTGGCCCGGCGGCCTGACGTCACTTCAGGTGCCGGGCGAAGAACTGGGCCGCGGCGTCCCCGGCGAACTGCGGGACGCCGGTGTGCCCGCCGAGATTGGCGTTCAGTGTCTTCTCCGCGGAGCCGAAGGCGTCGAACAGGTCCAGGGACGCCTGCCGGTCGTTCCCCTCGTCGTCCCACTGCAGCAGGACGTGCAGCGGAATGGTGACCTTGCGGGCATCCTCGTACGACGCGGCGGGCACGAAGCTCCCGGCGAACAGGACGGCCGCCGCGATGCGCGGCTCGACCACCGCCAGCCGGGTCCCGATGGCGATCACTCCGCCCGAGTACCCGACCGGGCCGCCGATCTCCGGCAGCCCGAGGAGGGCGTCCAGGGCGGCCTGCCATTCCGGGACCGACCGTTCGACCAGCGGGAGGACCAGCCGGTCCACGATCTCGGCGCCGACCGGTTCGCCGGCTTGCATCGCCCGGCGCAGGTCGGCGCGGGCCTCCTCGGTGGCGGCGGAACGAGGTCGGTCACCGCTGCCGGGGAGTTCGATGGTGGCCGCGGCGAAGCCGTCCGCCGCGCACTGCCGGGCCCGGCCCAGCAGCCGGGGGTACATCATGTTCAGTCCGCCGGGGTGGCCGAGCAGGATCAGCGGCGCCGGGGCGGATGCGGAGGCGGATCCGGGCGTCCACAGGACACCGGGGATCTCGCCGAGGGTGAATTCGCGTTCGAGGACGCCTTCGTCGAGGCGCTGCTCGGAGGTGAAGTGCACGGTCGTGCCTTTCGGGAGAGCTCACGGACGGCGCTCCCGGGCGACGAGCCTATCGCCCGACCGTGACCCCGGAGGGGAGCACCCATGTCGATACTGCGTTCACGGGTACCACCTCCTCGTTCTCTCACACGGCCACCGGGAGGCTAGCAGGGGCCGAGCCGCTCCGCCAACGGATTGCCCCGGAGGCCGGCCGGCGACCTGGACACGTCCTCGACCCCGCCGGACAGCCGCTGGTGCGGCGCTCCTGCAACACCCGGCGCAGCGGTTCGAGTGCCTGGTCCAGTTCCATGGCGCGAGCAACCTCCGCCGGTCTCCCCGGCACCGGCCAAGGTCGCCTGTCAGGGGTTACCTGTCCGCACGTGGTGAACCCGGCCAGGGCGTACTCGACGAGATGCGTCGCCCCGAACCAAGCTTCACGAATATGGTGAGCCCCGCTGTCGCCTTGAGCGGCGCCCGCGTGTTCGCGTACCGAACCGGGCGGATGTCGGCTGTTCGCAGGTGGTGGAACGCGCCCACACGGAGGACCCGGATGCCCAGGCTGAACCCGCTCGACGTTCCAGCCGCGGTGTCGGCCGCCGCCGAGCCGCTCGAGGGCCTGCTCGACGACTGCAACCACGTGTCGTCCATCCACCTTTTCCCCGTGGTCCCGGTGGCCGGGACGACACCCGGTCATGACTGGATGAAGGATCTCGCGCAAGCGGTGTACGACGCGGGAGCCACCGGATACCGGCTGGGAGCGTCGGTCGACCCGTTCGAGTCACCGCAGGCTTGGCGGGACGTTCTCCGCCGAGAGGTGACCGCAGGGGTCATGCAGCCCGTCCACAGGTACGCGGACCCCGACCTGCGCACGCCCGGTGAGATCCGGCAGGCAGGCGAACTCGCCGATGGTGTCGCCGACCTGCTCGAGGATCATCTCGGGCCGGTCCGGTGCTCCGGTGACGTCGGCGGCCCGCACGCGGGCGACATCTGGTGGCGCAACATGCTGTTGGTCACCAGCGACTGGGCCACCGTCCTGCATCTCGGGATCTGCGACTGACTCCCTCGGGCAGACCGATCACCCCCGGCGGTGGACGCCGGGGGTGATCGGTGGTCAGGGCGGGGTCAGCCGGTGGTGTGGTCCCCGGTGTTGCCCGAGGCGGAGCTGCTCGGGGTCGGGGACGGGCTGGTCGGGGTGGTGGGGGTCGGGTCGAGGGAGACCGTGAGTCGGCAGGTGTTGTTGAGGTCGGCGCTGAGCATGGCCTTGGCGGCGGTGGCCTGCCAGAGGGTGACCGTGGTGTCGCCGTTGTAGTAGGCGGCCAGCTTCTCGGCGGAGCCGGCCGCGGATCCGGTGGCCTTGCCCGCGACCTCCTCCAGCAGGCTTCCGAGTTCGGCCGCGGTGAGGTTGCTGCCGGCGCTGCGGTCCAGCGGCGCCGCCAGTGAGCAGTAGGTGTCCTGGGGGACGGTCGCGCCGACCACGGCGGCGCGGCGGGCGATCGGGTCCAGGGCGAAGTTCTGCTGGGCGACGGGGTCGGGCGCGGTCTGGGCCAGCAGCGTGGCCACCGAGCTGCCGGCCTGTCCCGCCGTGTTCTCCACGACCGAGGCGGGGGCCGTGGAGTCGCTGTCGGGGCCGGCGTCGGGGCCGGAGGCCGGGGTGGAGCGGGCGAAGGAGCTGGGGGTGACCAGGCTGCCCTCGTACTCGCCGTTGCCCACCACGTTGTTGTCGTAGGGCACCCGGGCGCCGCCGCCGAGGGTGGTCCAGGCCCCGCCGGCCAGCCGGTCCAGGGTCAGCAGGTAGGTGTGGCCGACCTCCAGCCGGGAGCCTTCGGTCTCGGCGATCGGGGTCTTCTGCGTTCCCTTGAAGGCCCAGCCGTCGGCGGTGATGGTGAGGCCGGCGGGCAGGGCGGGGGCGCCGCTGCGGGCCCACAGCTGCTGCTGGACGTTCAGGGTCACCGTGCGGCTCAGGTAGCCCTCGCCCGCC
Organism: Kitasatospora sp. MBT63; assembly: GCF_000710465.2. GTDB lineage: Bacteria > Actinomycetota > Actinomycetes > Streptomycetales > Streptomycetaceae > Kitasatospora. Next base: position 34,192 of record NZ_JAIZ01000628.1, on the reverse strand, counting down.
TCGATCTCCTCGTCCGAGGCGGCGAGCTGGGTCTCGGAGGTGACGGTGGCGATGACGGTGCGGTCCCCGTAGGAGACCCAGTCCTGGGCGGTGGTGGAGGGGAGGCGTTCCTTGCCGTGGGCGAGGATCACGCGCGGGCGCTGGTCGGCGGGCGCGGAGCCCGGGCCGGCGACGGCGGTGACGGCGGCCGTGGTGAGCGTCGCGGCGGCGAGTGCGAGGAGGCCGAATCGGCGGGCGGTCATGGCGGAATTCCCCATCAGTACGTCGCGTTGATGTTGGTGCGGTTGTTTGCGCCGAGGAAATAGTTGTCGTCGTCCGTCATGCAGCCGACTATCTTGTCATTCTTGCCGACGGCGGGCGAGGCGTTGTTTCCGTGGGTGAGCCCGACGGCGTGGCCGGTCTCGTGGCAGACGTCCGACTTGTTGATCGGACCGACCTCCGCGGCGCTGCTGTTGAACCGCACGTAATGCTGGTCGCATTTCCAGGGATCCACGGCGTCGTCGCACCAGGTCATTCCGACGACGTTCTGCGGCAGATCACCGGCCTGATAGATGATGTCCGTCTCCGACGAACCGGTGTACACGCCCCTGGACTGGATCGTCACCGAGAGGTCGGTCGGGCTGTAGTACTCGCTCAGAGCGGACTTGATGGTGGCTTTCTGAGCCGCCGTCAGCGACCCCTCCCGATAGACCGTCAGCGTGGCGTTGTCGGTCTGACAGAAATGACCCTGGCTCCGGCTGCCGTCATGGCAGACCGGGGCGTAATTCCCCGTCGGGTACATGTTGTCGATGGTCCTGGCCTGGGCCGTGACGGCAGGCATGAATATCACGGCAGCCGCAGCGAGAACGGCTGCCGTCCGGCGCGCACGAGGCACGACTTTCCCCCATGTATGAATACGAATGGATGCGGATCCGCTCACCGGCGGATCGCTCGGGGACGATCATGCAGGGGGCGGTTCGGCCAGTCAAGGCTCTGTACATTGCCGCCCTGGCCCCAAAAGCCACCAGAGGGCGGAAATGCCGGACAAAGCAGAGCGGCCTGTTCGTACCGGGGTCAGTCCTGCCGCCAGCGGATCGGCAGGTGCTTGAGCCCGTTCTGGAAGTTGGACACCAGTCGGGCGGGTGGGGCGCCGGGGGTCGGCTCCAGGCCGGGCAGGTCGGTGACGGTCCGTCCGAGCATCGCCCGCAGCTGGATCCGGGCCAGCTGCGCCCCGAGGCAGAAGTGCGGACCGTGGCCGAAGCTGACGTGGTCGTTGGGCGTGCGGGTGATGTCGAAGCGGTCCGGGTCGGGGAACACGTTCTCGTCGCGGTTGGCCGAGGCGTGGTAGACGACGACCTTCTCGCCGCGCCGGATCCGTCGGCCTCCCAGCTCGGTGTCGCGGGTGGCGGTTCGGCGGAACTCCACGACCGGCGGCCAGAAGCGCAGGATCTCCTCCACCGCCGGTCCGATCACCGCGGACCCCCGCTGCCGCAGCAGCCGGTACTGGTCGGGGTGGGAGAGCAGGGTGTGCAGGCCCCCGGGCAGGGCGTTGCGTACCGTCTCGTTCCCGGCGACCGCGAACAGGAAGAACGAGGTCTCGAACTCCTCGGCACTCAGCCCGCCCTCCCGCATCCGGGCCAGCACGCTGCCGGGGCGCGGCTGTTCGGCGAGCCCGTGCGCGTACGCGAACATGTCGGCGAGGGCGGCGCGCGAGCGCGGGTTGACCGGGCGGCCGTCCTCGGTGGTCATGGCCGCGGGGCGGTGGGCGACGGCCGCCCGGCCGAGGTCGGTCAGCGCGGCCGGGTCCGCGGTGCCGGAGGCGGCGACATCGGCGTCCTGGTAGCCGATCACGCGGTCGGCCCAGTCGGCCAGCAGGTACCGGTCCTGGTCGGGGACGCCCATGATCCAGGCCAGCGTCCGCACCGGCAGGTCGGCCGCCAGCCGGACGAAGTCCGCCTCGCCCGCCGCGCGGACGGAGTCGACCAGCTCCGCCGCGTGGCGCTCGATCGCCTCCGTCAGCTCGGCGAGCGCGCGCGGGGTGAAGGCCCCGGCGACGATCCGGCGCAGCCGGGAGTGGTCGGGCGGGTCCTGGTTGAGCATCATCGTGCGCGCGAACTCCAGGTCGGCCACCGAGTCGGGGTCGCGGATCTGGGTCGCGCCGAGGTGCGAGGAGAACAGGTCCGGTGTGCGCAGCACGTACTTGACGTCGGCGTGCCGCAGCACCGCCCAGTAGCCGGGCCCGGCGGGCCAGTCGCCCACCGCCGGCTCCTGCACCCAGCAGACCGGGGCGGCGGCGCGGAGTTCCGCGAAGAGCTCGTACGGCGGGCCGTCGGCGTAGGTGGCGGGCTGGAAGATCCGGTTGACCCGCGCCTGGTCGATGCCCATGGCGACCGACGGTACGCCACCGTCCGGTGGGCCGCCAGCATCCGGTCCGGTCGGTTCCGTCAGGGGCGCCAGTAGCCGAGGGCGTGCACCCGGTCCTTGGGCAACCCGGCCTGCTTGCGGAGCAGTTGGGCCAGGGCGCGGATGGTCGCGGTGTCGCAGGCGATCCAGGCGAAGGTCCACATGGTGGGGTGCAGGCCGGTGGCGGCGAGCATGCCGCCGTCGGTGAAGTCGATCCGGCGGACGTGCTCGGTGAGCCGCGCGGCGCCGGTCACGGTGAAGGTGAAGTCCTTGCCGCGCAGCAGTCCGAGGACGACGCCCTCCCAGCCGTACCCCATCGGGCCCTCCCACCATCCAGAGCAACTTAGGCGAGCCTAACCTAGGCTGACGTGCGGTCGGCGGGCAAGGGCGACGCGCCTGCGGCCTCACCCCCGGAGCCCGCCGCGGGCGCTAGATTCGTACACCGTGGACCCCATCACCGCAACGGATCCCGCCGTCGAGCTGTACCGGCGAACCGTCGCCGAACTGACCCCCACCGCGGCCCGGAACCCGGTGGTCGAGCTGATCGGATCCGGGGCCGCCCCGATCGACGTGCTGCGCCGGATCGCCGGTGAGGAGTACCGGATCGTGCGCAGCGACCGGCGCGCCTTCGCCGCGCTGGCCGCCCGGTTCGGCGGGCGGGAGCCGGCGGCGGGGCTGTTCCTCGGCCTGGCGGCCGGTGAGGGGCAGGCGCTCGGCCTGCTGGAGGGCTTCGCCGGGGCGGTCGGGATGGACGGGGCGGCGCTGCGGGTGTACGAGCCCCGGCCGGCGGCGCAGTCGTACCCGCATCACCTGGCCTGGCTGGCGCAGTTCGGCACGCGCAGTGCGGTGGCGCTGGCGCTGCTGGCCAACTTCGGTTTCTGGGGCGGCTACTGTGCCCGGGTCGCCGCGGCGCTGCCCCGGCACTACGGGCTGACCGAGGCCGAGGCGGCGTTCTTCGCCTTCTTCGCCGAGCTGCCGCCCGGCTTCGAGCGGGCCGCGCTCTCCGTGCTGCGGGAGGGCCTCGACGCGGGTGAGGATCCGGTCGAGGCGCGGCGGGCGGCCGTGCTGATGCAGGCGTACGAGTCGGCGTTCTGGGCGGCGGTCGCCTGATCCCCAGGGCCGGACCCGCCGGGCTCCACCCGGGTGCGGTCCGCCCGCGGCGCCCGCAGGCTGGGGAAGGCGGCCGGCGCTGGGCCGGCCGCGCCCGGCGAGGAGGACCCGCGATGGTGAGCTGCACGGCCTGCGACCAGACGATCGACTGCGACGGCGACGTGTGCGTCGTCAGCTGTACGTCCGACTGCAAGATCTGCGTCTCGGGCTGCGACGGCATCAAGGTCCGCAGCGACGCGCTGGCCGACGCGTGCCGCAGCGGGGATCCGCTGCGACTGGCCGTGAAGGGCAGTCCGGCGAAGGTGGTCGAGGCGGTGCAGACGATGCTGGGGGTGGAGCTGGTCCGGCTGCCGCCGAAGCCGGGGCCGAACCAGGGCGGCCACGGCCGGGTGGAGTACACCGGGGACCTGGCGGGGCTGCTGCAGCGCCTCGGGGTCGAGCTGTCCGAGGCCAGCCGGGCCGAGTGGCGTACGCCCTGACGGCTCACACCGTGCGGGAGTCCGTGCGGCACGGCTCCGGACGGGCGGACTCCGTCCGGGCGAGGCCGTCGAGGGCGGCGAGGCAGGCGGCGACCGCGGGTTCGTCGGCGCCGCCCTGACGGACGGCCACCTCGATGGTGCGGGCCGGGGCCGGGTCGGCGAGCGGACGGGCCCGCAGGGCGGGCGGGAGTCCGGTCAGCGCGAGGCGCGGGACCAGCGCCACCTGGCCGCCGGCCGCGGCCAGCGCCAGCATCGCGGCGAAGTCGGTGCAGGTGTGCCGTACCTGCGGGCTGAACCCGGCCGCGCGGCAGGCCTGCAGCACGGCCTCCCGACAGGCGGTGCCCTCGGCCGCGGTGACCCACGGGGTGCCGGCGAGCGCGGTGAGCGGCACCGGGGTGGCGGCCGGGCCGTCGGCGGCCGGGTGGCCGGCCGGGAGGACGGCGTACAGCGGGTCGTGGAGCAGCACCCGGGTGGCGACGCCCGCGGGGTCGGGGGTGGCGAGGTTGCCGTACCGGTAGACCAGGGCGAGGTCGGCGCGGCGGTGGCGCAGCAGCGGGAGGCTGGTCTCCGGTTCGGCCTCGGTGATGTGCACCCGCAGTCCGGGGTGGTCGCGTTCCAGGGCCTGGCACAGGGGGGCGGCCAGCGGCGCGAGGGCGCTGGTGAAGCAGGCCAGGTGGAACGGGCCCGCGGCGTGGCCGGCCAGGGCGCCGAGCCGGGCCCTGGCCCGTTCGAGGGCGGCCAGGACGGGTTCGGTGTCGGCGGCGAGGGCGTGGCCGGCGGCGGTGAGCCGGACGCTGCGGCCGTCGCGGTCGAGCAGGCGCACTCCGGTCTCGGACTCCAGCTGCTTGAGCTGCTGGGAGACGGCCGAGGCGGTGACGCGGTGCAGTTCGGCGACGGCGGTGACGGTGCCGTGCTCGGCGAGGTCGCGCAACAGGATCAGGCGCCGGAGATCGAGCATAAGGACAGCTTAACCACTTCTGTAGAGGATGTAGCTGGACGCGGGGGTGGCGGTCGGGAGAGTGTACGGCGGTCAGGCTTTCCCGAGCTAGGAGCACCCGTGCGCGCCACCGTCATCCACGGCCCGAAGGACATCCGCGTCGAGGAGGTCGCCGACCCCCGGATCGAGCTGCCCGGCGACGCCGTCGTCCGGATCACCCACGCCTGCGTGTGCGGGAGCGACCTGTGGGCCTACCGCGGGGTGGCCGCCCGGCAGCCGGGGCAGCGGATCGGGCACGAGTTCGTCGGCGTGGTCGAGCAGGTCGGCGCCGGGGTGGGCGGGCTGCGTCCCGGCGACCGGGTGCTGGCGCCGTTCGTCTGGTCGGACGGCACCTGCGCGTACTGCGCGGACGGGCTGCACACCTCCTGCCCGCAGGGCGGGTTCTGGGGCGAGGTCGGCTCGGACGGCGGACAGGGCGAGGCGGTCCGGGTGCCGTTCGCGGACGGCACGCTGGTGCGCCTGCCGGACGACGTCGACGACGCGCTGATGCCCGCCGTCCTGGCGCTGAGCGACGTGATGTCGACCGGGCACCACGCCGCGCTCGCCGCCGGGGCCCGGCCGGGCGCCACCGTCGCCGTGGTCGGCGACGGCGCGGTGGGCCTGTGCGGGGTGCTGGCCGCGCACCGGCTGGGCGCCGAGCGGATCATCGTGCTCGGCCGGCACGCCGACCGCACCGCGGTGGCCCGGACCTTCGGCGCCGTGGACGTGGTGGCGGAGCGCGGCGAGGCGGCGGTCGAGGCGGTCCGGGAGCTGACCGGCGGCCAGGGCGCGCACGCGGTGCTCGAGGCGGTCGGCACCGAGGAGTCGATGCGCACCGCGATCTCGGTGGCCCGGGACGGCGGTGCGGTCGGGTTCGTGGGCGTCCCGCACGGCGGCAGCGCCGGTGTGGACCTCGGCCAGATGTTCAACCGCAACGTCGCGCTGCGCGGCGGAGTGGCCCCCGCCCGGGCGTACATCCCGGAGCTGCTCGCCGACGTGCTGGCCGGGCGGCTCGACCCGTCGCCCGTGTTCGACCTGACGGTCCGCCTGGACGAGGTCCCGGCGGCCTACGCTGCGATGGACGAGCGGCGCGCCCTGAAGGCCCTCATCGCCTTCTGACCTGCCGCGTACCGACCGATGGAGGACACCACCATGTACGTCGTGATCGCCGGCGGGCACGGGCAGATCGCCCGCCGCCTGGGCCGGCTGCTCACCGCCCGCGGGGACACCGTCACCGGCCTGGTGCGCAACCCGGCGCACCGCGAGGACCTGCTGGCCGACGGCGTCAGCCCGCTGGTCATCGACCTGGAGACGGCCGCCCCCGAGGAACTGGCACCGCACCTGTCCGGCGCGGACGCGGTGGTCTTCGCCGCGGGCGCGGGCCCGGGCAGCGGGGCGGCCCGCAAGGACACCGTCGACCGGGCGGCCTCGGTACTGCTCGCGGACGCCGCCGGGCAGGCCGGGGTGCGTCGCTACCTGATGGTCTCCACCCGGGGCGCCGGCAGCCCGCCGCCGCCGGAGGCCGACGAGGTGTGGGCGGCGTACGTCCGGGCGAAGACCGCCGCGGACGAGTACGTGATGGGCCGGGACCTGGACTGGACGGTGCTGCGGCCGGCCGCGCTGACCGACGACCCGGGGACCGGACTGGTCCGGCTGACCGCCGGGCGCAGCGTCGGCGACGTCACCCGCGACGACGTGGCGGCGGTGCTGGCGGCGCTGCTCGACACCCCGCACAGCGCGGGGCTGGTACTGGAGCTGGCGCAGGGCCAGGACCCGGTGGCCGCGGCGGTGGCCCGGGCGGCGCACGAGCGGACCGGCGCGGTCTGACGGCGCGGCACCCCGTTCCCTCCCGCGGTGGGGCGGGGTGCCGGGCGTCACGCGTCAGGCGTCAGGCGTCAGGCGTCAGGCCATCCAGAAGAAGACCGCGGTCATCCGCTTCTCGGCCAGGGTGCGGCCGTGGTAGCCGGTGGCGCTGTGGATCAGGTTGGCCTTGTAGAGCAGCAGCCGGTTGTAGCGGTGGGGCACCCGGATGTCCTCGGTGAAGGAGTCCGGCGGTACGTAGCGGGTGCCGAGCGCGTCGACCAGGTTGTTGTGCGGCGCGGCGACCAGGTTGCCGCCGAGCAGGCCGCCGGGCAGGCTCTGCCGGAAGAAGCTGGTGCCGAACTCGTCCGGCACGTCCGGGTTGAGGTACAGCACGGCGGCGTAGCGGCACAGGGTCCGGGAGTCGGCGTGCGGCCGGACCTCGGACTCGCCCTCGCCGACGACCTGGATGCAGTTGTGGTTCAGGGTCGCGCCACCGGGGGCGGTTTCCGGCCAGATCTTGCGCGCCCCGGTGGCCTTGCGCACCAGCCGTTCGACCCGGGCCAGCTCCTCGGGCTCCAGGCCCGGCATGGTGCGCAGTCCGGGCCAGCTCTCCTTCTTGTACGGGTAGCCCTCGACCCAGTCGTCCTTCGCCAGGCAGCGGGTGCGCACGGCGTCCACCTCGGGCAGGACGTCGTCGAACACCCAGTAGTCCCGGCCCGGGGTCGGCTTGCGGTAGGGCAGCACGGGGAGAGCCGGGGCGTTGCGCTGAATCGGCGGCATGCGGCAGACGGTACCGACGCACCGCCCCAGCTCTCTCCCATGTACAGGTCAACATTCGGCCAAATCACGGCTCGGAGGAGTCCGCCCGGGCAGCTGCCCAGGCGGCCGACTCCTCCTTCCGCCGCACCATCTGACGGCCACCCACCGGCCGCCGTGCGACGATGCCCGGCGGGGAGGTGGGGCGGATGGAGCTCGACAGCGCGTTCTGCGCGGCGGTGGCGAGGCGCGACCCGCTGGCGGCGGACCCCGTGCTCGCCGCCCTGCCGGCCCTCAACGCGCGGGCCGACACCGTGGCCCTCGCAGGGGCACTGGACGGGCTGGCCACCGCCGCCCGGGACACCCGGTCCGACCGCGCCGCACTCCCCGACCGGCTGGCGGCGGTCCGCGACCTCGGGATGCTGCTCGGCTCGCTGCGCCGCCACGGGGTCGAACCGCTGGACGCCGTGCCCGCCGCCGAACCGGTCCTGCTGCGGCTGGGCCGGTCCACCGGCATGGCGCCGCGCGACACCGTGCTGCACTACGGCGTCTGGAACCCGGCCGGGCCCCGGCGGCGGCTGTTCACCGGCGCCCCCGAGGAGCACACCCTGATCGACTCGGTCCGCACCGGCGCCCCCGCGGTCGAACGTGCCGCACTGGAGCTCGCCCGGGTACTCGAGCTGCCGCCGGACGGCGCCGCGTTCGCCGACGGCTGCGAGACCGCCGCCCGTCACCTCGCGGTGCTGCCCGCCGCCGTCGCCGAGGTGGCGCGCTCGGTGGACCCGGCCGCCTTCTTCATGGCCCGGCTGCGGCCGTACATGGAGGACGTCCGGGTCGGCGGGCGGCCCTGGTTCGGGCCGGCCGCCGCCCACCTCCCGCTCCACCTGATCGACCGGCTGCTCTGGTCCGGCGACCGGCCGGACCCCGAACACCTGTCGCTCCAGGAGGAGTTGCTCGACTTCGGGCTGCCCGAGTGGACGCTGCTGCACCGGCGGCAGACCGGGCGCCCCACGGTGACCACCCTGCTGGTCCGGGCGCTGGAGAGCGCCGGGCCGCGGCCCGGGCCGCAGCTGCGCCGCTCCGCCGCCGCCGTCACCGGCCTGCTGCGCACGCTGCTCGCCTTCCGCGGCCGCCACCTGCGCCTGGTCCGGGCGGCCTACACCGCGGACGCCGCGTACGGGGCGGGCAGCGCCGGGGCGGCCCCGGAGACGGTGCGGCTGGTGCTGG
>NZ_JAIZ01000628.1:19479-25155 GCF_000710465.2 Kitasatospora sp. MBT63 | reverse complement strand
GCGTCATGCCGAGGAACGGCGTGCCGCCGGGCAGCAGCGGTGCGTGCAGCTGCCCGCCGACGCCGGTCAGGCCGAGCGCGGCGAGCTGCGCGGGCAGCCGCCGCCCGTAGCCGGTGTCCACCCCGGCGGCCCCGAACGCGGCCCGCAGCGCCGCCATCAGCCGGCCCGCCGCCTCGCCGTGGCCGGCCGGCCAGTAGCGGGCGACGGCGTCCGCCATCGGACCGTCGATGTCGAAGTCCTCCACCATCAGCACCCCGCCGGGCGCCAGCGCGTCGGCCAGGGTGCGCAGCACCTCGTCGCGCTGCGGCAGGTGCTCCAGCACGGCGCGGGCGTGCACCAGGTCGAAGCCGGTGGACGGCAGCGGACCGGCCGTCACGTCGTGCCGCTCCACCCGCAGGTTGGGCCGGTCATGGGCGGCGGCGAACCGCAGGTCGAGGTCGATCGCCAGCACCTCCCCACCGGCCCCCACCCGGGTGGCCAGCCAGCGGGCGATCGAACCGCCGCCGCAGCCGACCTCCAGGCAGCGCCAGCCCGTGGCATCGCCCAGGGCGGCGATCCGGTCCCGGGTGGCGCCGTCGTAGACCTGCTCCAGGGCGGCGAGCCGCGCCCGCTCGCCCTCCCCCACCTGGTCGAACACGTATGTCCCGGCCATCGGCCCCACCCCTGTCCGTCGCGGCCGTGGCCACCACGGCCCCCGCCGGAGCCGACCCTACCCACCGCCGCGCCGCCGACGGCGGCGCGGGCCCGGATGCGCCAGGATGGGCGGATGCTCGATCACATCTCGATCCAGTGCGCCGACCTGGCCGCCGCCACCGCCTTCTACGACGCGGTGCTGGAGCCGCTCGGCGGGCGCCGGCTGATGGACTTCGACGGCGCGGTGGGCTACGGCCTGCCGCCGGTGCCGACCCTGTGGCTCGGCCCGCAGACCTCCGGGGAGGGTTTCCGGGAGACGCACATCGCGCTGCGCGCGCCGGACCGCGCCGCCGTGGTGGCATTCTTCACGGCCGCGACGGCCGCCGGCGGCGACGCCCTGCACCCGCCCCGGGAATGGCCCGAGTACCACCCGGGCTACTTCGCCGCGTTCGTCCGCGACCCCGACGGCAACAACATCGAGGCGGTCTGCCACCTGACGCCCTGAGCCCTGACGCCCTGAGCCCTGACGCGGGTTGGGCGGGGGTGCTTCGCCGCGGAACCGCCGGGCGGGCATGCCCGCCCGGCGGTCCGGTCGACACCGTTGTCAGCAGCTCAGGTTGGCGCCCGGGGTGACGCCCAGCAGCTGGGTGAAGCTCTGGTACGCGTTGATCCGGCTCTGCACCTGGGCGGGGTTGCCGCCGTTGCACTCCAGGCTGCCGTTGATGCTGCGGATGGTCTCGCCGAAGCCGTAGCCGTTGACCATGGCGTTGTGCGGGGTCATGGTGCCCGGGCCGCTCTGGGTGTTCCAGTACCAGAGGCCGGTCTTCCAGGCCACCGCCGAGTCGGACTGCACCAGGTTCGGGTTGTGCAGCAGGTCGATGCCCAGGGCGTCGCCGGCGGCCTTGTAGTTGAAGTTCCAGCTCAGCTGGATCGGCCCGCGCCCGTAGTACGCGGACTGCCCGGCCGGGCAGCCGTAGGGCTGCGAAGTGTCGCAGTAGTGCGGATAGTTGGCGGTGTTCTGCTCGACCACGTAGACCAGTCCGCCGGTCTCGTGGCTGACGTTGGCGAGGAACGCGGCCGCCTCCTGCTTGCGGACCGTGTCACTGCCGGTGGCCGCGAACCCGGGGTAGGCGCTCAGCGCGGCGGTCAGGCCGCTGTAGGTGTAGAAGGAGTTCCGGTTCGGGAACATCTGGTTGAACTGGGCCTCGCTGACCGGGAATCCGCCCGGGTTCTGGGTCGGCGGCGGGGTGGTGGAGCCGCCGGAGCAGGTGTACGGCTCCCAGTACCAGGTGCTGATCACCGGGTCGTAGCCCGGGTTGTCGTGGGTGGCGCGGTACAGACCGCCGTTGGTGTACCGCACCACGGTGCCGGTGGTGTAGGTGCGGCCGGCCACCCAGGACGGGTAGTCGCAACTGCCGCCGGGCGGCGGGGGGGTGCCGCCGCCCGCGCCGCAGACGCCCTGGTCGGCCCAGACGCCGGAGGCGCCGCCCGGGGTCTCGTTCTGGGTCCACCACTTGGCGGACCAGTTGTGCCCGTTGTACGAGGCGGTGGCACCACCGGTGTAGACGGCGCCGGAGTCCCAGGCGGTCGCGCACGCCACGGCCGAGGAGGCCGAGGAGGGCAGGACGACCGCCAGCGCTATCGCGGCCGCGATGGCGGACAGGAAGGCCAGAAGACGACGGACTGACACGTGATCACCCCTTCGTGCGGTGGGGGCCGCACGGGTTCGAGGACAGGTCTGCCCAAGCGCGGGCCCGGGTGGGGGACGGGCCTACCGGGTACGGATCCGGCGCGGGCTGAGGGTGACTCAACCGCGCTGGTATAGACCTGTCAAGACCCCGTGGGCAGCGGACCACCATCCGCGTGCTCGGCCACACCATCGAGGAGCAGAGCCGGGAGCAGCAGCTCGCCACCACCCGGCGCACCCCCGTGCCCGCCCCCGAGGAGGCCGCGGACCACCCCGCCATCGGGGCGGCCATCGGCCACTGGGCGGCCCGGACGCCGGACCACCGCTTCGAGTACGGCCTCGCCCTGCTGCTCGACGGGATCCGCGCCCGCGCCGTCCGCTGAGCGGCCGGGCGGGCCGGGCGGGCCCTCAGGAGCCGGGGCCCTCAGGGGCCGGTGACCGCCGTCCGACGGGCCACCACGGCGTAGCACAGCAGCGCGGCACCGACCCCGGCGATCGAACCGAACGCCACGGTCGGGATCAGGTCGAAGAGCCCGGTGCCCGGGCGCGCCCAGCGGTCGATCCGGTACCCGGCGCCGAGCACCGCGGCCACCGCCGTCCCGGCCAGCACCAGTCGGCGGCCGCCCCGGCCGAGCACCACGGCGCAGGGCCGGCCGCCGGCATCGGCGGCCCGGCGCAGCTCGCGCAGCGCGTACCCCGCCAGCAGGACGATCGCGACGGCGGACGAGCCGTACTGGAGCGTGGTGTACAGCGGGCGGCCGAACAGCGAGCCGGACTGCAGGACCGGGATCAGCCGGGTGCCGAAGCGGCGGGGGTGGGTGAACGCGTCCCAGCCGACGTGAGTGCCGGCGCCGATCGCGGCGGACAGCGCGAACCACAGCACCTCGGCGGCGCCGGGGCGGCGCAGCCCGGCCCGGGGCGCCGTCAGCAGTTCCGCGGCGCCCGCCCACCGCGCGGGCAGCAGTGCCACCAGCGGGGCGCGCAGCACCAGGTGCCAGAGCGCGGCCAGCACCGCCGTGACGGCGACGTCCACGGTCGGCACGCCCCACCAGGCGTGGGTGACGTCACCGAGCGCGAAGGAGCCCGCGAAGTACGGCAGGTCCGGTGCCATCGACCCGATGAGCAGCGCCGATGCGACCAGGCGGCCGCGGGCCCGGCCCCGGTTCAGCAGGGGCAGGACGGCGGCGGGGTGACTGAACGTGAACGGCACCCGGCCACCCTACGCGGCCCCGCCGGGCACCCGGCCGGCCGCCCGGACCACGCCCCGGGAGCCCCGGCGAAAGCGGGTGGCGCGGCGCGGCACGACGGTGCATCCTGTCCGGATGCTGATCAGAGAAGCCACCGCCGGGGACTGGCCCGCCATCTGGCCGTTCTTCCACCGGATCGTCGCCGCGGGCGAGACCTTCACCTTTCCGGTCGACCTCGACGAGGAGCAGGGCCGGGACTGGTGGCTGCTGCCCGCCCCGAGCCGGACGGTGGTCGCCGTCGACGAGGCCGGCACCGTGCTCGGCACCGCCAAGATGAACCGCAACCACCAGGGCAACGGCTCCCACATCGCCAGTGCCAGCTACATGGTCGACCCCGCACACGGCGGCCGGGGCGTCGGGCGGGCCCTGTGCGAGTACACGGTCGACTGGGCGCGGACGGCGGGCTTCCGGGCGATGCAGTTCAATGCGGTGGTGGCGAGCAACGAACACGCCGTCAGGCTCTACCGCTCCCTCGGCTTCGAGGTCCTGGGCACCCTCCCGGAGGGCTTCCTGCACCCCACCGAGGGCTACGTCGGACTGCACATCATGCACAAGGCGCTCTGAGCTCAGCGCGCGTCGGCGAGCCGCTGCGACCACCACCGGACGGTCGCGCCGATCTGCTCGTCGAGCGGGGTGGCCCGGACCGCGAACGCCCGCTCGTAGGCGGCGGTGTCCACCACGAACGGCCGGTCGAACTGGTAGCGGACCTCGCGCAGTTCGCGGAGCATCGGGGAGACCAGCGAGGCCGCGGCCAGCACCGCGGGCGACAGTCCCCGTACGGCGACGGGCCCGGTGCCCGCCTCGGCGGCCAGCCGGTCCACCATCTCCTGCGCGCTGTGGGCGGGTCCGGTCGGTACGTGCCAGGCGCGTCCCCAGGCCCGCTCCTCGCCCGCCGCCTCCACCATGGCCCGGGCCACGTCCGGGAGGTAGGTCCAGCTGTGCGGGGCCCGTGGGTCGCCGAGGACGGTGACCGCCCTGCCGCGCAGCAGGCGCGGCACCACCCGCGCGGCGAGGTGTCCGCCGTCGGTCACCCCCGGCCCGAAGAAGTCCGAGGCGCGCACCTCGACGGCCCTGATCCGGCCCGCCCGGTGCAGGTCCAGTGCCTGCGCCCAGACGGCGGCCCGGACCCGCCCCTTGGGGCCGGTCGCCGCCGCGGGCAGGTCCTCGGTCATCGGCCGGTCGACCGGGCCGTAGCCGTAGAGGTTGCCCAGCATCACCAGGACCGCGCCGCTCGCCTCGGCCGCCGCGCACACCGAGGACGCCAGCGGCGGCCAGTCGCGTACCCAGCGCGGGTAGGGCGGAGCCGCGCAGCTGAAGATCGCGTCCGCGCCGCGGACGGCCTCGGTCAGCCGACCGGGGTCCGAGGCGTCCAGCGCGAGGTGCTCGATGCCGGGCTCCGGCGGGCGGCCCGACCTGGTGACGACCCGTACGGTGTGGCCCTGCTCGGCCAGGGCACGGGCGGTGGCGGCCCCGGCGGGCCCGAATCCCAGAACGACGTGTCGACTCACCCTCGAACCCTAGCGCTACGGGTACGACCCGCCGACCGGGCCCCCGCCCCTGAACTGACCATCCGTCATGTCCTGGCGCCTGCCGTACGCTCCGGCGCAACCCGACCGGTGGCTCGTGCACCGACGCGCCGGAGATCGGCCGACACCGACGGGCCCGACCAGGGGTGATCCTCCGGAGCGCCGGAATCCACTTCGCGCACGGTGCACCACCCCGCATATGTCATCTCATCACATATCGAGCATTTCTCCGCCGCCTCGCACATTCCGATCGTACGCTGCACATTCCGCAGCCTCTGACGCACTGCGAGGATCCGATGGTTCGTCGTCTCCCCGTTCCTCCCACCGCCCTGCGCCAGGACTTCACCGCCTCCCTGGTCGTCTTCCTGGTCGCCCTCCCGCTCTGCGTGGGGGTGGCCGTCGCCTCCGGTGTCCCGGCCGAACTGGGCCTGGTCACCGGCATCGTGGGCGGCCTGGTCACCGGCCTGCTGCCCGGCAGCAGCCTCCAGGTCTCCGGTCCTGCGGCCGGCCTGACCGTCCTCGTGTACGAGGCCGTCACCGAGTTCGGGCTGCCGACGCTCGGCGCGCTGGTGTTCGCCGCCGG
>NZ_JAIZ01000628.1:12460-19376 GCF_000710465.2 Kitasatospora sp. MBT63 | reverse complement strand
GGTTCCGGGCCATCTCGCTCTCGGTGGTGCAGGGCATGCTGGCCGGCATCGGCCTGGTCCTGATCGCCGGTCAGCTGTACGCCCTGGCGGGGGCGAAGGCACCCGGCCGGGGCCCGGCCAACCTGGCCGGCCTGCCGGGTCTCGCGTCCGACACCGCCGGGGACGCCACCGCGCTGGCCGCCGCGGCCGTGGGCGGCTCGACGGTGCTGCTGCTGGTGGTGTGGCGGCGGCTGCCCGCCCGGGTCCGGGCCGTTCCCGCGCCGCTGGCCGCGGTCGCACTGGCCACCGCCGTCACCGTGCTCGCCGACCTGCCGGTCGGCCGGATCCGGGTGAGCGGCCTGCTGGAGGTGGTCCGGCCGCCGGGGACCGGGCAGTTCGCGGACCTGGCGGGCGCGGCGGCGCTCGGCACGGTGCTGGCCTTCGCCCTGATCGCCTCGGCCGAGAGCCTGTTCAGCGCGGCCGCCGTCGACCGGCTGCACGACGGCCCGCGCACCGACTTCGACCGGGAGCTGATCGCCCAGGGCGCGGGCAACGCGGTCTGCGGCCTGCTCGGTGCGCTGCCGATGACCGCCGTGATCGTGCGCAGCGCCGCCAACGTCCAGGCGGGCGCCCGGACCAAGGCCTCCCGGGTGCTGCACGGCGGGTGGCTGCTGCTGTTCACGGCCTTCCTGCCGCAGGTGCTCGGCGCGATCCCGGTGGCCGCCCTGGCCGGGGTGCTGGTGCACGCCGGGGCGAAGCTGATCCCGTTGAAGTCGCTGCTGCCGCTGTGGCGTTCGCACCGCGGCGAGGCGCTGGTGCTGGCCGCGACGGCGGTCGCGATCCTGGTCACCAACCTGTTCGAAGGGGTGCTGGCCGGGCTGTTGCTGGCGGTGCTGAAGTCCGCGTGGGACACCTCGCACCTGCACACCGAGGTCACCGAGGTGCCCGCGACGGACAACGGTCCGGCCGGTGCGGCGCCGACCATCCTGGTGCGGCTGTCCGGCAACGCCACCTTCCTGCGGCTCCCCCGGCTGCTCGAGACCCTGGAGTCGCTGCCGGCCGGGCGTCCGATCGAGGTCGACCTGGCCGGGGTTCGGCACCTGGACCACGCCTGCCGGTCCGCGCTCCAGGACTGGGTGGAGCGGCACAACGCCGACGGGCGCCGCACGGTCCGGATGCCCGCGCCGGTGTGAAGCCGCCCGAGCGGGTGGGCCGCTGCTCCGGTCAGTGGCGGCCGGAGATCAGGTCCGCCAGCCGGGCCACCGGGTCGGTCCCGGCGGACTGCCGGGCGGCCTCCCGCCGGTCCGCGCCGCGGTAGGCCGCGTACAGGGCGTGCACACCGAGCCAGCGGAAGGGTTCGGGCTCCCAGCGCCGGACCCGGTGGCCGACCCAGGGCAGCGCGGTGAGCTCGGTGGCGGCGGCCTCGCCGGAGTCGAGCAGCACCAGGTCGCGCAGGGTGCGGCCGGCGAGGTTGGCGGTGGTGACACCGCTGCCGACGTAGCCGCCGGCCCAGCCGAGTCCGGAGGCGCGGTCCAGCTCCACGCTCGCGCACCAGTCCCGGGGCACGCCGAGCACTCCGGACCAGGCGTGCTCGATGGCCGCGCCGGCGGTGGCGGGGAAGAAGCGCACCAGCAGGTCCCGCAGCGCGACCACGGTGGCGGCCTGGGTGCGGCCGTCGTTGTCGGTCCGCGAGCCGTACCGGTACGGGATGCCGCGGCCGCCGAGCGCGATCCGCCCGTCAGCGGTGCGCTGGGCGTACATGTAGGCGTGGGCGGTGTCGCCGAGCAGTTCGCGGCCCTGCCAGCCGATCGCGTCCCAGACGTGCGGCGCGAGCGGCTCGGTGACGATCATCGAGGAGTTCATCGGCAGCCAGGTGCGCTTCTGCCCGTGGACCGAGGCGGTGAAGCCCTCGGTGCAGCGCAGCACGTAGCGGGCCCGTACGGTGCCGTGCGGGGTGACGGCGCGGCCGGGGGCGAGTTCGGTGACCGGGGTCTCCTCGTGGATCTTGACGCCGAGCCCCTCGACCACCCGGGCCAGTCCGCGGACCAGCTTGGCGGGGTGGATCCGGGCACCGTGCGGCGTCCAGCTGCCGCCGAGGGTGCCGGCCACCCCGATCCGGGCGGCGGACCCGGCGGCGTCCAGCAGCAGCCGGTCGCGCTCCCCGAACGCGGCCTCGGCGGCGTGGAAGGCGTTCAGCCTGACCAGTTGGGCCGGGGTGCGGGCGACCTCCAGGACGCCACCGGTGTGGATGTCGGCGTCGATCCCTTCGGACCCGGCAACCGAGACCACCTCGGCGACGCTCCGGTTCATCGCCCGCTGGAGGTCGACGGCGGCCTGGTGGCCGTGCAGGCGGGCGTAGCGGTCGCGGCCGGCGATGCCGTTGTAGAGCCAGCCGCCGTTGCGGCCGGACGCGCCGTAGCCGCAGAAGTGCTGCTCCAGCACGGTGATCCGCAGCGAGGGCGCGGCCCGCTTGAGGTAGTAGGCCGTCCACAGGCCGGTGTAGCCGCCGCCCACGATGCAGACGTCGGCGGTAGCCGGTCCGGGCAGCGGCGCGCGCGGGGCGGGTACGCCGCCTTGCGCGTACCAGAAGGAGATGCCGCCGTTGACGGTGGTCATGGTGGTCCCTGTCCGTTGCGGTGCTGCCGTTGCCGTGCTGCTGCTCTTCGCGGACGGTAGTCGCGGCGGCCGCGGGCGGACAACGCGCAAGGTGTCAGGAAGGGCGGCCGGAGCGGCACGGGGTGTCGGGCGGGCCGTCCGGCGTTGACCGGCGGTGGTGGCCGGGCCCCGTACGGTGACCGGCGGGCTGCGCCGGGCCGGCGGCAGCCGGCTGAGTGGACAGTCGGGCGGCCAGTTGGGCGGCCAGCACGGCGGGCGCCTCGGCGAGCGACGGGCCGTACCAGGTCAGGTGGCGGCCGCTGACCAGTGCCGCGGGCACGCCGGGGAACGCCTCCGGTCCGTCGTCGGCCGCGAAGCGGTACGGCTCGTCCGACAGGACCACCAACTCCGGTCCGGCCGCCAGCAGTTCGCCGATCGGGATGGCCGGGTAGCGCTCGGGGTGCCCGGCGTGCAGGTGCTCGACGCCGAGCCGGCGCAGCAGGTCGCCGGCGAAGGTGTCGCGGCCCAGCACCATCCACGGCCGCCGCCAGATCGGCACCACCGCGCGGCGCGGCGGCCCGGCCGGCTCGGGCAGGGCCCGCCAGGCCGCCCCCGCGCGCTCCAGCCAGGGCGGCGAGGGCAGGCCGCAGGCGATGGTGAGCAGGCGCTCCAGCGAGCCGAGCGCCTGGTCGAGGGTGCGGATCTCGGTGACCCAGACCGGCAGGCCCAGGCTGCGCAGCGCGGCGAGGTCGGCGGCCCGGTTCTCCTCCTCGTTGGCGATCACCAGGTCGGGCCGCAGGGCGGCGATCCTGGCGGTGTCCGGGTTCTTGGTGCCGCCGATCCGGACCACGTCCAGCTCGGCGGGGTGGGTGCACCAGTCGGTGGCGCCGACCAGCAGTCCGGGGGCGGTGGCGGCCACCGCCTCGGTCAGCGACGGCACCAGCGAGACCACCCGGCGCACCTCGCCGAGGCGCAGCCGGGTGCCCTGGTCGTCGGCGGCGACGCGGTGGGCGGCGGGGGTGGTCATGGCTGCCAACCTAGCGCCTGTCCCGGGGGCACCGGCGGCGCCCGGTCACCGGGCGCGGCCGGTCCTGTACTGTTACGAACCCATGCGGCGAGAGCGCCGCTCCGGTCGAGGAGGTGAGACCCATTACCGCTGTGTCTGGCTGGGTGCTCTCCACTCCCGGTCGTACGCCCGTCGAGGCGTAGCGGCCGAGGGAGCGCCCTTCGGTTCCCCGGAAGGCTCTTCGTGTCTGCTCCGTCGTCACCTCTCTCGTTCCCTCCCTCCTCGTCCTCTCCCGTTTTCGCCGCCGTCGTCGGCCGGCTCCGCGCGGCGGGCTGTGTGTTCGCCGAGGAGGAGGCCGGGCTGTTGCTGTCCGCCGCGCGCTCCCCCGCCGACCTGTCCGCCCTGGTGGACCGGCGGGTGGCCGGTCTCCCGCTGGAACACGTGGTGGGCTGGGCCGGGTTCCGGGGCCTGCGGATCGCCGTGGACCCGGGGGTGTTCGTTCCCCGGCGCCGGACCGAGTTCCTGGTCGAGCAGGCGGCCGCACTGGCCCCGCCGGGGGCGGTGGTGGTCGACCTGTGCTGCGGCTCGGGCGCGCTCGGCGCGGCCCTGGCGGCGGCGACGCCCGGCCTCGACCTGTACGCCGCCGACGTGGACCCCGCCGCGGTGCGCTGCGCCCGGCGCAACCTGCCCGCCGACCGGGTGTTCCAGGGCGACCTGTACGGGCCGCTGCCCGCCGGGCTGCGCGGCCGGGTGCGGATCCTGCTGGCCAACGTGCCGTACGTGCCGACCGGGGAGATCGGGCTGCTCCCGGCGGAGGCCCGGGAGCACGAGGCGCGGGTGGCGCTGGACGGCGGTGCGGACGGCCTCGACGTGCTGCGCCGGGTGGCCGCCGAGGCGCCGCGGTGGCTGGCGCCAGGCGGGCACCTGCTGTTCGAGACCAGTGAGCGGCAGACGCCGGAGGCGGTGGCGGTGGTGGTCCGCAGCGGGCTGACCGCCCGGGTGGCGAGCTCCGAGGAGCTGTACTCGACGGTGGTGATCGCCACCCGGCCGGGTGGCGGCGAGGCGGACGGCCCGGGCGCCGGGTCCGCTGCGGTCCGGTCCGGTCCGGTCCCGGGGCGGTCATTGACGTGACGGGCCGGGCGGGCGAAGCTACTGGCCGGTAATCAATCGTGCCCGTCACCGTCCTCCACGAAGGTGGGACCCCCATGGCCCAGGCCGGACCGTCCGCCCGCACCCCCGCCCGTAGTTCCGCACGCTCGGCCCGGCTGCTCGCCGGGCTGCTGCTCGGCTCGGGCGTCGCCCACTTCGCCGCCCCGAAGCCGTTCGACGCCATCGTGCCCCGCTCCCTGCCCGGCACCCCCCGCGCCTGGACGTACGCCAGCGGGGTCGCCGAGCTGGCGATCGGGGCCGCGGTGGCGCTGCCCAGGACCAGGCGGGTGGGGGCGCTGGCCGCCGCGGGCCTGTTCGTCGCCGTCTTCCCCGCCAACGTCAAGATGGCGGTGGACTGGCGCGACCATCCGGCCCCGCTGCGGGCGGCGGCGATCGGGCGGCTGCCGCTCCAGCTCCCGCTGGTGCTCTGGGCCCGCCGGGTCGGCCGCGCCGGACGGTAGCCGCCGCCCGCAGCGGGCACCGAATTCGGCGGCCGGATCCGCCAATGCCGGTCGGAACAGGGCACGTTCGCGAAGTCCGGCGACCGAATCTGTTATCTGCCCCTCGCCGATGGATCTCCCATCTGTGGAAGCGACGACGGGATCCCGCCCAGCGGGATCCCCCACAGACGAGGCGGACACATGAACGACACCTTCCGGGGCGGACCGGGAGACACCGGCCCCGGCCAGGGCGACGGCGGGCGACGGCGGCGGGCCCCGTCCTCGGCCGGGCACCGGCGCAAGCCGTCGGCCGGGCCACGGGTACTCGGCGCCATCGCGGGCACGGCCGCCCTCGCCGTGATCGCCGGCGGCGGGTACACCCTGTTCGGCCCCGACCGGTCGGGCAGCGCCAGGGCCGGGGCCGGCACGGCCGCCGCCGCACTCGACCTCGCCCCGGCGGGCACCGACACCACGGCGGGCCTGTCCACGCAGGGCGGCCCGGCCACCACCGGCCCCACCGCCTCGCCGTCGCCCGCCGCCACGCCGTCCACGGCCGCACCGACCGCCACGCCGTCGACAGCGGCACCGGCCACCACCGCCGCAGCGAAGCCGGCCGCCAAGGCCGCCGACGCGGCCGCCCCCACCGCGGCCAGGCAGCCCGCGGCGAAACCGGCCGCCGCCGGACAGGGCACCCCCAGCGGCAGGACCGCCGACTTCGTCTCGCAGGTCACCGACCTGGTCAACGCCGAACGGGCGAAGGCCGGTTGCGGCCCGCTGACGCTCAACACCAAGCTCAACGCGGCGGCCCAGCAGCACTCCGACGACATGGTCGCCCGGCACTACTTCGAACACGCCGACCCGGAAGGCCACCACGCCGACTCCCGGATCGAGGCGGCGGGCTACCACTGGAGCTCCTGGGGCGAGAACATCGCCTACGGCCAGGCCGACCCGGCCGCCGTGATGGACGACTGGATGCACAGCCCCGCCCACCGCGAGAACATCCTCAACTGCGACTTCAAGGAGATCGGGATCGGCGTCAACTTCGGCGCGGGCGGCCCCTGGTGGACCCAGGTCTTCGCCGCACCCCGGTGAGGTCCGGCTGCGCCGCCGGTGGGGGCGTCCCCTACCGGCCGAAGGTGTCGATGTTCTCGATCCGCCAGCCGCCGCCCTGGTGGACGGCCTCCACCGCGAACATCGCGGCCGAGTAGGCCGCGCCGTCGGTGGCGCCCTCGGCGGTGCTGGTGTTCCGCTGGTCGGCGAAGACGATCACTCTGGCCCGGTCGCCCTCCAGGGTCTGCACGGCGCTGTCGGTGACCGTGGTGGTGAGCACCAGCTTCTTCGCCGCCGCCTGGGCCTTGACCTGGGCGAGCAGTGTCGCATGCTGCTGGACGGCTCGGCCGGTGAGCAGGCGCTGCGCCGCCTGGTCGGAGCGGCCCGGGTCGGCGTAGCTGTACGAGAAGAGGGCGTTGACGGCCTCGGTGACCGCGCCCTTCACCTCGCTGGTGCGTACGGCGTCGGTGAGCGCGGAGTTGTGCCCCGGCGAATCCGCCCGCAGCTCGGCCCCGGCCAGGGCGGCCCAGGTGCCGAAGCCGCCCAGTAGCAGCGCGGCGGCCAGCAGCAGCGCGGTGACCGGGCTGCGGCGCGGCCGGGCGGGCCCCCGGCGGGCGGCCTCCGACGGGACCGGATCCGGCAGGGCGGGATCCGGGGCCGGACGGGTGCGGGCCGGGGCGGCCGTGGTCGCCACCGC
>NZ_JAIZ01000628.1:11623-12246 GCF_000710465.2 Kitasatospora sp. MBT63 | reverse complement strand
GGGGTCGGTGCCGGCGGGGTGGGTGAGGCGGTGGCCGCGGTGGTGCCCATCGGTGCCTGGCCGAGGGCGCTGAGCT
This sequence comes from Kitasatospora sp. MBT63, assembly GCF_000710465.2. Taxonomy (GTDB): domain Bacteria; phylum Actinomycetota; class Actinomycetes; order Streptomycetales; family Streptomycetaceae; genus Kitasatospora. The sequence goes on along the minus strand of NZ_JAIZ01000628.1, from coordinate 12,170 downwards.
TCCAGCCGTCGGCGGTCCGGGTCAGCTCGCCGAGCATCCGGCTGTCCTTGGTGGCGGGCTGCGGCGCCTGCGGGGTCTGCACGGTGATCCGGACGGCGACCAGGACGGCCGCGCGGCCGGCCTGCTGGTCCAGTTCGGTCACCGCCGCGGAGAGGATGCGGGCGCTGGTGACCGACCCGGCCTGTTCGACCTGTTTGGCGAAGTCGGCCCGGCCCTGGACGAGTTGGGCGTGCAGGTCACCCGCGGTCGAGCTCTCCCAGAGGTCCAGGCCGTGGTCGAGGTCGGCGTGGTCGAGGGTGTTCAGGTTCTGCACCGCCTGCTCCCCGGCCGCCAGGACGGCGTCCCGGGTCCGGGCCCGGGCGGCTGCGTCGTCGTGCGCCGCCGCGTACCAGGACCACCCGCCCCAGGCGGCGGCCGGCGCGGCGACGGCCAGCAGGGCCGCCGCCACCGCCCGGGCCCGCAGCCGTACGCGCATCCGTCGTGGGCGTGCTGCCATCGGTTCCTCCGTCACAGGGACTCCAGGTCGGTGATCAGCCACCGGCCGCCG
>NZ_JAIZ01000628.1:10877-11569 GCF_000710465.2 Kitasatospora sp. MBT63 | reverse complement strand
CAGCCACCGGCCGCCGTCGAGGCGGGCGGTGACCCGCAGCTGGGCGGCGGTCACGGTGGGCGGGCCGCCGGCGCGGGTGGCGTGCTGGTCGAGCAGCACCAGCAGCTCGGCCCGGTCGCCGCTCAGCCGGATCACTCCGGCGCTCACCACCTCCGAGGTGAGCGTGAGTTGCTGGTCGCCGACCCAGCCCCGGAGCCGGTCGAGCAGACCGCGGTACTGGTCGCCGGCCGGGCCGGTGAGCCACCCGGCGGCCGCCGCGCGGGTGGCGTCGGTGTCGGCCGCCGAGTACGACAGGATCCGGGCGAGCGCGTCACCGACCTCCCGGGTGACCCGGTCGGTGGCGGCCCGGTCGGTCAGCGCCCGGTTGCCGGTGTCGGCGCCCGACCGCTGGTACCGTGCGCCGGCCAGCAGGCCCGCGCCGAGCAGGGCGAGCAGCACGGCCGCCGCCGTCAGCGCCCGCAGCCGGGCCCGGCCGCCCATTCAGGCCGTCCCGGTCGGCACGGTGGTCAGCGCGGTGACCTTCCAGCCGTCGGCGGTGCGGCCGAGTTCGGCCTGCAGCCGGCGCCGGTCGGTGGTCACCGCGCCCGCGCCCTGGACCAGGTCGACCCTGACCAGCGCGATCAGCCGGGCGGTGCCGGCCCGGGTGTCGAGCGCGGTGACGGCGGCCTCGGCGACGCTGCCATGGGCGGTGA
>NZ_JAIZ01000628.1:4473-10595 GCF_000710465.2 Kitasatospora sp. MBT63 | reverse complement strand
CCCCCCGCCGCACCGGGCCGACCGGCCGGTCCGGCGGCGCGGTCGGCTCCGCGCTCACCGTTCGGCCCCGGTGCGGTGCGGCGCGGCGGTGGCGGGCGGGACGACGGCGGGCACGCCGCCCTGCGGGGCGTTGGCGGAGCCGCGGACCGCGCTGCCCGAGGAGGGCGGTGCGGCACAGTGCGCGGCGGTGTTGAGGGCGGGCGCGGGTGAGGTGTCCAGGCCGTTGCGGTAGACGGTGGCGTCGTAGCCGGCGGTGCAGGGCAGCGGGGAGAAGAAGGTGACGGCCATGCCGAGGTGGGCGCCGTCCGCGGTGACGGCGGTGGAGCCGGCGGCGGCCACCGCCGGGAGCCGGACCAGGAGTTCCTCGATGCCGTGCTCGCGGGTGACGCCGAGTTCGGCGGTGGTGAGCAGGTTGGCGAGCAGCACGCTCAGGTGCGGGTCGAGGTCCTTCAGCAGGGCGCTGACCTGTCCGGCGGCCTGCGGGCCGGTGGCGATGATGCGTCGCAGGTCGGAATCGGAGCGGGCGAGTTGGCCGGCCAGCTGCTGGGCGCCGGTGGCGAACGCGCGGATGGCGTCGGCCTCGTCGTTCTGGGTGCGCAGGACGGTCTGCGAGTCGACCACCAGGCGGGTGGTGGCGGGCAGGGCGCCGTCGGCGGCGTCGATCAGCCGGCCGCTGCCGTCGAGCAGGGCCTGGAGGTTCCCGGCCTGTCCGTCGAAGGCCCGGCCGAACTCGTCGACGACGGTCCGCAGGGACGCCAGCGGTACCGAGCCGACCAGGGCGTCGACGTGGCCGAGCATGTCGGTGACGGGTGCCGGGGTGGTGGTGGCGGAGCGGGCGATGGCGGAGCCGTCCCGCAGGTAGGGCGGCTGGTCGGTGCCGGGCCGCAGGTCGAGGTACTGCTCGCCGACGGCGGAGAGGTTGGCGACCACGGCCTGGAGCCGGTCCGGGATGGGCGGGGCGGAGCGGTCGATCCGCAGTTCGGCGCGGACGCCGTCCGGGGTGAGCCGGATCGGGCCGACCCGGCCGACCGCGACACCCCGGTAGGTGACCTCGGCGTGTTCGAACAGGCCTCCCGTCTCCGCGAGTTCGACGTCGACGCGGTAGTAGCCGCGCAGTCCGACGTAGCGTCCGAGGTCGGCGTGCTGGACCGCGATGTAGCCGAGCACGAGGACGGCGATGACGACGAAGGCGAGGTTCTTCAGCCGGGTGGCGAGGGTGAGCATCAGTGTCCCCCCTGCTGGTGGGCGGCGGTTCCCCGGCGGGCGGTGGCGGACGGCAGCGGGAGCGGGAGGGCGCCCTCGGTGCCGGGGTCGGGTGCGGGGTCCTTGGGCGGGGGTGCGGCGGTGTCGTCGGGGTCGAGTTCGGGGGTGATCCGGGTTCCGGGGGCGGCGGCCAGGTCGAGGTACACGTTGAGGTAGTCGCCCTTGACGCCGCGCAGCACCTCGTCGGTGAACGGGTAGGTGAGCAGCACCTGGAGCGAGTCGGGCAGGTCGGTCCCGGCGTCGGCGAGGCGTTGCAGGGTGGGGGCCAGGGCGCCGAGGTCGGCGACCAGGTCGGCGTGGCTGCGGCGGACGGTGTCGACGGCGACGGCGGAGAGGGTGTCGAGGGAGCGCAGCAGGGTGACCAGGTCGCCGCGCTGCTGTTCCAGGACGGCGAGGCCGGGGCTGAGGCCGGTCAGCACGGTGCCGATCTGCCGGTCGCGGGTGGCGAGGGTGGCGGAGAGCCGGTCGACGGAGTCCAGGGCGTCGGTGATGGACTGCCGGTGGGCGTCGAGGTCGGTGGTGAGGGTGTCGAGGCGGGCGAGGACGGAGCGCAGCTGGGCCTCGTTGCCGGTGAGGGCCTTGCCGAGTTCGGTGGTGATGGTGTGCAGCTGGTCGAGGCCGCCGCCGTTGAGCAGCATCGACAGGGCGCCGAGCACCTCTTCGACCTCGGGGTTGCGGTCGGTGCGGGCGATCGGGATGACGGCGCCGGCGGTGAGTGTGCCGGTGGCACCGGGGTCCCCGGTGGTGGGTGCGGTCAGCTGGACGTACTTCTCGCCGAGCAGGCCGGACTGGCCGAGCTGGGCGTAGCTGCCGGCCGGGAGGTGGACGTCGCCGTTGAGTTCCAGGGTGACCTGGGCCGTCCAGTCGTCGGGGGCGAGCGTGATGTCGGTGACCCGGCCGACGGCGACGCCGTTGACCTTGACGGCGGCCTGCGGGACCAGGCTGAGGACGTCGGCGAACCGGGCCTGCACCCGGTAGGGGTGGCTGCCGAGGTCGGCGCCGCCGGGCAGCGGCAGGTCCTGGAGGCCGGCGGAGCCGGCGGTGCAGCCGGTGAGCAGCAGCAGGAACGCGGCGGCGGCGAGGGCGGGTCGCGGGCTCATCGGGCCGCTCCGGGCAGGGGCAGCGGCAGGGCGCCGCCGGTGAGTTCGGTGAGGTCGGCGCGGCCGTCGATGGTGCCGTGGGCGGTGTCGTAGGCACCGAGCAGGTTCCCGGCGGCCAGCGGCGCGGTGTCGAGGAGTTCGGCGAGCGAGGCGCGCTGGTCGACCAGGGCCTGGGTGATCGGGACGAGTTGGCCGACGGAGGCGGCGAGCCGGGCGCGGTTGTCCTGGATGAAGGTCTGCACCTGGCCGAGGGCGGTGGCGAGTTCGGCGAGCGCCCGGCCGAGGTCGTCCTTGTCCTCGGCGAGGAAGCCGGTGACGGTGGCCAGCCGGTCGGTGGCGGAGCGGACCTGGGTGTCGTTGTCCTTGAGCATCGTGGTGAAGGACTGCAGCTGGGTGAGGGTGGTGAAGAGGTCGTCGCTGTGGCCGGAGAGGGTCTTGGCGGCGCGGCCGAGCTGGTCGATGCTGTCGCCGATGGCCTGTCCGTTGCCGGCCAGGTTGGCGGCGCCGGTGTCGAGCAGCCGGGAGAGGGCGCCGGTGGCGTTGGCGCCGTCGGGTCCTAGGGCGGTGCTGAGGTCGCTGATGCTCTGGTACAGCTGGTCGATCTCGACCGGTTCGGCGGTGCGGTCGGCGGGGATGGTGTCGTGGTCGGCGAGGTGCGGGCCGCCGGTCCAGGCGGGGGTGAGCTGGACGTAGCGGTCGGCGACCACGCTGGGGGCGACGATGACGGCACCGGCGCCGGCCGGGGCCTGGACGCCGTGGTCGAGGGTGAGGTCGACCCTGACCTGCCGGCCGTGCGGGTGGACACCGTCGACGGTGCCGACCTTGACGCCGAGGATCCGCAGGTCGGAGCCGGGGTGGATGCCGACGGCGTGGTCGAACCAGGCGGTCAGGTGGGTGCCGTCGGGTTCGGTGACGGCCGGTGCGGCGACCAGGGCGGCCGCGAGGGCGGCGGCGACGGCGGCCGGTACGACGACGGGTTTCCTCATCGCTGGGCTCCCTGCGCGCGGGTGGCCGCCGGCCGGTCGCCCTGCGGGCGTTCGGGTTGGCAGCCGGTCGTGGGGGACGTGCCGTCGGGCAGGTACGAGCGGGGCACCACGCCGCACAGGTAGGCGTCGAACCAGCGGCCGCTGCCGAGGGTGTTGCCCATCAGCCGGTAGTAGGGGCCGACCAGGGCGAGGGTCTCCTCGAGGCTCTGCTGATCGGCCCGCAGGACGCCGGTGACCCGGTCGAGGGCGTCCAGGGTGGGGCGCAGCTGCCGTTCGTTGTCCCGGACCAGGCCGGTGAGCTGGGTGGCGAGGGCGGCGGTGCCGGTGAGCAGTTGGTGGACGGCGTCGCGGCGGCGCTGGATCTCGCCGAGGAGTTGGTCGCCGTCGGCGAGCAGGGTGGCGAAGCGGGTGTTCTGGTCGCTGAGGGTGCGGGTGAGGTCGCGGCTGCCGGCCAGCAGTTTCGCGAGCTGGGCGTCCCGGTCGGCGACGGTGCGGGAGAGGGCGGAGAGTCCGTCGGCGGCGGCGCGGACGGAGGCGGGGGTGTCCTTGAAGGTGTCGGAGATGGTCCGGAAGCTCTGGGCGAGTCGGTCGGTGTCCAGGGCGCCGAGGGTGTGGCCGAGTCCGTCGAGTGCCTGGGTGACGTCGTACGGGGAGGTGGTGCGGCTGCTGGGGATGGTGCGGTGCGGGTCCTGGCGGGCGGCGCCGAGGGGGTCGAGGGCGAGGTACTTCTCGCCGAGCAGGGTGCGGATGCCGATCACGGCGGTGGTGGCGTCGCCGATCCAGGCATGGTCGACCCGGAAGGCGACCTTGACCCGGGCGCCGTCCAGGGTGACGCCGGTGACCTGGCCGACCTTGGCGCCGGCCACCCGGACCTCGTTGCCGGGGCGCAGGCCGGCGGCTTCGGTGAACTCGGCGGTGTAGCCGGTGCCGCGGCCGATCAGCGGGAGGGAGTCGGCCCGGTAGGCGAGGGCGGTGCAGAGCAGGAGCAGCAGGACGCCGACGGCGCCGACGGTGACGGGGTTGCGTTCGCGCAGCGGCCGCAGCAGTGGGCGGCGCGGGTCGCGGGCGGTCCTCATCCGTGGCACCTCGCTTCGGTGACGGGGATGCCGGTGGGCGGGGCGCTGCCGTCGGTGGTGGTGACGCCGGTGACGGTGGCCTCGCAGAGGTAGAGGTTGAACCAGGAGCCGTAGGAGGCGAGCCGGCCGAGGGTGCGGAGCTTCTCGGGGCTGAGCCGCAGGAAGCGTTCGAGTTGGGGGGTGTGGTCGGCGAGTCCGGTGGAGAGCCGGCCGAGTTGGCCGATGGTGTCCTTGAGCGGTTCGCGGCCGTCCTGGAGCAGGCCGGCGGTGCTGGTGGTGAGGGCGGCGAGGGCGTCGACGGCCTGGCCGATCGGCTGCCGGTCGCGGTCGAAGCCGGAGACCAGTTGCTGGAGGGTGGTGACGAGTTCGGTGAAGCCCTGTTCGTGGGTGTTGACGGTGGCGACGACGGTGTTGAGGTTGTCGATCACCTCGCCGATCACCTGGTCCTTGCCGGCCAGGGTGCCGGTGAGGGAGCCGATGGAGCGCAGCAGGCTGTCGACGGTGCCGCCCTGGCCCTGGAGGACCTGCACGATCTCGTCGGCGAGCTGGTTGACCTCGTTCGGGGACAGGCCCTGGAAGAGCGGCTGGAAGCCGGCGAACAGCCGGGTGAGGTCGAGGGCGGGCCGGGTGCGTTCCAGGGGGATGACGGCGCCGGGGGCGAGGTGTTCGCCGAGCGGGCCGGCGCCCTGTTCGAGGTCGAGGTAGCGCCGGCCGACCAGGTTGAGGTACTTGACGGACGCGGTGACGGAGGCGGGCAGGGTGCGGTCGCGGCGGACGGAGAACCGTACCCGGGCGAGGCGGCGGTCGGCGACGGTGACGCTGTCGACCTGGCCGACCCGTACCCCGGCGATCCGGACGCTGTCGCCGGGCGCGAGGCCGGTGGCGTCGGTGAAGCGGGCCTGGTAGCCGGTGGTGGCGCCGACGCCGGTGTCGGCGATGCCGAAGGCGAGGGCGGTGGTGGCGAGCGCCGTGACGAGGATGAACACCAGCGATTTGACGATCGGTCCGGTCAGGGGGCGGCGGGTCATCGCAGGGTCACCTCCGTGCCGCGCAGCAGGGGTCCGGCGAGCAGGCCGCTCCACTGCGGCAGGGGTGCGGCCGCGCTCTGCCCGGGGGCCAGGAGTTCGTTGACAAGCTCGTTCTCCTGGGGTGAGTTGGGCAGTCCGAGGCCGGGGGTGGCGGGCATCGGGAAGCCGTCGGCGGGGCTGCTCGCGGCGGGTGCGGTGCCGTGTCCGGTGTACGGCGTGCCGTAGCAGGCCGGGCCGCCGCCGGCCCGGTAGACGGGGGTGTCGCGGCCGGGTTGGTAGGCGCCGCGGGAGGGCACGGTGGTGACGGTGACGTGCAGGCCGGGCCGGTCGGTGCCCTTGCCGAGGGCCTGGTCCATGACGGGGACGAAGTCGGCGAGGGTGCGCAGGGTGCAGGGGAAGGACGGGGCGTACTTCGCCAGCAGGTCGAGGGTGGGGCGGCTGTCCGCGGACAGCCGGATCAGGGTGCTGCTGTTGCGTTGCAGGAAGTCGGTGAGGTCCTGGGCGCCGGTGGTGCCGGCGGCGTACAGGGCGCGCAGGCCGGCCTGCTGCTGGGCGAGGGTGGCGCTGGTGGTGGTGAGGTCGGTGAGCGCCTGGAGGATGTCGGGGGTGGCGTCGGTGTAGGTCCGGCCGACGGTCACCAGCTGCGCGATGTCCTCGTTGAGGGCGGGC
>NZ_JAIZ01000628.1:2994-4369 GCF_000710465.2 Kitasatospora sp. MBT63 | reverse complement strand
GAGGGTCTGCCCGAGCTGTTCGCCGCGGCCGCGCAGGGCGGTGGCGACGGCGTCGAGGGTGGTGGCGAGTTTCTCCGGCTGGACGGCGGTGAGCAGCGGCAGCAGGTGGTCGAGGACCTGGTCGAGTTCGACGGCGTCGGCGGAGCGGTCCTGTCCGATGGTGGCGCCGGCCTTCAGCGGTGCGCTCGCGGATGCGGCGGTGGCGGACGCGGGGGGCACGAGGGCGACGTACCGTTCGCCGAACAGGGTGGTGGGCAGCAGCCGGGCGCTGACGTCGCCGGGGATCTGCCCGAGCCGGTCGGGGTCGAGGGCGAGGGTGAGCCGGGCGCGTTCGCCGTCGGCGCCGACCTCGCGGACCCGGCCGACCACCACGCCGCGGAGTTTGACGTCGGCGCCCACGTGCAGTTCGTTCCCGGCGGTGCCGGTCTCGAGGGTGACGGTCGCCTCGCGGACGAAGGCCTCGTCGTAGACGGCGACGCAGACGCCGGCCAGCAGGGCGGGGACGAGCAGGAACACCACGCCCGCGGTGCGGCGGCGGGCCAGGCGGGGGCGGCGGGCGGCGTTCATCCGGCGACCCGGACGGTGGTGGTGGTGCCCCAGATGGCGAGCGAGAGGAAGAAGTCGGTGACGCTGATGATGACGATCGCGTTGCGCACCGAGCGGCCGACGGCGATGCCGACCCCGGCGGGGCCGCCCTTGGCGTGGTAGCCGTAGTAGCAGTGCGCGAGGATCACGATGACGCTGAAGACCAGCACCTTGAGTCCGGAGAGCAGGACGTCGGCGGGGGCGAGGAACAGCCCGAAGTAGTGGTCGTAGGTGCCGGGTGACTGGCCGTTGACCAGCACGGTGACGGCCCGGGAGGCGGCGTACGAGCTGAGCAGCCCGATGCCGTACAGCGGGACGATGGCGACCACGCCGGCCACGATCCTGGTGGTGACCAGGTAGGGCAGGCTGCGGATGCCCATCCCTTCGAGGGCGTCGACCTCCTCGTTGATCCGCATCGCGCCGAGCTGGGCGGTGAATCCGGCGCCGACGGTGGCGGACAGGGCGAGGCCGGCCACCAGCGGGGCGATCTCGCGGGTGTTGAAGTAGGCGGAGATGAAGCCGGTGAAGGCGGTGGTGCCCAGCTGGTTCATCGCGGCGTAGCCCTGCAGGCCGACGACGGTGCCGGTGGCGACCGTCATGCCGATCATGACGCCGACGGTGCCGCCGATCACGCCGAGGCCGCCGCTGCCGAACACCACCTCGGCGAGCAGCCGCCGCACCTCGCGGTGGTAGCGGCGCAGCGCCCGGGGTACGGACAGCAGCGCGGTCAGGTGGAACAGCAGGTGGTCGCCGCTCTCCTCGAGCCAGGCCAGCCGGGGCCGGCGGGGCG
>NZ_JAIZ01000628.1:0-2917 GCF_000710465.2 Kitasatospora sp. MBT63 | reverse complement strand
GCGGGGCCGTCGCCGGGCGGGGGTCCGGCGGGCGGGGTGGCACGGCCGAGCAGGGCCACGGCTCAGGCTCCCTTCTGCGGGACGATCCGCAGGTACACCGCGGTGAGCACGACGTTGACCAGGAACAGCAGCAGGAAGGTGATCACCACGGCCTGGTTGACGGCGTCGCCGACGCCCTTGGGGCCGCCGCGCGGGTTGAGGCCGCGGTAGGCGGCGACCAGGCCGGCGATGAACCCGAAGACCAGTGCCTTGAACTCGCTGATGTACAGGTCCGGGAGCTGGGCGAGGGCGGAGAAGCTGGAGAGGTAGGCGCCCGGGGTGCCGTGCTGGAGCAGCACGTTGAAGAAGTAGCCGCCGAGGGTGCCGACCACCGAGACCAGGCCGTTCAGCAGGACGGCTACGGCGGTGGCGGCCAGCACACGGGGTACCACCAGGCGCTGGACGGGCGAGACGCCCATCACCTCCATCGCGTCCAGTTCCTCGCGGATCTTGCGGGAGCCGAGGTCGGCGCAGATCGCGGAGCCGCCGGCGCCGGCGATCAGCAGTGCCACGATGAGCGGGCTGGCCTGCTGGATGACGGCCAGCACGCTGGCGCCTCCGGTGAAGGACTGGGCGCCGAGCTGCTGGGCGAGCGAGCCGACCTGGAGCGAGATGACCGCGCCGAACGGGATCGAGACCAGGGCGGCGGGCAGGATGGTGACGCTCGCCAGGAACCAGAACTGCTCGATCAGTTCGCGGACCTGGAACGGCCGCCGGAAGGTGTCGCGGACGGTGGTGGCGCCCAGCGCGAACAGCCGGCCGGCGTGGGCCAGCGCCCCGGCGACGGGGTTGCCGCCGACCGCGCTCATGCGGCGCCGCCGGGCTGGAGGCCGTGCTGCCGGGCCCGGCGGCGTTCGACGGCGCGCCGGGCGGGCAGCCCCGGTGAGGGTTCCAGCTGGGCCGGTACCGGGCGTGGCCGGTCGGTCTCCGGGCCTGGCCGGTCGGCGCGCTCCAGGGCGAGCGCGGCCTCGTCCTTCTCCTCGGACATGCCGATCGGTCCGGCGCGCCGGCCGCTGAGGAACTGCCGTACCACCGGGATGCGGCTGGCGAGCAGGTCCTCGCGGGGTCCGAAGGCGACCAGCTCGCGGCGGAACAGCATGCCGATGTTGTCGGGCACGGTGGCGGCGATGTCCAGGTTGTGGGTGACGATCAGCATGGTGGCGTCGATCTGCGCGTTGAGGTCGATCAGCAGCTGGGAGAGGTAGGAGGTGCGGACCGGGTCGAGGCCGGAGTCGGGTTCGTCGCAGAGCACGATCTGCGGGTCCAGGACGAGGGCGCGGGCGAGTCCGGCGCGTTTGCGCATCCCGCCGGAGATCTCGCCGGGCAGTTTGGCCTCGGAGCCGACCAGGCCGACCATCTCCATCCGCTCCATCACGGTGCGGCGGATCTCGCTCTCCTTCTTGCGGGTGTGCTCGCGCAGCGGGAAGGCGATGTTGTCGTAGAGGTTGAGCGAGCCGAACAGGGCGCCGTCCTGGAACATCAGGCCGAACAGCCGGCGGGCCCGGTAGATCTCCCGTTCCGGGCTGTTGACCATGTCGACGCCGTCGACCAGCACCCGGCCCTGCTCCGGTTTGAGCAGGCCGATGACGGACTTCAGGAAGACGGTCTTGCCGGTGCCGGAGGGGCCGAGCATCACGGTCACCTCGCCGGGCGGCAGCGTCAGCGTGACGTCCTGCCAGACGGTCTGCGGTCCGAAGGACTTGGTGAGGCCTTCGACGGTCACTTCGATTCCCATCACACCTCCTGGTGGTTCGGCGGCTCGGTGGCTCGGTTGCTCGGTGGTTCAGCGGCGGTGCGGCAGGTCGGGGAGTTCGATCTCCGGCTCGCAGCCGTTGGGCTGGTCGCTGGTCGGGGTGCAGATCGCGCCCTGGACGAGGTTGAGCGTGTTGCCGCTGCCGGAGACCGCGGCGGTGAAGAGCGCGTCCAGGTCCTCGCCACCGGCCGAGCAGCCGGTGAACGGGGGGATGTCCAGGTCGCGTTGGGTGAGCGGGCCGCCGCCCTGCAGCGTGTAGTCGGGCTTGCCGTCGCCGCCGCCCGGCAGGTAGTCGTCCTGGCGGCCGGTGAGCCGGAGGTCCACGGGCCGGCTGGTGCGGCAGTCGGGGCCGACGTCCAGCGGCGTGCCGTTGATCTTCACGTCGTACAGGCGCAGCGACTGGTAGCCGCCGATGGTGAACTCGGCGGGCTGGTCCCAGTCGGAGTTCCCGGTGGCCACGATGGTGAGCGGGCCCTGCGGGACCAGTTCCATCTTCGCGGTGGTCGGCACGAAGCCGTAGGTGAGGAACGAGGTGTCGGAGGGCGGCAGTTGCAGGTAGCCGAGCGAGTCGGCCTCGAAGTACGGCTGCTGGCCGGGCTCCGGGTCCCAGAGGGTGACGAAGCGGCGGGTCATGTTGAGCGCCGCCAGCGCGGGCCCGTGCCCGGGGTCGTTGACCAGGGCGGCCTGGCCGAGCTTGTGGACGTTGGCGTAGCCGACCGCGAAGGCGCACGCGGGTACGTCCGGGAACGGGTCCATGTCGGGGAACGGGATCACGGTGGCGCCGTCCGGTACCGGCGGCAGCCGGTGGGGGTCGAGCTCCCCGGTGGGCGCGTCCGGGCAGGTGTTGACGCCCGAGTGCCGGGCGGGCTGCACCTTGACGGTGCTCGGGCGCCGGGGCCGCCCGGGCAGCGTGCCGAGCGGCACCTGCGGGGTGCTGCGCCGTCCGGACGCCGTGGCGGCGGGTGTCGGCGCCGCGGCCGTCGGTGTCCCGGCGGCCGGGGAGGGAGCGGGGACGGACGGCGCGGGAACGGACGGAACGGGGACGGACGGAACGGGGATGGACGGCGTGGGCGAGGGGGTGCCCGGGACCTGGACGGTGCCCAGGGGCGCGGCGCCGGCGGCGGG
>NZ_JAIZ01000627.1:64650-80809 GCF_000710465.2 Kitasatospora sp. MBT63 | reverse complement strand
GGTACTCGGCTCGCGCTGCGGTCAGCGTCTCGGAGAGCCGCCGCCGCAGCGCGGTCTCGCGCGCCGCGATCTCCGACCGGGGCGGTATCCAGCTCGTCGCGGCCCACAGCGGTACCGGGTCCCAACCGTGGACGGCCCGCAGACGCGCGCCACGTCGCGCGGCCTCGGCGAACGCGAAGGCGAGCACGGCACCCGGGGGCTGACGGGGGTCCAGTCCGACGACGATCTCCCCGGGATCCGTCGGGTCGTCCTGGGGAGAGGCCTGACGGTCGGCCCGGACGAGCACCAGTGGGGTTCCGACCCGTGCCGCCACGGCGAGCGAGACCGAGCCGGCCAGCAGACCGGCGAAGCCGCCGAGCCCGCGTGAGCCGAGGACGACGAGTTCCTGCCGTTCGGCGGCCTTGACCAGCGCATCCACCGGGTCGTCGCCGATCACGGCGGTGTCGACCGACAGCGCCGGGTGCTCCCGAAGGATGCGCTCGGTGATGCCGGCCAGCATCTCCAGAGCGGCCGGGCGCAGGTCGCGGGGCCGGGGGTCACCGGTGTCCTCGGTATCCCGCGGGCCGAGCCAGGGCCAGGCGTGCAGCAGCCGCAGCGGGGCCCCGCGGCGGACCGCCTCCCCTGCAGCCCAGTGGGCAGCGGCCTCGCTGCGGGCGGATCCGTCGATCCCTACCAGGACGTGCTTCGCCATCGGTGCTCTCCTCCACGGGTGTCGGCCGGATGCGTGGTCAGGATCTCCGGCGGGCCTTGCGTTCGGGAGAACTCTGTCCCCGGTGTTGCGGGCGCGCACAGGGACCGACCGGGCCGAGGGCGGGGCCACTGGTCCCGGAGGGCATCGGAGCGCCGGCGGGACGTCGCCGCCGAGCCGGTTCGTCGGGACCACCGGGGCGCGGGGGAGGGACCGGTGGCCGCGTGATCAGGGCCCGATGGTCCCTGGGGCGTTGCCGTGCCGCGCGCCGAGGATCGTCACCGTGAGCGACGGGAGCACCGGTCCCGTCGACCTCCCCGAGCACATCCTGAAGGAGTCCCGATGTCCGCACCCGACCGCGAAGGTCCACCGCAGCACCTGGCGTCCGACGGCCCGCGAGGGCGCGGTGGTGGCTTCGGGCTTCCCGCCGCGACCGCTCTGGTGGTCGGCAGCATCATCGGCACGGGAGTGTTTGCGCTGCCCTCCGCGCTCGCTCCCTACGGGCCGATCGCGCTGGTGGCGTTCGTTATGGTGACGATCGGCGCGTTGGCGCTGGCGGCCGTCTTCGGGCGGCTGTCGGAGCGGGTACCGGGCAGTGGCGGACCGTACGTCTACGCCCGGGAGGCGTTCGGCGAATTCGCCGGCTTCCTCACCGCCTGGTCGTACTGGATCACCGCGTGGGCGGGCAACGCCGCGATCGCGGTGGCCTGGGTCGGCTACGTCGAGGTGTTCGTCAACAAGGGTCACCACACCTGGGGTTCGATCGCGATCGCGCTGACCGGCCTGTGGGTGCCGGCGATCGTCAACCTGACCGGGGTGCGCAACATCGGTGCGTTCCAGGTGGTCACCACGGTCCTGAAGTTCCTACCGCTGGCGTTCATGGCCACCGCCGGGCTGCTGTTCGTGAAGTCCGGGAACTTCGGTGCCTTCAACGCGAGTGGGGGTTCCGCGCTCGGCGCGGTCTCGGCGGCCGGGGCGATCGCCCTGTTCAGCTACATCGGCCTGGAGACCGCCTCGGTGGCCGCCGGCCGGGTCCGGGAGCCGAAGCGGAACGTGCCGCGGGCCACCGTCTACGGCACGCTGGCCTGCGCCGCAATCTACCTGCTCGGTACCTTGTCGGTCTTCGGCACCGTCCCGCACGCCCAACTCGGCTCCTCCACGGCGCCGTTCACCGACGCCATGAACGCGATCGCGGGCGGCCACTGGGCCGGGAACCTGGTAGCGGCCGCGGCGATCGTCTCGGGTCTCGGGGCGCTCAACGGCTGGACCCTGATCTGCGCGGAGATGCCGATGGCGGCCGCCCGCGACGGGCTCTTCCCCGCCGCCTTCACCGGCACCCGCGGGCGCAGCGAGGTACCCGCCTTCGGCATCCTCTCGGCCACCGTCCTGGCCTCGGTACTGACCGTCGTCAGCTACACCAGCTTCACCAAGGTCTTCACCGAGATCGTGCTGCTGAGCGTGCTCACCGCCGTCATCCCGTACCTCGTTTCGGCGGCGGCCCAGCTGTACTGGCTGGTGGTGCGCGGCCGTCAGGAGCTGGAGCGGCCGCGTTTCGCCCGCGACGTCACCGTCGCGCTGCTCGCCCTTGCCTTCTCGTACTGGTCGATCCAGGGCAGCGGCTACCAGACCGTCTACTACGGCCTGTTCACCATCCTGCTCGGCATCCCCGTCTACATCTGGCTGAAGCGTCCGGCCGCCGCGGCCCGGACCGCAGCCACGACCGGACCCGCCGAGCCCGCAGTCCCCACCGCCGCGCCCCTGCCGAAGGCGGCCCGCACCGCCCGCCCGGTGAGCCTGCCGACCATCCTGCGCCGCGCACTGACCGCGCGTCACCAGCACTGAACCTCTCCGAAGGAGCACCACCCATGTCCACCCTGCGTGTCGATTCCGAGGCCGGGCGCCTGCGCCAGGTGATCCTGCACCGCCCCGGCCTGGAGCTCTCCCGGCTGACCCCGCGCAACGTCGACGAACTGCTCTTCGACGACATCCTGTGGGCCAAGCGCGCCCGCGAGGAGCACGACGCCTTCGCCCAGGTGCTGCGCGACCACGGCGTGCGCGTCCACCACTACGCCGACCTGCTCGCCGAGACGCTCGACCTCGCTCCGGCCCGGGCTTGGCTGCTCGGCCAGGTCGTCACCCCGGCCACCGTCGGCCCGGCCCTGGTGGAGCCGGTCCACGAGCTGTGTCTGCAACTCGACGGCCGGACCCTGGCCGCGTACCTGATCGGCGGCGTCCTCAAGACCGACCTGCCGCTGCGCCACCCGCACAGTCTGGCCTGGCACACGCTCGGCGAGCAGGACTTCGCGCTGCCGCCCCTGCCCAACCACCTCTTCCCGCGCGACAACTCCTGCTGGATCGGCGGACGCTACAGCCTCAACCCGATGGCGAAGCCCGCCCGCCGCCGCGAGACCCTGCACACCGCCGCGATCTACCGCTTCCACCCGCTGTTCGCGCAAGCCCCGCCCCCGCTGCTCGACGGCACCACCACGCCTCCCGGCCTGAGCCTGGAGGGCGGCGACGTGCATGTCCTCGCCCCGGGCACGGTCATGGTCGGGATGGGGGAGCGCACCACCGCCCAGGCCGTCGAAGCCCTCGCCCAGCAGCTGTTCCTGACCCACACCGCGCATCGGCTCATCGCCGTGCGGCTTCCCGAGAGCCGCGCGTTCATGCACCTGGACACCGTCATGACGATGATCGACCGCGACACCTTCGCCGTCCACCCGGGCCTGGCCGACCGGCTGCGCTCGTGGACCCTCACCCCCGCCCCCGAGCGCCCCGCCGGGTTCGACGTCACCCCCGACGCCGACCTCGCCGCCTCCCTCGCCGAGGCGCTCGGCCTGGACAAGGTCCGCCTCCTGTCCGCCGAGCAGGACGTCCGGGCCGCCGAACGCGAGCAGTGGGACGACGGCAGCAACTTCCTCGCGATCGAGCCGGGCGTGGTCGTCGGCTACGAACGCAACACCGTCACCAACACCTACCTGCGCAAGCAGGGCATCGAGATCGTCACCATCGCCGGCTCCGAACTCGGCCGGGGCCGAGGCGGCCCGCGCTGCATGAGCTGCCCCATCCAGCGTGACCCCGCCAACTAGCCACCCCGCAGGAGGAATCCACCATGACCACCAACCTGTACGGCCGCCACTACCTGCGCGAACTCGACTTCACCACTGCCGACATCCACCACCTGCTCGACCTCGCCGCCGACCTCAAGGCCGCCCGCAAGGCCGGTACCGAGCGCAGGCTCCTCGCCGGCAGGCGCCTCGCGCTGATCTTCGAGAAGAACTCCACCCGCACCCGCTGCGCCTTCGAGGTCGCCGCCGCCGATCAGGGCGCCACCACCACCTACCTCGGGCCCGACAGTTCCCACATAGGCCACAAGGAGTCGGTGGCCGACACCGCCCGGGTACTCGGGCGGATGTACGACGGCATCGAGTACCGCGGGTTCGCCCAGGACACCGTCACCGAACTCGCCGCGCACGCCGGGGTGCCGGTCTACAACGGCCTGACCGACGAGTGCCACCCCACGCAGAGCCTGTGCGACGTGTTCACCATGCGCGAGCACAGCCGCAGGCCACTGGAGCAGATCTCCTTCTGCTACCTCGGCGACGCCCGCAACAACACCGCCAACTCCCTCATGGTGATGGGCAGTCTGCTCGGCATGGACGTGCGGATCGCCGCCCCGCGCGAGCTGTGGCCCGACCCGCTGCTGGTCTCCGAGTGCCTGCTGCTCGGCCAGGACAGCGGCGCCCGCTTCACCCTCACCGACCAGGTCGAGGACGCCGTACGCGGTGCGGACTACCTCTACACCGACGTCTGGGTCTCGATGGGCGAGGACCACGACCGGTGGAAGGAGCGCATCGACCTGCTGCTCCCGTACCAGATCAACGCCCGGACCATGGCCGCCACCGGCAACCCCGACACCGCCTTCCTGCACTGCCTGCCGGCCCTGCACGACCGGCGCACCGACCTCGGCGCCGAACTCGCCGCCGAACACGGACTGGAGGGCCTGGAGGTCACCGACGAGGTCTTCGAGTCGCCCGCGTCCCTGGTCTTCACCCAGGCCGAGAACCGCATGCACACCATCAAGGCGATCCTCGTCGCCACCCTCGGGAGGGACTGACCATGCGCATCGTCGCAGCCCTCGGCGGAAACGCCCTGCTCCAGCGGGGCGAACACCCCGACGCCGCCGTCCAGCAGCACCACGTCCACGACGCCGCCCGCTCGCTCGCCGAGCTCGTCCTCGCCGGACACGAAGTCGTGATCACCCACGGCAACGGGCCACAGATCGGCCTGCTCGCCGTCGAGAGCGAGAGCGACCCGGCCCTGACCGCCCCCTACCCGCTGGACGTCCTCGGCGCGCAGACCCAGGGCATGATCGGCACCCTGCTCGCCCGCGAACTCGCCGGCCGCCTGCCCGGCCGCGCCGTCACCGCCCTGGTCACCCACACCGAAGTCGACCCCCACGACCCCGCCTTCCGCCACCCCGACAAGTTCATCGGAGGCCAACTCACCGACCACCAGGCCAGGATGATGGAGCTCGACCGCGGCTGGACCACCGGCCGCGACGGTGGCCACCTGCGCCGCACGGTCCCCTCGCCCCTGCCGAAGGCGATCACCGAGGTCCCCGCCATCCGCGCCCTGCTGGCAACCGGAGCCGTCGTGATCGCCGCCGGTGGCGGCGGCATCCCGGTCGTCCACAACCGGGACACCGGCCAGGTGCAGGGCGTGGAGGCCGTGGTCGACAAGGACCGCACCGCCGCCCTGCTCGCCGAACAGCTCGACGCCGACGCCCTGTTGATCCTCACCGACGTCACCCACGTGTTCACCAGCTTCGGCGCGGCCCACCCCGGCCCGCTCACCACCGTCACCCCCAGCCGGCTGCGCGAGCTCGACCTGCCGGCGGGCTCGATGCGCCCCAAGGCCGAGGCCGCCGCGGTGTTCGCCGAACGGACCGGGAACCTCGCCGCCATCGGCCCGCTGGACGACGCCCTCGGTGCGCTCCTCGGCACCACAGGTACCACCGTCCGCGCACTGCCCGCACCAGGTGATCGGGGACCTGTGGCTCTGTCGGCGGGACCTTCGGCCCACGGCCCCGGCGCACCGCAGCCGGCAGTCTGAACCCACCCAGGAAAGGACTGTGATGAACCGATTGCCGATCGGGCCTGCCACCGATGTCCTGGTACCGGCCGGCCACCACCGACCCGCAGGCCGAACCGGTGCCGGGCCTGCCAGCGAGCCCGCTCGCCGAGCCGCGGCTCGCCGTGGCCGACTCGGTCGCGTGCCTGGACCTGAGCGGCCTTCCGTCGTGTTCTTCACTGACACGGCCACCGGCCGCGGCAACGTGCCCCACCATCGCGACGACGGTCACCGGGGCCTCATCACTCCCGTGCTGTAGAGGCGCGGGCCCGGCCCGGCTGCTGTGGGGGCAAGACCGGGCACCAGAGAGCCGGGGACGGCGTGGGGGCCGTCCCCGGCTCAGGCCTTTCCGCGGCCGCCGACCCGCCCGGCGTTCCCGGCACCGCTTTCCGGGGCATCGTCGCAGGGACTGCGGCGCGTGGAACCCCGGGTTCCGCGCCCGTGCCACGCGACGCCGCCCCCGGCCCCGCCAGAGCTCCGGGCGGGCCGGGGATCCGCGACTGGACGGGAAGAGAGAAGGAAGAGTCGATGACCGACCTCGCCATCGAGGCCACCGGGCTGGTCAAGCGGTACGGCAACGCCCGCACCGGCAGGACCGCCCTGGCCGGCCTCGACCTCGCCGTGGAACGCGGCCAGGTGTTCGGCTTCCTCGGCCCCAACGGCGCCGGGAAGACCACGACGATCCGGCTCCTGCTCGACCTCCTCCGGCCCACCGCCGGCTCGCTGCGCGTCCTGGGTGTCGATCCGCGCGACAGCCCGAAGACGCGCGGCAGGGTCGGCTACCTGGCCGGGGACTTCCGGATCGACGGCCGCCAGACCGGCCACGAGGCGCTGACCTACCTCGGCGACCTGCGCGGCGGTGTCCCGGCCGCCAGGATCACCGAACTCGCCGAGCGCCTGGACCTGGACCTGGGCCGCCGGATCGGAACCCTGTCGAAGGGCAACCGGCAGAAGATCGGCGTCGTCCAGGCGTTCATGCACAGACCCGAGCTGTTGATCCTGGACGAGCCGACCAGCGGTCTGGACCCGTTCCTGCAGCAGCGGTTCGTCGAGCTGGTGCAGGAGGCGGACGGCAACGGCCAGACCGTCTTCATGTCCTCCCACGTGCTGAGCGAGGTGCAGCGGACCTGCCGACGGGTCGGCATCATCCGTGACGGCGAACTGGTCACCGTCGCGGACGTCGAGAAGCTGCGCCGGTCGGCCCACCGGACGATCGAGATCACCTTCGCCTCGGAGATCGACACCGCGGTCTTCGACCGGCTGCCCGGACTGCAGAACGTCACCGTGACCGGGACGCCCGACGGCGGTCGCGTGCTGCGGGCGATCCTGACCGGCAGTCCCGACACCCTGGTGAAGACCGCTGCCCGGTTCGAGGTGACCGGCCTGCTGGCCGAGGAGCCGGAGCTGGAGGAGATCTTCTTCACCTTCTACGGGCACGGTTCTCACACGAACGGAACGAAGGGCCCGGCATCATGAGCGTCACCGTCCTGCGCAAGTACCTGAGGGACAACCGGCGCGGCTTCCTGGGCTGGGCGCTGTCGATCACCGCGGTCGCGGCCATGTACTCCTCGATGTGGCCGGTCATGGGCGGGAACTCGGGCCTGGCCGGCGCGATCGACTCGTTCCCCGAGGCCCTGCGCGAGGCGTTCCACCTACAGGACTACGGCACCGCGGCGGGGTACTTCGGATCGACGGTCTACGGGCTGCTCGTCCCGATCCTGCTCGCCGTCTTCGCCGTCTCGGCCGGCGCCCGAGCGATCGCGGGGGACGAGGAGGCCGGAACGCTCGAGCTGGTGCTGGCCCACCCGGTCGGCCGGGTCCGGCTGGCCGTGTCCCGGTGGCTCGCGGTGCTGTCCGCCATCCTCCTGGCCGGAGCGGTTCTCCTGGTCGTCGAGCTGGCCATCCGGGTGCCAGCGGGGTTCACGGCCCTGAGCACGGCGAACCTGGCCGCGATGACCTTCCAGCTCGTCCTGTTCGGCTGCTGCTTCGCCTCGATCGCCTTCGGCATCGGAGCCTGGACCGGCCGCCGCACGTACGCGACCGTGGGCGGGGCCTACCTGACCGTCGTCTCCTACCTGGGTGACTCCTTCCTCCCGCAGATCAAAGGCCTGCACTGGAGCCAGTACCTCTCCCCGTTCCACTGGTACCTGGGAGGCGAACCTCTCGTCAACGGCATCCGGTGGAGCCACTGCGCCCTGCTGGCCGGGGTCGGTCTGATCTTCGCCGCGATCGGCATCCGGGGCTTCAACCGCCGGGACATCGCGCAGGGCGGTGCGCGCGACTGAGGGACCGACGGCCCTGCAGCCGGGGACGTTGCGGACGGGTACCCGGGCGGCCGGCGGACCACCACGGTGGCGAGGACATCGCCTGGGACGGCTCCCAGGGCCGCCGGTGGCGGGACGCCGTCGACGTGGGCGACTTCATCCAGTGCAACTTCACCCCGTACGAGGGCGACGGCACCTTCCTGGCCGGCGCCGCCGGCAGGACCCTGACGGTCCGGCAGCCTGTCCCGTGCTCCCTACAGCACGCGACTGATGAGGCTCCAGCGGCCGTCGTCGCGGTGGTACAGCACGTTGCCGCAGCCGGTGGCAGTCCGCGTCGGCCACGGCGAACCGCGGCACGTCGAGCGTGCTCACCGCCAGCCCGGGCACCGGCTCGGCCTGCGGGCCGGTGGTGGCCAGCAGTGGGGCGCCGCCGTTCTCGCCGCCCTGTACGACCTGTTCCGCGTCGAGGACGACAAGCTCGTCGAGCACCGGGACGTCCTGGGGACCATCCCGCACCACGAGCCGACCGGCGCAACGACAACGGCAAGTTCTGACGCCGCCCGTACCCACGGCACCGTCACCCCCTCAGCCCGGCCTCCAGGTCGACCTCCGCCCCAGCGAAAGCTTCGCTCCCCAGGACCTCGCCCACATCTACGATGTCAACGTCCTCGGCCCCTGGCGCGTCCTCCGCGCCACCCTCCCGCCCGTGCGCCGCCAGCACAACGGGCTGATCATCACCGTCTCCAGCAGCCTGGCCCGCCTCTCCTCCCCCTTCATGACCGCCTACGCCAGTGCCAAGCGGCCCGGGGGCTGGGATCGCAGCGTCGCCCGGAGGGTCCAGCGGTGTACGCGAACAGGGGGAGGCGGACAACCGGGCATGCCGGAGTCCACCGCCCCCGAGGGGGTGCGCGGGTCAGTCGTGCGGGACGACGGCGACCGGTGCCTGCGCGTGGTGGAGTACGGCGTGGGCGACCGGCCCGAGCCGCATGCCGGCGTGGTGGTGCGGGCGCCGTCGGCGGCCCACCACGAGGAGGTCCGCGTCGGCGCCGGCGTCGATCAGGGCTGCGGCGCCGCTGCCGATCCGGCAATCCTGGACCACCACGACCTCGGGGTGCTTCTCCTGCCAGCCGGTCATCGCCAGCGTGAGGAGTTCGTCCTCGATCGCCCGGAACTGCTCGGCCTCGGGCTGTGGCGTCACCCAGCCGGCGTAGCCCCACACCGGCGGCGGCGTCCAGCCGTGCACGGCGCGCAGCACCGCCCTGCGCCGGGCGGCCTCGCGGAAGGCGAAGTCGAGGACGTCCGCAGCGGGCTCGCGGGTGTCGATGCCGACGACCACCTCGGGTCCGTCGGGCCCGGCGGGGCGGTCGGTCGCGTCGGAGCGGACCAGCACGGTGGGGACTTCGCTGCGGGCGGCGAGGGCCAGACCGATGGAGCCGACCATGAGTGCACCGAAGCCGCCGAGCCCGCGGGAGCCGAGGATCAGCATGCGAGCATCGGCGGCCGCGTCGACCAGGACGTCGACCGGCTCGCCGCCGCCGATCAGCTCGGCGCGGATCTCCAGGCTCGGATGGGTGGTCCGGATCGCCTGCTTGGCGTCGGAGAGCATGCGCGTGGTCAGGGCGCGGACATCGGCCGGTAGGCCGGGGTCGGTGTGGAGGTCGTCGAGCCAGGTCTGGGCGTGGACCAGGCGCAGCGGAAGGCCGTGGCGGTTGGCCTCGTCGGCTGCCCAGCGGGCGGCGGCGATGCTCTGTGCCGAGCCGTCGATCGCGGCGAGCAGGTGGTCGGCCATGGGTGAATCCTCTCCGGAGTGGGGTGCGTGGGACGTGTGGTCGTGTCGGGCCAGTCTTCGTGGGCGGGGGTTGCCGGGCCAGGGCCGGCCGGCGCCCGGCGCAGGGGTCGAAGGTCCCTGTGCTGGGCACCGGCCCGGCTGCGGGGTGTTCACGCGAAGGCGGTCCGCAGGGCCCGCAGGGCCGTGGCGGGTTCGGACAGGGCGTGGTGGACCTGCGGGACGGGAAGCTTGAGGCCGAGCAGCTGGTAGACGGCGTGCATGGCGCCCCGCACGGAGTACTCGACGGTGAAGACGACGTCGTCGGGGATCTCGACGTACTGACCGAGGAAGGCGAAGTTGCGGGCGCCGTGCGGGATCACGCGCGGGCGGTCGTGCACGGTGCGCGGGGCGAACTGGCTGGTGATGTAGGGCATCATCACCGTGGTGACGGTCGCGGTGGCGCTGACCTCCTCGGCGATGTCCTCGAAGCCGAGCTGGCCCAGGAGTTCGGTGAGGATCTCCTGCCCGGTGCACTCGGCCATGGCCTTGCCGGTGTGCTCGCCGGGGGTGTCGGTGAACAGGCCGTAGCCCCACAGGGTGAAGACGTCGTCAGGCTGGCCGTCGAAGTGCGGCGGGCGGGGCACCACGATCGACAGCAGCCAGGGTGAGTCCTTGAAGGTCATCAGGGCGCCCGTGCCCGGGGCGTTGCCGCTGAACTCCTCGATCCGCTTCAGCAGGGCGGGGCTGCGCATGGTGAGGGTGAAGGACTCCCAGGCGGCCTCGGGGATGCTGCCGTTGAAGACGGCGGGCCGGCCGAAGTCCGGTGCCTTGCGGGCCAGGGTCTCCCAGAGCGTCCAGCTGCCGTCGCGCTTGTCGCGGACCAGCTCGGGCGCGATGTGGTCATCGCCGTAGGAGGTGTCGGCGGTCATCGAACCGAGCGTGATGAACGCGAGGTCGAGGTCGGCGAGTTCGACCTCCTCGTGCTGTCCCTCGCGGTCGAGGTGCAGGCGCTCGGCGCGGCGGATGCCGTCGTGCTCGGTGAAGTCGACGTCGGTGACGGTGACGCAGTGCTCGAAACGCACCCCGTGCTCGAGCAGCCACGCGGTGAGCGGCCGCACGATCGAGTCGTACTGGTTGAGACGGGTGCGGCGCACCCCGGCCAGGGTGTGGATGCGCGGGAACTCCTGGAGGAACCGCAGCAGGTAGCGCTTGAGCTCGATGGCACTGTGCCAGTTCTGGAACGCGAAGGTGGTCCGCCACATCGCCCAGAAGTTGGTGGTGAAGAAATGCTCGGAGAAGAACTCGTCGATCCGGCGGGCACCGATCACCGCCTCGGGCAGGACCAGCAGCCGGGTCAGCTCGATGCGGTCGTGCGCAGTGAGGCCGAGGCGGGCGGCGTCGACGATCCGGTGGTCGCGGTCGATCAGCCGGGCTTTGGCGTCGGTCGGCCACGCCCGGTTGAAGTCGACGATCTCCTGGCGGACGGAGACCTTCGGGTCGTCCAGGGTGGGGATCGTCTCCAGCAGGTTCCACAGACAGGTGTACGCCTCGTCCTCCAGCATCCGCCCGCCGCGCGTCACGTACGCCTGATCCGGTGAGCCCGCACCGTCGAGGGAACCGCCCGCGAGCGGAAGCTGCTCCAGGATGTGGATGTTCTCACCGGGGACGTCGCCGTCCCGGATCAGGAAGGCCGCGGCGGCCAGGGCGGCGATCCCGCCGCCGACCAGGTAGGCCTTCGTCTGACGTCCGCTGTCGATCATGTCGTGTTCCGTTCGTTCGCTGAGGGCCGCCTGCGACGATCGGCAGGGCGTGCCGCAAGCCTGTGTCAGCGCCGTCGCAGGCGCGTGGGCCGACCGGCCCCGCTCCAGAGCCATTCGTCCTCGGCATCGCGGCCCATCACGCGCCGCCGGCGGTGCGCGGGAGGTTCGGCTGGGCCGCAAGTCCCTCTCCCCGGTGTCGGGCCATGACCCGGTCGGCCCTGTGCCCGGCCGGGTGCGAGGCGTGACGATGGGTGGGCCGCCGTCGGTGGCCAGCGAAGTCGACCGATCCCCGAGGAGACCGCCGCCATGACGGTGACCGCTTCAACGCCCGCAGAGCCGACCGAGGCCGAACTGCGGGCGCTCGACGCTCACTGGCGGGCCGCCAATTACCTGGCGGCCGGCCAGATCTACCTGATGGCCAACCCGCTGCTGCGCGAGCCGCTGCGCCCGGAGCACATCAAGCCCCGGCTGCTGGGCCACTGGGGGACCTCGCCGGGCCTGAACCTCGTGTACACGCACCTCAACCGGGTGATCTCCGGGCGTGACCTGGACGCCATCTGCGTCTGGGGCCCCGGCCACGGCGGCCCGGCGGTGCTGGCCGGCTCCTGGCTGGACGGCAGCTACACCGACACCTACCCGTCCGTCACCCGGGACGCCGACGGCATGGCGAAGCTGTTCCGGCAGTTCTCCTTCCCCGGCGGGGTGCCCAGCCACGTCGCGCCCGAGACCCCCGGCTCCATCCACGAGGGCGGCGAACTCGGCTACGCCCTCTCGCACGCCTACGGTGCCGCCTTCGACAACCCCGCCCTGCTGGTCGCCTGCGTGATCGGCGACGGCGAGGCGGAGACCGGCCCGCTCGCCGCCTCCTGGCACAGCGACAAGTTCCTCGACCCGGTGCACGACGGCGCGGTGCTGCCGATCCTGCACCTGAACGGCTACAAGATCGCCAACCCGACGGTGCTCTCCCGCCTGCCCGAGGCGGAACTCGACGCCCTGCTGCGCGGCTACGGTCACGACCCGCTGTACGTCACCGGCACGGACCCGATGGCCGTGCACCACGCGATGGCCGCCACCATGGACACCGCCCTCGACAAGATCGCCGCCATCCAGTTCGAGGCCCGAACCCTCGGCGCCAGCCGGCGCCCGCACTGGCCGATGATCGTCCTGCGCACTCCCAAGGGCTGGACCGGCCCGCACGAGGTGGACGGTGTGCCGGTGGAGGGCACCTGGCGCGCCCACCAGGTGCCGCTCGACCAGGTCCGCACCAACCCCGCCCACCTCGCGCAACTGGAAGCCTGGCTGCGCTCCTACCGCCCCGAGGACCTGTTCGACGAGCACGGGAGCCCCACCGAACAGGTGCTCGCCTGCCTTCCCGAGGGCCGTCGCCGTCTCGGTGCCAACCCGCACACCAACGGCGGCCTGCTGCTGCGCGACCTGCCCCTGCCCGAGCTGGAGCGCTACGCCGTCCCGGTCGACAAGCCCGGCGCGAGCGTGCACGAACCCACCCGGGTGCTCGGTGACCTGCTCGAACAGGTCATGGCCGACACCGCGGGGCGCCGGGACTTCCGCCTGGTCGGACCGGACGAGACGGCCTCCAACCGGCTCCAGGCCGTCTACGCCGCCACCGGCAAGGCATGGCAGGCCGACACCCTGCCGGTCGACGAGCACCTGGCCCGCGACGGCCGGGTCATGGAGATCCTCTCCGAACACACCTGCCAGGGCTGGCTGGAGGGCTACCTCCTCACCGGCCGCCACGGCCTGTTCTCCTCGTACGAGGCGTTCGTCCACATCGTCGACTCGATGGTCAACCAGCACATCAAGTGGCTGCGCACCACCCGGCAGATCCCCTGGCGCGCCCCGATCGCCTCGCTCAACTACCTGCTCACCTCACACGTCTGGCGCCAGGACCACAACGGCTTCTCGCACCAGGACCCCGGCTTCGTCGACCACGTCCTCAGCAAGAGCCCCGAGGCCGTGCGCGTCTACTTCCCGCCGGACGCCAACACCCTGCTCGCCACCGCGGACCACGTGCTGCGCAGCCGGGACTACGTCAACGTCGTCGTGGCCGGCAAGCAGCCCTGCTTCGACTGGCTGAGCCTGGAGGAGGCCCGTGCCCACTGCGCGCGCGGTGCCGGGATCTGGGAGTGGGCCGGCAGCGACGACGGCAGCGGCGAGCCGGACGTGGTGCTCGCCTGCGCCGGTGATGTACCGACCCAGGAGGTCATCGCCGCCGCACAGTTGCTGCGCCGTCACCTGCCGGACCTGCGGGTGCGCGTGGTGAACGTGGTCGACCTGGCCCGGCTGATGCCCGCCGAGGAGCACCCGCACGGCATGCCCGACGCCGAGTTCGACGCCCTGTTCACCCGGGACAAGCCGGTGGTCCTCGCCTACCACGGCTATCCCTGGCTGATCCACCGCCTCGCCTACCGCCGTACCGTCCACCCGCACCTGCACGTCCGCGGCTACAAGGAGTCCGGTACCACCACCACACCCTTCGACATGGTCGTGCGCAACGACCTCGACCGCTACCGCCTGGTCATGGACGTCATCGACCGGGTCCCCGGCCTCGCCGTGCGAGCCGCCGGCGTCCGCCAGCAGATGGCCGATCAGCGCAGCCGGCACCACGACTGGATCCGCGAACACGGCACCGACCTGCCCGAGGTCGCCGACTGGCAGCCGGGCAGCTGACCCGGACCGAACGGTGCTCCACCGGAAGGAGAAGATCACCATGGACCTGCCCGTCACTGTCGGCGTCGACGGCTCCGACGCCAGCCTGGTGGCCGCCGAGTGGGCCGCACAGGAGGCGCTGCTGCGCGGCCGCCCGCTGCGCGTGCTGCACGCCCTGCCCCTCATGCCGCACCTGCTCCCCAGCTGGAGTCGGCAGACCCGGCCCGCCGGTGACCTGCTCCACGAGGTCCGGCACGTCCTCGCGGTACGCCACCCGCAGCTGCTGGTCCGCACCGAGGAGGTCCACGATGTCGTCACCTCGGCGCTGGTCGCCGCAGGCGAGGACGCCGAGCTGCTGGTCCTCGGGGCGCGCGGCATCGGCGGCTTCCCGGAGCTTCGCGTCGGCTCCACCGCGCTGCACATCGCCGCCCGGGCCAACAGTCCCACGGTGCTGCTCCCGGCGAACGGCCCGGGCATGCATCCGCGCGAGCAGGTGGTGCTGGGGTTGGACGCCCGCCGTCCCGCCGAGGCGGCGCTGCTCTTCGCCTTCCTGGCCGCTCAGAGTTACGGCTTGCCGCTGCGGGTCGTGCATGCCGGGGCGGATCCGGTGGGGGCATGCGAGGGCCACAGCGGTGAGAGCGCGCTGCTCGACCGGGTCCTGGGGTCCTGGAAGGCGGCTCATCCCGAGGTCGAGGTGATCGCGGACACCGAGGGCGCCGCGCCGGGCCCGGCGCTGGTGGAGGCGTCCGCCAAGGCCCGGTTGCTGGTGCTCGGCCGCCGCCCGGCGGATCGGGTCGGCCCGCTCGGACCGGTGGCCCACGCCGTCCTGCACCACGCCGACTGCCCGGTGGCGGTCGTGCCCGAGACATGAGCGCGGTCCCTGACCGGGACCTTCGGGACCGGTCAGGGGGCTGCTCGGCCTCTATGGCCGGCCTTCGCCGACGGTGAGGCTGTCCGTCAGACACGAGGTCGCGCACGTCGGTCCGCGACCACAGAAACGAAGGAGGTCGTGATCATGTCTCACGCGGTGGTGGTGGGAGTCGACGGATCGGCGCAGAGCGCGGCGGCGGCCGAGTGGGCGGCCTACCAGGCACACCGGAGCGGCCGGGCGCTGCGGATGATCCACGCCGGTGGAACGGAGCCGGCGTTGGCGGCGGAGCCCGAGGACTTGGCGCAGTCGCTGCCCCGGCCGGTGCTCGAACTGCGGGACCGCCTCGCGGACGTGCTGCCGGACCTGGAGATCTCCTGCGAGCACGTACCCGGCCACCCGGCCCATGCGTTGGCTGCCGCCGGGCACCGGGAGGGTCTGCTGGTGCTCGGTTCGCGCGGGCTCGGCGGGCTTGCCGGAGCGCTGGTCGGATCGGTGGCGCTGCGCGCGGCGGCGCACGCCGCCTGCCCTGTGGTTCTGGTCCGGACGGGCACGGACGGCGACGTGGCGAGGTCGGACGTGGCGGTGGGGGTGGACAGCGCGCGGCCCTGTGCCGAGGTACTCGGCTTCGCCTTCGAGCAGGCTGCCGAACGCGGAGCGAAGCTGCGGGCGCTGGAGAGCCGGAGCCTGCCCACCGGAGGGTACGTGACGGCGGCTCCGATCGACCCCCCTGAGATCACGGAGGCCTTGGCGGCGGAAGCGCTGGTCCGGCTTCAGGACGCGCTGGCGCCCTGGCGGGAGAAGTTCCCCGGGGTGCGCGTCGAGGCCGAGGTGACCGGCCGGCCGGCCGGGAAGGCACTGGTGGAGGCCGCCCGCAGCGCCTCGTTGGTGGTGGTGGGCCGACGGACCCCCAAGATCCGGCCGGCCGTGCCCGGACTGGGCGCCGTGGCCCATGCGGTGCTCCACCACACGCACGGCCCGGTCGCGGTGGTGCCGCACGACTGACCGACA
>NZ_JAIZ01000627.1:19849-64558 GCF_000710465.2 Kitasatospora sp. MBT63 | reverse complement strand
CGGACCGA
This sequence comes from Kitasatospora sp. MBT63, assembly GCF_000710465.2. Classification (GTDB taxonomy): domain Bacteria; phylum Actinomycetota; class Actinomycetes; order Streptomycetales; family Streptomycetaceae; genus Kitasatospora. The sequence continues at coordinate 64,550 of NZ_JAIZ01000627.1, read as the reverse complement.
CACCAGGTCCTGCCACGGCCGCCGTCGCGTCCGGCCCCGGGCCCGGTGACCCAGACAGCCGGTGGACGAGGGGACCTTCGGCCCGAAGGCATACCCCAACGGCCGCCTCCGTACGCGGCGCCGCTCGGGAAGGCTGTGGGTGGAAGCGCGAGCGACGTCCGCCAGCGCACGATCCCCGGATGAAGAACCGAAAGGTGGTCCCGCCATGCCCCGCCGCCCGCAGGCCGAGGAACCGAATCCTCCCGCCCCCGCCCCGGCCAGCACCACCGCCGTCGACGCCCTGGTCGCCGACGCGCTGATGGCTCTCCGGGAGTACGCCGACTTCACCCAGGAGCAGGTCGACCACATCGTCAAGAAGGCGTCCCTGGCCGCACTGGCCCAGCACACCGCACTGGCGGCGCTGGCGGTGGAGGAGACCGGGCGCGGCCTGTTCGAGGACAAGGCCGTCAAGAACGTCTTCGCCTGCGAGAACGTCACCCACGTGATGGCCCGGACGAAGACCGTCGGGGTGGTGCGCCGGGACGAGATCGACGGGATCGTGGAGATCGCCGAGCCGGTCGGCGTGGTCGCCGGCATCACCCCGGTCACCAACCCCACCTCCACCACGATCTTCAAGTGCCTGCTGGCGCTGAAGACCCGCAACCCGATCGTGTTCGCCTTCCACCCCGCGGCGCAGCGCTGCTCGGCAGAGGCGGCCCGGATCGTGCGGGACGCCGCGGTGGCGGCCGGAGCACCCGCCTCCTGCATCCAGTGGATCGAGCAACCGTCGATGGCGGCCACCCACGCCCTGATGAACCACCCGGACGTGGCCACCATCCTGGCCACGGGCGGCAATGCGATGGTCCGGGCCGCGTACTCCTGCGGAAAGCCGGCCCTCGGAGTCGGCGCCGGCAACGTCCCCGCCTACGTCGAGAAGAGTGCCGACCTGAAGCGGGCCGTCAACGACATCGTGCTGTCGAAGACCTTCGACAACGGCATGATCTGCGCCTCCGAACAGGCCGTCATCCTGGACGCGGAGATCCGCGACACCACGCTGGCAGAGTTCCGCACGCTGAAGGCGCACCACGCGAGCGCCGAGGAGAAGGTGCTGCTGGAGCGCTACCTGTTCGGCGCAGGCGAGGGGAGTTCCTGCGCGGGGGAGCGGCTGAACGCCGACGTGGTGGGCCGCAGTGCCCCGGAGATCGCGGCCTCGGCCGGGTTCGAGGTACCGGGCGACACCTCGGTGATCCTGGTGGACGTCGAGCGGGTCGGGCCGGCGGAGCCGCTGACCCGGGAGAAGCTGTGCCCGGTGCTGGCCGTGCTGACCGCGGCCTCGCGCCGCGAGGGCCTCGAACTGGCTGCGGCGATGGTGGAGTTCAACGGGCTGGGGCACTCGGCAGCGGTGCACACCGAGGACGCGGCGTTCGTCGAGGAGTTCGGCCACGCCGTCAAGGCGTGCCGGATCATCTGGAACGCCCCCAGTTCGCAGGGCGGCATCGGCGACGTCTACAACGCCTTCACCCCCTCGCTGACCCTGGGCTGCGGCTCCTACGGGCACAACTCCGTGGCCGGGAACGTCTCGGCACCGAACCTGCTGAACATCAAGCGGATCGGGCGGCGCAACACCAACATGCAGTGGTTCAAGGTCCCGCCGAAGATCTACTTCGAGCGCAACAGCATCACGTACCTGGCGAGCATGCCGAACGCCCACCGGATCGTCATCGTGACCGACCGGACCATGGTGGAGATCGGTCACCTGGAACGGGTCCGGGGCATCCTGGACCGCCGCCGCGAACCTGTCGAGGTCCGGGTCGTCGACTTCGTGGAGCCCAACCCGAGCATCGACACCGTCCGGCGGGGCGCCGAGCTGATGCGCGACTTCCGCCCCGACACCATCATCGCGCTCGGCGGCGGCTCGCCGATGGACGCGGCCAAGGTGATGTGGCTGATGTACGAGCACCCGGAGGTCGACTTCGCCGACCTGAAGGAGAAGTTCTTCGACATCCGCAAGCGCGCCTTCACCTTCCCCGACCTGGGCGAGAAGGCGAAACTGGTGTGCATCCCGACCACCTCCGGCACCGGAGCCGAGGTCACCCCGTTCGCGGTGATCACCGACACCGCCACCGGGCAGAAGTACCCGCTCGCGGACTACGCGCTCACCCCGAGCGTCGCCATCGTCGACCCGGCGCTGACCGCCCGCCTGCCCAAGGACGTCACCGCCGACACCGGCTTCGACGCCCTCACCCACTGCATCGAGACCTACGTCTCGGTCTACGCCAACGACTTCACCGACGGCCTGGCCCTGCACGGCATCCGACTGATCTTCGACAACCTGGAGCAGGCCGTCACCGACGGCCCGGCCAACCCCGTCGCCCGGGAGAAGATGCACAACGCCGGCACCATAGCCGGCATGGCCTTCGGCTCCGCCTTCCTCGGCGTCGTGCACGCCATGGCCCACACCCTCGGCGCGACCTTCCACGTCGCCCACGGCCGCACCAACGCGCTGCTGCTGCCCCACGTCATCCGCTACAACGGCACGGCCCCGGGCAAGGTCACCGGCTGGCCCAAGTACCGCAGTTACGTGGCCCCCGAGCGCTACCAGGCCATCGCCCGGATGCTCGGCCTGGCCGCCGGCACCCCCGAGCAGGGCGTCGAGTCCCTGGCCGCCGGGGTCGAGGAACTGCGCGACCGGGTGGGCATCCCGCGCTCCTTCAAGGAAGCCGGAGTCGACGAGACGGCCTTCCTCGCGGCCCTGCCGAAGCAGGCGATGAACGCCTACGAGGACCAGTGCGCCCCGGCCAACCCCCGGATGCCGCTGCTCGCCGACATGCAGCAGCTGATGCGCCTGGCCTACTACGGCGACCGGTCCTGACCACCACCCGAGCGAGAAGGACAGACCGACCATGACCACACAGCAGCACGGGACTTCGGCCGCCTGGCACGGATTCCAGGGCGACCGGTGGCGCGAAGCCGTGGATGTGCGCGACTTCATCCAGCACAACTACACCCCCTACGAGGGCGACGGCACCTTCCTGGCCGGGCCCACCGGGCGAACCCTCGCGGTCTGGAAGCAGATCACCGACCGCTTCCCCGAGGAACGGGCGAAGGGGGTGTACGACGTCGCCCACGACGTGCCCGCCGGCATCACCGCGCACGCGCCCGGATACATCGACCGGGAGCGGGAGCTGATCGTCGGGCTGCAGACCGATGCCCCGCTCAAACGCGCGATCATGCCCTACGGCGGCTGGCGGATGGTCGTCGGCGCCTTGAAGACCTACGGCTACCCGGTCTCGCCGGAGCTGGAGAAGGTCTTCACCGAGTACCGCAAGACGCACAACGACGGCGTCTTCGACGCCTACACGCCCGAGATCCTCGCCGCCCGCAAGGCCGGCGTCATCACCGGCCTCCCCGACGCCTACGGCCGCGGCCGGATCATCGGCGACTACCGCCGGGTGCCGCTGTACGGCGTGGACCGGCTGATCGAGGTGAAGCGGGCCGAGAAGGCCGAACTGGACCACCTGCCGCACGATCCGGCGCGGCTGGAGGAGACCATCCGGGAGCGTGAGGAACTCGCCGAACAGATCAAGGCGTTGGGCGAGCTGAAGCAGATGGCCGCGCGCTACGGACACGATGTCTCCGGCCCCGCCGCGACGGCCCGCGAAGCGGTCCAGTGGCTCTACTTCGCCTATCTGGCCGCCGTGAAGGAGCAGAACGGCGCCGCGATGTCGCTCGGCCGCACGTCCACCTTCCTCGACGTCTACCTGCAACGGGACCTCGAAGCAGGCCGGCTGACCGAGGAGCAGGCGCAAGAGCTGATCGACGACTTCGTCATCAAGCTGCGGATCGTGCGCTTCCTGCGCACCCCCGAGTACGACGAGCTGTTCTCCGGCGACCCCACCTGGGTCACCGAGTCCATCGGCGGCATCGGCGAGGACGGCCGCCCGCTGGTGACGCGCACCTCGTTCCGCTACCTCCAGACCCTCTACAACCTCGGCCCGGCTCCGGAGCCGAACCTGACCGTGTTCTGGTCACCGAAACTCCCGGCCGGGTTCAAGGAGTTCTGCGCCAGGGTGTCGATCGACACCTCCAGCATCCAGTACGAGTCGGACGAGCTGATGCGCCCGCGCTTCGGCGACGACACCGCCATCGCCTGCTGCGTCTCCGCGATGCCGGTCGGCAAGCAGATGCAGTTCTTCGGTGCCCGGGTCAACCTCGCCAAGACCCTCCTCTACGCGATCAACGGCGGCCGGGACGAGATCTCCGGTGCCCAGGTCGGCCCCGCCACCGGCGCGCTCAGCGGCGACGTCCTCGACTACGAGGAGGTGCTCGCCAAACTCGACCAGCAGCTCGACTGGCTGGCGGCCACCTACGTCCACGCACTGGACGTCATCCACTACATGCACGACAAGTACGCCTACGAGCGCCTGGAGATGGCCCTCCACGACCGCGACATCCGGCGCACCCTGGCCTGCGGCATCGCCGGCCTCGCGGTGGCGGCGGACTCGCTCTCCGCCATCAAGCACACGACCGTCCACCCGGTGCGGGACGACACCGGACTCGCCGTCGACTACCTCGTCGGGGGCGAGTACCCGGCCTACGGCAACAACGACGACCGCGCCGACGCCATCGCGGTACGGCTGGTCGAGGAGTTCATGGAGAAGGTCCGCAAGCATCCCACCTACCGCGGCGCCGAGCACACCCAGTCCGTACTGACCATCACCTCCAACGTCGTCTACGGCAGGATGACCGGCGCCACCCCCGACGGCCGGCGCGCCGGAGAACCGTTCTCCCCGGGCGCCAACCCGATGAACGGCCGCGACCGCCACGGCTACGTCACCGCTGCCCTGTCCGTGGCCAAGCTCCCCTACGACCAGGCCGAGGACGGCATCTCCCTCACCAACACCGTCACCCCCGACGCGCTCGGTCGCACGGCCGACGAGCGGATCGCCAACCTGGTCGGCGTGCTCGACGGCTACACCACCTGCCGAGGCTTCCACATGAACGTCAACGTCCTCAATCGCGACACCCTGCTCGACGCCATGGAACACCCCGAGAAGTACCCCCAGTTGACCATCCGGGTCAGCGGCTACGCGGTCAACTTCGTCCGCCTCACCCGCAAGCAGCAACTCGACGTGATCGGCCGCACCTTCCACAGCGCGCTGTAGCAGCGCCCACCCGCACGCGGTGCCGACGCCCTCCCTGACCACGGGCGTCGGCCCCGCGCCTCTGTGCAAGGAGAACCGGAATGACCGAAACCACCGTCGCCGCCTCGGCCGGCGAAGCCGCACCCCCGTCCTGCCCGGTGACCGGCATGCTGCACTCCTGGGACCTGTCGACCGGCGTCGACGGCCCGGGGACGCGCTTCGTCGCCTTCCTCGCCGGCTGCCCGCTGCGCTGCCTCTACTGCCACAACCCCGACACGTGGCACCTGCGCGACGGCCGGCGCGCCACTGCCGACGACATCGTCCAGGAGGCCGCCAAGTACACCGCGTTCATCCGCGCCTCTGGTGGCGGAGCGACGATCAGCGGCGGCGAGCCGCTGCTCCAGCCGAATCTGACCGGCGAATTGCTGCACCGCTTCAAGCACGAACTCGGCCTGCACACCGCCCTGGACACCTCCGGCTTCCTCGGTTCCCGCGCCACCGACGCGCTGCTCGCCGACACCGACCTCGTCCTGCTCGACATCAAGTCCTGGGACCGCGCGCTGTACCGGCACCTGACCGGGCAGCGACTCGCTCCCACCCTGGACTTCGCCCGCCGCCTGGCCGGCCTCGGCACCGAGGTCTGGGTCCGCTTCGTGCTCGTCCCGGGGCTCACCGACCTTCCCGAGAACATCGAGGGCGTCGCCGCCTTCGCCGCATCCCTCGGCAACGTCGCCCGGGTCGACGTGCTGCCCTTCCACAGGCTCGGCACCGCCAAATGGCGCGCGCTGGGCCTGGAGTTCACCCTCGCCGACACGCCGACCCCGACCCGCGACCAGGAGGCCGCGGCTCGCGCGGTGTTCGCCGCCCACGGGTTGCACGCCGTCTGATCACGCCTGTCCCGTCTGCTCCCCGGTACGGACGAGCTTCGCGGCTCGTCGACCGACCGGGAAGCTTCGTCGTGCCCGCGCCGCGTGCCACTGACGGATCGGCGACGTGGCGCCGGGCTCCGGACACGTGATTTCGGACGACGACGAGGGCAGTCCGTGACGCGCCTCCCCGGCCGGTTCGGAACCGGGGTCATGGTTGCGGGACAGCGGCCGGGACCCGAGCAACGCAAAACGCCGTGGCCGACGGCGATCGTGTCGCGGCCGACCACGGCGGTGCGGGTGCGGTGGGGGGCAGCGAGCCAGGGGCGGGCACGCACGAGCGGGACGGCGGCCCAGCGGCGGCCCGTCCCCGACGTGCGGGCCGTGCCGGCCCTTGGGGACGGACGGGGGCTGCCGGTCGAGGCCGAGGAGGGAGGAGGACAGAGCCCCACCGGACGGACACGTCCTCGGACTGCCGGTGGACCGGCCGGCGGTTGATCACGATGGGTGAGCAGCCAGGAGGAGCCGGCGATACTTCGGTCGAACACCTCAGGGCGGCCCGAAGCCGTTGCGGCCGCGGGCGGTGTGGTGCTCAGGGAGCCAGGTCCCGGCGCAGCAGCAGAGGGACCGCGGCGGCGATCCCGGCGAACCCGACGGCCACCAGGGCGGCGAACGGGCCCCAGGGGATCGTTCCGTGGGCGAGTGCGTCACCTGGCGTGTAGTAGTGGAGCGGGCTCAGGTATCGCAGTGGCGCGGCCGGGTGCCACGCCATGGCGATGAAGTTGACGGCGAAGCCGACGGCGCCGAACGCGATGGTGGCGCCGATCACCTGGGCCCGGTGGCGGGCAGCAGCTGAGACGGCCAGGGCCGGACCGGACAGGCAGAGCGTGAACGCACACCCCGCCAGGCCGGCGGCGAGCACGCCGCGCAGAGGGACCGCGTGGTGGAGGGCGGGGGAGAGGGCCACGCCGCCGGCGACCGCCAGCGTGGCGGCGACGTTGAGTGCCAGTGAGGCCGCGACCACGGCGGCGGCCCGTTCGGCGAGCAGTCGCAGGCGGGAGACCGGGCGGACCATCAGCAGCTCGACGGTGCCGGACTCGACGTCCGCCGCGACTGCCGCCGCCGCGAGCGAGCCGATCGCCGTCAGTTGCATGGCGATCCAGAACGGGTGCACCAGACCGGCCCCGAGCAGACCGGGGTAGCTGGCGATGGAGACGTCACCGGTCGATCCGGAGAACGCCTTCAACGCGTCGGGTCCGGTCGGGCCGGTCCCGGCGAACAGCTGGGTCGGCGGCACCGCCCGGATGACGGCCACGATCAGCGCCTCGAAGACGACCATGCCCGCTGCAAGGAATGCCAGCATCCTGCGGCGCCGGTGCAGAGCCAGCCAGAACAAGGGGAACCGGGCCCTCATGACCGTACCTCCGCTGCTTCGACGTCCTGCCGGTACAGGTCGAGGAACGCCTCGTCCAGCCCGGCCTCCTCCACCGACAGGTCCGCCACCGGCAGCACAGCCAGGACCTCGCGCAGTCCCGCGACCAGCTCCGCCGGCGGGACGAGCAGACGGACCTCGTCCCCGTGCCAGCGCGGTGACCAGTGCTCCGCCAGCCCGAGACCGCGGGCACCCCGGCCGTCGGCCAGGACCAGCCGCACCCGCCTGGCGCGCTCCTCCCGCAGAGTGGACACCGACCGTACTGCGACCAGCCGCCCCGCCCGCACCAGCGCCACCCGGCCGCAGGCCCGCTGTACCTCCGGCAGTACGTGGCTCGACAGCAGGACCGTACGTCCCGCGTGCGTGGCCTCTTCCAGCAGTGCGAAGAAGACCTCCTGGACCAGCGGGTCCAGGCCTTCGGTGGGCTCGTCCAGCACCACCAGTTCGGGATCGTGCTGGAGCGCCTGGACCAGGCCCAGCTTCTGCTTCATACCGCGCGAATACTCCCGAACCGGCCGGGCCAGATCGGCGGACGACAGCCCGAGCCGCTCGCACAGCTCCGCACGCCGGGATGTCGCGGCGCGCTGAAGATCCCCGAGCAGCCGTAGTGTCTGAGCACCGGTCAGCTCCGGGTACAGACGAAGCTCTCCCGGCAGGTACCCGATCCGCGGGGCCAAGCGCCGGTGGTCGGCGACCGGGTCCAGCCCCAGTAGCCGGATCCGTCCGGTGTTCGGCCGCAGCAGACCCACCAGGCAGCGGATGGTCGTGGTCTTCCCGGCGCCGTTGGGGCCCAGGAACCCGAAGATCTCACCCCGCCGCACGGTGAGGTCGAGGTGGTCCACACCCGCCTTGCGGCCGTAGTACTTGCTCAGTCCGGCCAGCTCGATGGCCGGCCCCTCGCGCTCCATGCGTGCCTCCCTGGGCCGCGGCCGCCTCGGTGGAGGCTTGGTCCCGCGCACCAACTGCAGCGCACCGGCCGCAGCGGTGACAGGGACTCATGGCCCCCGTTCGACAGGCCTGTCGGTCCCCGGTGCGGCAATCGCGCCGCACCGGGGCTGAAGGTCCCGGCACGACGGCCCCCTCGGCCCTTCGCCACCACGTGCCGGCCGACCGATGGTGGAGACGACCACAACGACAGGGAGAAGAATCGTGACTGCGCAGAACGAACCCCAGCGGCGGATCGTCGTCGGCGTGGACGGATCGCCGTCCTCGCTCGACGCGCTGTGCTGGGCCGTCGACCAGGCCCGCACCCGCGGCGCCGTCATCGAGGCGATCACCGCCTGGCAGTACCCGGTGTCCACCGGATGGACAGTGCCGATCGATGCCACCGAGGACATCGCAGGCATCGCCCGCAAGGTGCTCGACGACGCCATCACGCAGGTGACCGGCCCGAACTGTCCGGTCGAGATCCACCCCCGGGTGGTGCTGAGCGGAACCGTGGCCTGCCTGCTGGAGGCAGCTCAGGGCGCCGACCTCCTGGTAGTCGGCAGCCGAGGCCACGGCGGCTTCGTCGGCGCACTGCTGGGCTCCGTCAGCGGCCACTGCGTGCAGCACGCACCGTGCCCCGTCGTCGTGGTCCGCCACTCGACGACCTGAAGACCCGACCACGCGGCCCTGAGGCCGCCGGCACCAGACAAGGAGTGAGCCGACCATGCGACACCGCATCGTGGGACAGCTGATGACCCGGGCCGTCGTGCCCGTCCGGCCCGACACCGGCTTCAAGGAGATCGCCCGCCTGCTCGCCGAACACGACATCACCTCCGTGCCCGTCCTGGACCACGAGGAGCGGCCGATCGGCCTGGTCTCCGAGGCCGACCTGCTGCTCAACGAAGCCGCCCAGGAGGACCCCGCCGGGCTCCTGCTCACCCCGCAGCTGTCCCCCGACCAACACACACGAAGCCGCGCCGCCACCGCCGAAGGCCTCATGACCAGCCCGGCGGTCTGCGCCCGGCCCGAGTGGACCGTGGTCGAGGCCGCCCGCCTGATGCAGCGCGACCGCCTCAAGCGGCTGCCCGTCGTCGACGAGGCCGGACGCCTGGTCGGCATCGTCAGCCGGAGCGACCTGCTGCGCGTCTTCCTCCGCCAGGACCGGGCCATCAACGAGGAGATCACCTACGAGATCCTCGACCGCACCCTGGGGCTCGCCCCGGGCAGCGTCGACGTCCGGGTCGACGAGGGCCGGGTCACCCTGAGCGGCACGGTCGAGAACCGCGCCCTGGTGTCGGTGGTCGAACGGCTGTGCCGGAGCGTGGACGGTGTCATCGACGTGACCAGCCGCCTCGACGTTCCCACGGACGACACCGCCGCCCTGCACCCGGTCCGCTGACCAGGTGGGCGCCACCCCGTGTGTCCGGAAACCCGATGCCGCGTTCGGCGGACATCGGGCCCGGGCGTCGGGGTGCGGCGCGCCAGGTGCGGCAGCTGGGCGGGGATCGGGCCCGCTCCTGCTGCTGCTCGGTGTCCCGTTGTGAAGTGCTCGAGCGTCAGGGGCAGGTGCGCGTGACGGTTCGTCACGCTGCGCGTTGATCGAGTGATCACTCCTCAGCAATGGAAGATCTACGAGGACGCAGGCTTCCGCGGTCATACGTTCCAGGACGGCGCACTCGGCCGCACCCGGTTCCGCTCGCTGCGACCGGCTCCGAGCCGGACCGGCGACGTGAACTACGGGCCGGAGCAGGGCTTCGACTGGAACGACAGCATCAGCTCCGTGCGAGCCTGACCTCGCGCAGGATGCCGAGGGCGTAGCTGCGAAGGCCCGGTCCGGGGCCGAGGCCCTGTGGCCCGGACGGGTGGGCCGGTACGAGGGAAGGGCCCCGAGGCGGCCGAGCCAGCAGCGGGCGTGGCGCGGGTCGAGGACCGTCAGGTCTCCTTCGAGGTGGACTCGCAGGTGAGGTCGAGGCCCGCCCGGACGGTGCAGCGGCGGCTCGCCGCAGTGGTCTCGACCCAGTCCGCGAGGTGGTGCACGATGGCCAGCCCGCGCCCGTGCTCGCCCTCCTCGCGGGGAGGGCGGCGGCACGCGCGCGCGGGCGGGACGGCGCCGAAGTCCGACACCTCGACGCACAGCGCCCGCTCGCACAGGGACAGGCTCACCGACATCCGCGCCCCGCCGTACGCGGCGGCGTTGGCGGCAAGTTCACCAACGATCAGGACGGCCGCGTCCCGGGCGCCGTCGGCGACGCCCCAGCCCGCCAGTACGGCCGAGACGTAGTGCCGTGCGGTGCACACCAGGTGCTCCTCGGCCGAGAGGACCAGCACGCCATGCTCGGAACGTATCGTCGCAGGTCACAGGTGATGGTCAGCAGACCTGCCCGGCCGGGGTCGGGCCGTGGAGCGGACGTACGCGTAGAACCGCGCCACCACGGCGGCTCGTGGCCCCTGTGCCGGCACCACCACACCGATCGTCCGGTGCGCCCCCGGATCCGCCAGTGGCACCCGCACGGCGCGGCCTTCGTGGGTGGCTTCGTCGCCCGTGCTCGGCACCACGGCCACCCCGAGTCCGGACGCCACCAGCGTGCGCAGCGTGCTGAGTTCGGCCACCAGGTCGTAGCGGTGGCGCGTCAGCCTGCGGGCGATCCCCTGGGCGGCCCCACCGCTGACCAGCATGTCCGCACGGGTGTCGAAGGCCGCCGCGCGGGTGCCCGGCGGGGCCGCCGGGAGCGAGCGGAACCAGGAGCGCAGCCCGGGGCCGGCGTCGGCCTCCGGGCCGGGTGGCTGCGGCTCGCCCTCTCCGGGTACCCCGGCGGCGGCGAACCGGGCCAACCTTCGGCTCGGCCCCGAGCTCATCCCGTACACATGGGTGGGCCCGCCGACCACGAGGAGGTCGGAATCGCCGGTGACGTCCGGCCCCGCCCCGGCCACTGGAACGCAGCTCACACGGCGTCCGGCCGGGCACCCCGCAGGCCGTCGACGATCGCCTCGGCCACGGCTCGGGTGTTGCCGTACACGCTCTCGTACACGATCACCGCCTGCACGATCACTCACCTCTCGGGGGTCCGGTCAGGTCCGTCCCCTGCCCGCCCGACACCGCTCTGTCGACAGCGTCAGGGGCTTCCCGGTACGGGACGACGGCGATGGGGCAGGGCGCGTGGTGGATCGCGGCGTGCGCCACCGGTCCGAGGCGCGGGCCGGCCGCCGCGTGCCGGGTGCGGCGGCCGATCACCAGCAACCCGGCCTGCGCGGCCGCCGCCAGGAGCGTGGGGGCGGCGCTGCCCGGGGTCACCTCCTCGACCACGTCCACCTGCGGGAACCGTTCCCGTCCTGGTTCCAGGGCGTCAGCGAGTGACCGGTGTTCGACCGCGGACAGGTCCCTCCCCAGGGAGCGGGCCGCCGCAGCGGCCAGGTACTCGCTGCCGTGCGGCGGAGCCCAGGCGTGCACGACCCGCAGCGGCGCCGACCGCAGTGCGGCGCTCCGGAAGGCGAAGGCCACCAGCCCGTCGCAGCGGTGCCGGAGGTCCAGCCCGAGGACGACCTCCCGCAGCGGGGTCACGGTCGAAGGGCCCCCGCCGGCCGCCGGGAGGTGCTCGGCCGGCGCGGCGTCGTCCGCGCGCACCAGCACCACCGGGCAGCCGGCCCGGCCGAGCACTTCCTGGCTCACCGAGCCGATCAGGAACCCCCGGAACGGGCCGAGGCCGCGCGAGCCGAGAACCAGCATCGCGGCACTCCTCCCGGCGGCCTCCAACACGGCGGGTGCGCTGTCCGGCAGATGGACGGCGCTCACCTCGAGCCCCGGCAGCGCCGTCCGCAGTTCGGCCGCCTTCTCGGCCAGCCGCTGCCGGCCCCACCGCTCCGCCTCCTCGCTCCCGAGGACGTACGGCTGCGTCCACGGCCAGGCCTGCGTCAATTGCAGGGGCAGCCGGCACCGCAGGGCCTCGCGGGCCGCCCAGTCGGCAGCGGCCAGGCTCTCCGGCGATCCGTCGAACCCGACGACGATCGGTCCGTCCACGGTGCCTCCGTCCGTCAGGTGCCGGTGGTGCGCACGACGACCACGGGACAGGGTGCGTGTTCCACGCAGTGGCGGCTCACCGATCCGAGCAGGGTGCCGGTGAAGCCGCCGAGGCCCCTGGTCCCGACCACCAGCAGGTGTGCTCCGCCGGCGGCCTGCAGCAGGACGTCCGCCGGGTGGCCGTACTCGGTCCGTTGCCGGACCGGGACCGGCGGCCCGGGCGCGTCCCCCTCCTGCTCCTGCTCCACGGTGTCGGCCAGCGCCAGGCGGGCCGCCTCCTCGATCTGCGGCCCCGGGATCGTCAGCCCCCAGCCGCTGAGGGGCGGGAAGTCCCAGGCGGTCACGGCCTCGACCGCGGCACCTTCGAGCCTCGCCTGCGCCAGGGCCCAGCGCAGCGCCGCTCGCGAGGAGGGCGAGCCGTCGACGCCGACCACGATGGTCTGTCCACGATCAGCCGTGCCCGCCATGGTGAACCTCCTTGTTCCGGTACGGATCCGGGTGGGTGGCGGACCGGTGCCCGAAGGCGGCCCCGGCCACCGCCGGGCCCACGGCCTGCACCTGGTCCGTGCGTCAGCACGCGGACTCTCCGCGCGCGGCGGGCTGCCGGTAGCCGGTCAGGTCGAGGATCTCCTCGACCGGCCGGCGCGGGGTGACGGGTCCGGGCGGCCCGTAGCCGAGACGCAGGACGAGCTGGACGTGGCCGATGCCGTCATCCGGGTCGCGCAGGCCCCAGCGGGTGTCGGGCCATTCGACGGCCTGGTGCAGCACGGAGACGCGCAGACCGTCGGCCGTCGCCAACAGCCAGACGCGTTGCAGGGCCTGGCCGGCGCGGAGCCAGTCCGCCGGCCGGTCGCCGTGGGTGGTGAGCGTGGCCAGCTGCGGCAGCGCCTCGAAGCGCTGGGACGGTGTGCTGGCCGATGCCCCAGGGGTGAAAGCGCGCACGGGTACGCGGGCGTCGTGGTCCTGGGGACCGAGGGCGGCGACCGGGATCCCGTCCTCGGCCGGCCCGTCCAGACGCAGCCAGCTCCGGGTCTCGGCCATCCGCGCCAGGTCGGCTCCGGTGCGGCGTTCGGCGTCGGCGGTCAGGGCGAGCACCCGGCGCACCCCGTCCTCCTCCAGCGATGAGAGCACCGCGCCTTCGCCGAGGGCCGCCGCCGTCAGCTCACCGATGACCGCCTCGGGAACGTCACGATTGGCGAAGGGCTGGCGGCTGGAGTGGCGCAGCCCGATCGCCTCGTAGAGGTCCGGTCCGTACGGAGACGGCGTGGGAGCGGGTCCGGAGAGGCGGACCGTGGCCGCCAGCCCCGGCTCGTCCGGGTCGGGCAGCAGCCGCACCTGCGGGTCCCGGCCGAGCCGCAGTCCGGCCACGCGCAGGTTGAACAGGGCCGCGCCCACCGAAATGTGCAGCGCCCGGCCGTCCGGATCGATGAGCGGCAGGGCGCGCCCCGGGTCGCTGTGGACACGCAGGCCGAGCGAGTCGGGCATCGGGACGAAGAGCCAGGGCTGGCTGTTGTGCAGGGAGGGCGCCGCGCTCGCCGCGGCGGCCAGGAACCTCAGCTGTTCCAGGGTCAGGGCTTGCTCGGGCATGGCGGACAGCTCCCTCTTCCGGTTCTCCCGTCCTCGGATGGACGGCCTACGCGGTGTCATGCGTGCGGGGCGGGTCGGACGCGGCGGCGTCGGAGGTTCCCGCGCGCAGCAACTGGTGGCCGAGGTCGACCAAGGCGCGTCCGGCCGCGAACTCGTCGCCGATCTCGGGGACGGCAGGGTCGTGCGGGCCGCGCCGTGCGAGGCCGCGGCTGCGAAGGGTGTTGTCACCGGTGTCGAGGACGACGTGCGCCGTGGTGATGTCGTCCTCCTCGAAAAGCTGCAGATGCAGGGTCCACCGCTTGGTCCGGCGCTGCACGGTGATGTCGCTGGCGGTCATGGCCGGTAGGTCCCTTCCGGTCGGGCGCTGCGGACCGCCGCGCGCCTCGGCCCCGTCCCGTTGTTCGATCTTGCCTCCATGCTGCTCCGCGCGGGGCCGCCGGACATGGGCCCACCGGCCCCAATCGTGGGCCGGACGGTCCGGCGTGGCTGCGGGACAGCGCTTGCGCCGGGGTTGCCTACCGTGTCCGCGGAGGGGAGGTCGGCCTCCTGAGCCGGGCTTCACTCTGCGTCGTGGCGGATCACGACGACCGGGCAGGACGCGTGCTGCACGCAGTACTGGCCCGTGCCTCGTTCTCCCGGCCCGCACGGGGGCGCCGGCCGCATGCTCATGTACCGCCATCATGTTTGGCGTCCGGGCCCGCCGTCAGCCGTGACGGGCAGGGGAGCCGAGGCCCTCGTGGGTGCTGGGCCGCTGCGGGGCTCCGATGTCGTCGCGGAGCCGGGTGATGGTCTGGTGGACGGAGACCACACCGTCGATCGAGGCGCAGAGACGTTCGATCACGGGGAGCAGGTCCTGCCGTTCCACTCTCCCGGAAAGGGTGACGACACCCTCATGGACGGCGACCTGCACCGTGCCGGGGGCGAGGTTCAGGGTTCGGTCCAGAACATCACGGCTGATCTCCTCGCGGATGGCCGTGTCATGCCGGAGAAAGAGCCGGAGGAGGTCGGAGCGGCTGACGATGCCGGTGAGCCGTTCGGTCTCGTCGACGACCGGGAGGCGCTTGATCCTCTCGCGGTCCATGGTCCGGGCGGCTTCGACGACGCTCCATCCGGGGCGCGCACAGACGGCCGGGCTGGTCATCAGGCTCTCCGCGGTCTCCGCCCCGGTCAGACTGTCCGGCTGCCCGTACAGTGGGTCGGTGTGGCCTTGGGGATCGGGGAGGCGGGCCTGCCGGCGGAGCAGGTCCGCCTCCGAGACGACGCCGAGTGGGTGGTTCCGGTCGTCCACGACCGGGACGGCGGTGATGCCGTTGCGATCGAGGAGTTCGGCGATCTCCTTGAACGGCGTGCCGGGCCGTGCGGTGACGACCCGGCGGGTCATCACGTCGCTGACGGTGCGGTGCTGCATGGTCCTCACTCCTCCGCCGAGGTCCTCCTCCTGCCACTGTCCCCCTGCCCCCGGCGGCTGGGACAGGGCCGGTCGGGCCCCATCCGGGCGGCCGTCGCCGCACTCGGAGCCTCACCTGCCGGCGATGCGGCGGTGGTGGTCCGCGATCTGCCCCGCGATCTCGTCGGCGAGGCTGTCCACGGCGGCCCCGACCGGCGCCGACAGGCCCGTGCCGGGGGAGCAGTCGGCTCCCTCCACCGCGTAGACGACCAGGAGGGCCGGCAGGCGGTCCAGCTCACGGGCGAGCTCCACGGCGTCGCCCATGCCCAGCCCGTGGGAGCTCGTCGCGCCGTCCGCCACCGCGAGCCGCCCGCCGGCCAGCTCCAGGCGGTGCACCCGGCCGGGTCGCCCGGGGTGGGCGTGCGCAGCGTCCACGACGATGGCGAGGTCCGCGCCCTCCCAGTGGGAGATTAGCCGGGCGGGGTCGCCGTCGCACACCACGAGGGCGGCCCGGCCCGGCGAGGGGGCGTTCCGGAGGCGCTCCGCCAGCCGCGTGACGACGGCCCAACCGACCCCGTCGTCACGCCGGTACTCGTTGCCGACACCGATCACGGTGATCCGCGCAGTGGTGTTCACCCGGCCTGCCCTTCCCGGCCGCGGTACCCGCCAAGCTCCCCCAGGAGCCGCTGGGGCTCGTTCGAGTGCAGGGCAGCGCCACTTGGACCACAGCGGCACCGCCGTTCCGTACCCGGCGCCGCCGCACTCCCCATACTGGGCCGCACGGTGGCGTCGATCGAGGAGGTGCGGTGGCGACGGACGGCAGCAGCCCCGTGGTGATCGGCAAGGACGGCCTGGACGCGCTGATCGCGACCCTCACCGGCCGCGGCCGGACCGTCATCGGCCCCACCGTCCGGGACGGGGCGATCGTGCTGGCCGAGATCTCCGGCGGAGGCGAGCTGCCCTACGGCCGGGGGGTCGAGCTGGAGGCCGGAACGTACCGGCTGCGGGAGCGCCAGGACGGCGCCGCGTTCGCACACAGCGCGGGCCCGCAGTCCTGGAAGACCTTCCTGCATCCGCCACGGGTGCGGGAGTGGAGCGCCGAGCGCACGCCCGACGGCGACCTGGTGGTCACCGAGGACGACACCGTGGCCCCCTCGTACGCGTTCCTCGGGGTGCGCCCCTGTGACCTGCGGGCCATCGCGATCCAGGACCGGGTGCTCACCGGCGGCCGGTACACCGATCCCTCCTACCAGGGGCGCCGCGAGCGGGCATTCCTGGTGGCGGTGGAGTGCACCGAGCCCGGCGCCACCTGCTTCTGCGTGTCGATGGGGACCGGGCCGGCCACCGGGCCCGGATACGACCTCGCCCTGACCGAGGTGGTGGACGCCGACGGGCACCGGTTCCTGGTGCGCGCCGGTAGCGAGGAAGGCGCGTCGGTCCTGGCCGAGCTCCCGCAGCGCGCCGCCGACCCCGCGACCGCCACCGCCGCCCGCGAGCGCGTCGCGCAGGCCGCGGACCGGATGGGCCGCAGCATGCCCTTGGTGGACCTGCAGACGCTGATGCGCGAGACCCTCACCGCCGAACGCTGGGACGACGTCGCCGCCCGCTGCCTGACCTGCGGCAACTGCACCATGGTCTGCCCGACCTGCTTCTGCACCAGCACCGAGGACGTCACGGATCTGACCGGCGACCACGCCGAGCGCTGGCGGCACTGGGAGTCCTGCTTCGACCTCGACTTCTCCCACCTGCCGACCGGACCGGTCCGCGAGTCGCCGCGCAGCCGCTACCGGCAGTGGGCCACCCACAAACTCGGCACCTGGTTCGACCAGTTCGGCAGCTCCGGGTGCGTCGGCTGCGGGCGCTGCATCGTGTGGTGTCCGGTCGGCATCGACATCACCGAGGAGGCCCACGCGCTCGACCGGGAGCGTGCGGCCCGCCCGCCCGACGGGACGGGCCCGTCGTGACCCCCCTCCAGCGGGGCTTCCTCGGCGCACTGCCGCCGGGCCACCGGGACCGGCTGGCCGCGTTCGCCCGTGACGTGTCGATCCCCGCAGGCACCCGGATCTTCGAGGAGGGCGGCTCGGCCGACCGGTTCTGGATCATCCGCTCCGGCGGCGCGGCCCTGGACGTCCACGTCCCCGGCCGACGGCCGGCGGTCGTGGAGACCCTCGGTGAAGGAGACCTGCTCGGCTGGTCCTGGCTGTTCGAGCCCTACCGCTGGCACCTGGGCGCCCGGGCCCGCAGCACCCTGCTGGCCGCCGAGTTCGATGCCGGGCGGGTCCGCGCCGCGTGTGCGCAGGACCCGGCCTTCGGCCTGGCGGTGACCCACGGGGTCGCGGCGGTGATCGCGCGGAGACTGGCAGCGACCCGTGCCCGGCTGCTGGACCTCTACGCGCCGCCCGGCACCGATACCGGCGGAACAGCGGGATGACGGCGCCCGCTGCCGCACCTCCGCGGTCCTACCGGGTGATCGCACGCGTGCCCGAGGCGCCGGACACCGCCACGATCGTGCTGGAACCCGTTCGGTCGGCTCTGCCACCCTTCGCGCCCGGCCAGTTCGCGATGGTGTACGCGTTCGGCGTCGGTGACATCCCGCTGTCGGTCAGCGGCATCGACGGGGACAGGCTGACGCACACGGTCCGGAACGTCGGCGCGATCTCCGCCGCCCTGCACGGGCTCGAGGCCGGCGCGACGGTCGGGGTGCGCGGCCCGTTCGGCACCGGCTGGGAACTGCCCTCGGCAGCCGGCCGGGACCTGCTGGTCGTCGCCGGCGGCATCGGTCTGGCACCGTTGCGCCCGCTCGTCCGCGCCGCCCTCGCCGCGCCACCGGAGTACGGGCGGCCGAACGTCCTGATCGGCTCGCGCACGCCCCGGGACCTGCTCTACGTCCCGGAGACCCGTGCCTGGGGCCGCTCGGCGCGGGTGCTGGTCACCGTCGACCGCCCCGACGACCGGTGGAACGGGGAAGTCGGTGTCGTCACGACCCTGCTGGACCGCGCCGACTTCGATCCGACCACGGCTGCGGCCTTCATCTGCGGCCCCGAGCCGATGATCCGCGCCACCGCCGCGGAACTCGTGCACCGAGGTACCGACCCCGACCGGATTGCGGTCTCGCTGGAGCGGACCATGCACTGCGCCATCGGCCACTGCGGGCACTGCCAGCTCGGCCCTCTCCTGCTGTGCCGTGACGGCCCGGTGGTGACCTGGACGGCCGCCCGCGCACTCCTCCTGGTCAGGGAGTTGTGAAATGACCGCCGAACCCCGTAGGCGTCCGAAGCTCGCGGTCTGGAAGTTCGCCTCCTGCGACGGCTGCCAGCTCACCCTGCTGGACTGCGAGGACGAACTGCTCGGCCTCGCCGAACAGGTGGAGATCGCACACTTCCTCGAGGCTTCCAGCGCCGACGCGCCCGGTCCGTACGACCTGTCCCTGGTCGAGGGCTCGGTGACCACCCCCCAGGACGTCGAACGGATCCAGCACATCCGCGCCGTCTCCGCGCGCCTGGTCACCATCGGCGCCTGCGCCACCGCCGGCGGCGTCCAGGCGCTGCGCAACTACGCCGACGTCGCCGAGTTCCAGGCCGCCGTCTACGCCCGCCCCGACTACATCGCGACGCTCGCCACCTCCACCCCGATCGGCGCCCACGTCCCCGTCGACTTCGAACTGCGCGGCTGCCCCGTCGACCGTCGCCAGCTCCTGGAGGTCATCACCGCCCACCTGGCCGGACGCCGGCCGGACATCCCCGCGCACAGCGTCTGCTTCGAGTGCAAGCAGCGCGGCACGGTCTGCGTCACGGTCGCCCACGGCACCCCCTGCCTCGGCCCGGTCACCCACGCCGGCTGCGGCGCCATCTGTCCCACCTACGGCCGCGGCTGCTACGGCTGCTTCGGTCCGAGCAACTCCACCAACTTCCCCTCCTTCATCCCACTGCTGCGCCGCGACGGCATGGACACCCTCGACGTCGTGCGGGTGCTGCGGACCTTCAACACCGCTGCCCCCGCGTTCGACGCGGCCTCACGGAAGGAGGAGGAACGGTGACCCATCGCGGCTCCAGGGTGCTGCACGTCGGATCGCTGGCGCGCGTCGAGGGCGAGGGCTCCCTGTACCTTCGGGTCCAGGGTGACGACGTCGCCGAGGCGCGACTCGCCATCTACGAACCCCCGCGCTTCTTCGAGGCGTTCCTGCGCGGACGCTCCTACACCGAACCGCCCGACATCACCTCCCGGATCTGCGGAATCTGCCCGGTCGCCTACCAGCTGAGCGCCTGCCGGGCGATCGAGGACGCCTGCGGTGCGGTGGTGGACGGACAGCTGGCCGCACTGCGGCGGCTGATCTACTGCGGAGAGTGGATCGAGAGCCACACCCTGCACGTCCATCTGCTGCACGCGCCCGACTTCCACGGCTGCGACAACGTCGTCGAACTGGCCCGCTCCAGGCGCGCGGACGTCGAACGCGGGCTGCGACTCAAGCAGGCCGGAAACGCGATCATCGAACTGCTCGGCGGCCGGGCGATCCACCCGGTCAACGTCCGCCTCGGAGGCTTCCACCGGGTGCCGAGCAGGGCCGAACTGCGTCCACTGGAGGAGCAGTTGAGGCGGGCGCGGGAGGACGCCACGCAGACCGTGCGCTGGGTGGCCGGATTCGACTTTCCCGACGCGGGGTGCGACCACGACCTGCTCGCCCTGGCCGAGCCCGGCACCTACGCCATCGAGTCGGGCACCCCGACCGTCATGGCCGCACCCCACACCGCCGGACTTCCCGCCACGACCCGGCGCGCGCTGCCCACCCGCACCTTCGGCGTCCGGGAGTTCGGCGACCACGTCGTGGAGAACCAGGTCCCGCACTCCACCGCCCTGCACGCCCGGCTGGACGGCCGCCGCCACCTGACCGGCCCGCTCGCCCGTTACGCCATCAGCGGACGCCTGCTCTCGCCGGTCGCCGTCCAGGCCGCGCAGGACGCCGGGCTCGGCGACCCCCGGCAGGGCGACGTCTGCCGCAACCCCTACCGCAGCATCATCGTGCGGGCGGTCGAAGTGCTCCACGCCGTCGACGAGGCCCTGCGCCTCATCGAGGCGTACGAGCCTCCGCCACGCCCGTACGTCGAGGTGCCACCACGCGCCGGCACCGGCCACGGGGCGACGGAGGCACCCCGCGGCCTGCTCCACCACCGCTACACCCTCGACGCGCGAGGGACCGTCACCGAGGCCGTGCTGGTGCCGCCGACCGCGCAGAACCAGGACGCGATCGAGGAGGACCTCCGCCGAACGGTGCAGGAACACCTGAGGGCTGGGGAGCCGACCGACGCCGAGCTGACCGCGATCTGCGAACGGGCCATCCGCAACCACGACCCCTGCATCTCCTGCTCCACCCACTTCCTTGACCTCACCGTCGACCGGACCTGCACCGGCGGCTGACCACGCCCGGGCGGACGCCGCGAGGTCAGGGCGTCCGAGTGCGGGTCGTGCTCGATGACGCGAAGAGCGCGCTGGAGCCGGCGCGCGCCGGCCGTGACGATTCGGCACGTGGCGGGACCATCGGGCCTCATGCGCCCGGGTGGTCGGCCGGCAGGGGCACGGTGACGATCGGGCACCGGGCGTGCTGGAGGAGGCCGTGCGGCACGGAGCCGAGGCGCATGCCGGTGAATCCGCCGTGCCCGCGACGCCCGATCACCACGGCGAGGGCGTGTCTCGATGCCTTGGTCAGTTCCTCCACCGGGTGGCCGCGGATCACCTCGTGGGTCAGGTCGACGTCGGGGTACCTGCTGGCGTGCCCGGCGGTGGTTTCGGTCAGAAGCCGCCTCAGCGTCTGGACGGCCATGTGCTCGTCGACGCGCGCGATCAGTTGCGACTGCCACACCCAGATCGCCCGCAGCGCGGCTCCCCGCCGGGCCGCCAGGTCGAAGGCGACGTCGGTGGCGGCGGCCGACGGCGGGCTGCCGTCCACCCCGACCACGAGGTAAGGCGGCTCCTGGGTGATGTGCTCGGGTTCGCGGACGACGATCACCGGGCAGGTGGCCTGGGCGCTCACCGGGACGGCCACCGAGTAGGTGCTGAGGAACTCCTCGGTACGGGAGAGCCGACGCGAGCCGAGCACGACGGCCTCGGCCTGCCGGGACTCCCGGCATAGCACCTGGCCCGGTTCGCCGTCCACGAGGGTGCAGGTCACCTCCAGACCGGGGTGCCGCTCGCCCGCCAACGCCGCCGCCCGGCCGAGCACCTGGCTGCCGTTGCGGTGGAGTTCCTCGTTGTAGCGCGGGTCCACGCCGCACAGGTCCGTGGTCAGCTGGGGAACGGCGTGGACCAGCAACAACGGCAGTCCTCGCCGATCCGCCTCGTCTGCGGCCCAGAATGTCGCGAGCTGCCCGTGGTCCCGGGCGTCGACACCGAGGACGATCGGACGTCGTCTACCGGCGGATGCCATGGCTCCTCCAACGGTGATCATGGGCGGCCCACGCGATGCCGGGCCCTTTTCGTACCGTAGACGCGCACGACACCGGAGCAGCAGGGCCGAGCGGCCCCAAGCACATGGCCGGGAGTGCCCGGGTCCGGTGATCCCCGCCCCGACGGCCTCGGGGGAACTTCGCTGGCGGACCTGGCGGGAGGAGTGCAGCGTGGGAGATGACCGAGACGAAGTGAGGTGGTTCTGGATGGCCGGGAAGGATTCGAGCGCCCGTGTCGTGGTGGGCATCGACGGCTCGCCCTCGTCACAGGCAGCGCTGCGCTGGGCGGTCCGGCAGGCAGCCCTGATGGGCGCGACCGTGGACGTGGTGGGAGCGTGGGAGGGCGTTCCCCTCTTCGCCGGTCCCACCGTGGTCGACCCCACGCTCGAGGCGGAGACGGCACGCCGGCGGTTCGACCAGGAGATCCACGAGGTGCTGGGGGACGATCGGCCGGTCGAGGTGCGCGAACACCTGGTCCAGGGCAACCCGGCAGACGTCCTGCTGGACGCGGCCACCGGTGCCGAACTGCTGGTCGTCGGCAGCCGCGGCCACGGGACCTTCGCCCGCGCCCTGCTCGGCTCGGTGAGCACGCGGTGTGCGATGCACGCCTCCTGCCCCGTGGTGATCGTCCGCCGGCCCGGCTGATCGCGCTCCGATCGCGGCAACGCCCAGCACCGGGGCGTCGGAGCCGTGCGCATCGACGCCCCGGGGTGAGCGACGCGAACACGATCGCGGGGCCCGACAGCATCCCGCCGACCAGTGGCAGCAGGGCCGACCGGCCCGCGGGAGAAGGGCATGCGGCCCTGGCCCGCGTGCCGTGCGCAGTCCACGCTGGAGCTGTCGGCCGGCCGGAAGCCACGACCGCCACCCAGGGAGGAGTCCCATGAAGCAGCAGAAGATCCTCGTGGCTTACGGCAGCAAGCACGGCGCCACCGCAGGCATCGCCGAGGAGATCGGTCGCGCCCTGGAGGAGGACGGGTTCGACGCCGACGTCGTCCCCGCCTCGGACGTCCGGGATGTGACTGGCTTCGACGCCGTCATCCTGGGCAGTGCGCTCTACGCCGGCCACTGGCAGCGCTCCGCCCTGAGCTGCGCCGACCGCAACGCAGAGGCACTGGCCCACCGTCCGGTCTGGCTGTTCAGCAGCGGCCCGGTGGACAGCTCCGCCGAGCAACAGGAGATCCCGCCGGTGCCGGGCGCGGCGAAGGCCGTGGAGCACCTGCACGCCCGCGGCCACGTCACCTTCGGCGGCAGTCTGACCTCCGAGACCCCCGGGTGGATCGCCCGCGGTCTGGTCAAGCACGGCAAGGGCGGCGACTTCCGGAACCCGGAGCAGATCCGGAGCTGGGCCCGCGAGATCGGGAACGAGCTGCGCTCCCAGCAGCCGGCGTGACGCCGGGGCGGACCGGAACGCGTTCGTTCCCGCCGCCGGCGAGGAGCCGTTCGTCGCACTGCCATCGGGTGTCCTCGGCGGCAGAGGCTTCCGGCCGGGCCGAACGCGCGGTTTCAGAGTGAGAACCGCTGGCTCTCGCCCGGCCGGACGGTCGTCGGAGAGCCCCGGAAGCCGACCCTGATGGGGGCCTGGGGACTCTCGCGAAGGCTGACGGTGGCGGTGCGCCGGTCTACGCAGAGGGTGACGCCCCAGTGGCCGCGGTACCGGAGGTCAAGTTCCACCCGGCCGATCGCCGACGGCAGGCGGGGGGCCAGCCAGAGCGTGTCCCGGCGGATTTCCAGGCCGGTGTAGCAGCGCTGCAGCAGATCCACGGTGCCCGCCATGGCACCGAGGTGGATGCCCTCGGCGGTGGTCCCGCCCTGCACGTCGACCAGGTCGCCGGCGAGAGCGTCGCGGAAGAACCGCCACGAGGCCCGGCGGTCGCTGCGGGTCAGGACCCAGGCGTGCACCACCGCGCTGAGCGTCGAGCCGTGGACGGTGCGCCGCAGGTAGTAGCCGGTCGTGCGGCGCAGCAGCTCGGGGCCGGCCCGATGGCCGAGCCGCCGCAGGAGGTCGCGGACCTCGCGCGCGGAGAACAGGTAGAACAACATGAGGACGTCCGCCTGTTTGGACGCCTTGTAACGGTTGGCCGTGTCGCCCTCGGCCTCCAGGATCCGGTCGAGCCGGCGCAGGTCGGGGTAGCGCCGCCGGTAGGCGGACCAGTCGAGTTCGGCCAGGCGTTCGTAGCCGTCGAACTGGCTCAGCACGCCGTCGTGGAACGGAATGTGCAGTCGGCGGCTCACCTCCTGCCAGCGGTCGAGCTCACCCCGGTCGAGCGCGAGCCGCTCCAGCAGTTCGTCGCGCCGGTAGCCGGGCAGCACGTCGATGGTGTCGAGCGCGCGGGCGAGTACCCAGGAGGCCAGCACGTTGGTGTACGCGTTGTCGTCCAGCCCCGGCCGGTCGGACCAGGGGTAGGCGTCGTGGTACTCGTCCGGCCCGACGACGCCGCGGATCGAGTAACGCCCGCGTCGAGGGTCGTACACCGCCGCCGAGGACCAGAAACGGGCGACCTCCAGGACCATCTCGGCGCCGGTGGTGGCGAGGAAGTCCACGTCGCCGGTGGCCTGGTAGTGCTGCCAGACGTTGTACGCGACGGCGGAGCCGACATGGTGCTGGAGGTGGCTGTGGTCGGGCAGCCAGCGGCCGGACAGCGGGTTCCGGTGGAGCTGCTGGGATTCCTCCCGGCCGTCGGAGGCGCTCTGCCAGGGGTACATCGCGCCGCTCAGGCCGACCGCCCGGGCGGCCTGCCGGGCGGCGTCGAGCCGGCGGTGGCGGTAGCGCAGCACGGCCCGGGCCAGCTCCGGGAAGCGCAGGTTGAGCAACTGGAGGACGAACAGCTCGTCCCAGAAGACGTGGCCGCGGTAGGCCTCGCCGTGCAGACCCCGGGCCGGGATGCCGACATCCAGGTCGACCGAGTGCTCGGAGTAGGTCTGCAGCAGGTGGAACAGGTGCAGCCGCACGGTGCCGATGCCGTCGAAGTCCGCGTCGATCCGGCAACGGCTCCACAGCTCCGTCCACCGCAGGGCGTGGTCGCGGACCAGCCGGGCGAAATCGGGTGCCTGCTCCACCAGCGTCCGGGCGGCGCGCAGGGGAGCGCCGATCGCCGGGTCACGGGAGGTGAACACCGCCACCGTCTTCTCCACGGTCACCGGCGATCCCTGCTCCGCCGCCAGGACGAAGACCTGGGCGGCCAGGCCCTCCCGAACCTCGTCGGTTCGGATTGTGGCGAGGGGAGCGCCGCCGCGGTGCGCGAGGGTGCGGGCGGCGAGTGTGATGCGCAGCGGCGACCCGGCGGCGGCCACCTGGAGCCACAGCGTGCCGTCGGCGTCCGCCCCCTGCCCGTCCGGCACGAGGTGACGGCCGGTCAGGCCCCGGTAGCGGGCGACGCCGGTGTTGGACACGTTCCCGTCGAGCGCCGAGCGGATCTCCAGCCGGCCGGACCAGTTCTCGGGGACCAGCTCCGTCTCCAGGGCGAGCAGGTGCGGCTGGGCCTGGCTGGCGATCCGGCGCTGGGTCAGCCGGGTCCGGCGGCCCTGGTCGTCGACGACCAGGGCGTGCCGGGTCAGTACGCCGCGGCGCAGGTCCAGTTCCAGCTGCTCGGTCGCGGCGGGACCGGTGAACCAGGTGCCTTCCTCCGGGCGGAAGGTGAAGGGCAGCCAGTTCGGGCAGTTGATCAGGTCTTCGTTCTCGACGGTGCGGCCGTCGACGACGGAGACCGCGCGGTCGTAACAGCCGGCCAGGTACGTGCCGGGGTAGTGGATACCGTCGGCGCGGGACTCGGGTGCGGCCGCGCGGCTGACGAGGTAGCCGTTGCCGACCGCGCAGAGCACCTCGCGGATGCCCTCCTCGGCCGGGTCGAAGCCCTCGTAGGCGAGCCTCCAGGGGTGGGAAGGCGCCGGGACCTGGGGGCGGGCGCGGCTGTCGCTCACGGCGTGTCGTCGGAGGGCATCGTCTCGACGGTGCGGATGATGCGTCCGGTGACCTTGTGTGGGCGGATCCGCACCCAGGTGTCGCGCTCACCGCCGACCCAGGGCCGGGGGTCGGCGTGTCTCCCGAACCACTCCACGGCGTCCGCCTCGGTGACCTGGTGCGCCGGGCCGGTGACGAGAACGCTCCAGCCGGTGCCGAGGGCCTCGTCGAGCCGGTCGACCTCGAAGGCGACGCGCTCGCCCACCGCGGCTGCGGCAGTGCTCCGCGCCGTCGTGCGGTAGAGCACCGTGCCGTCCAGGATGCGGTAGTTGACCGGCAGGATCTCCGGACCTTCGGGCGTCGCCAGGGCGACCCGGCCGACGCCTCCCGGCTCCAACTTCGCCCAGCACTCCCAGGGCTGCAGTTCCTCCACCGCCGGGCGGACGGCCGGCGACGCCTGTCCGGGTGGCAGGTCGAGTCCACCGCCGAGCAGGTACCAGACCGAGGTGCCGAGCGTTCCCGCAAGGGCGGTGACGGTCTCCAGGTCGACGGCGGCGGGCCGCGACTCCAGGTACTCGAGGTAGTTGGCAGCCATCCCGGAGCCTGCCGCCACCTGCTCACGGGTGAGGCCCAGCTGCTCACGGCGGTGGGCGATGCGGCGGCCGACATCGCCGGGGTGCGCGGGGCGTCCCTGGGCACGACCGCGATCCGTTGTACTCATGAACATCGTCCCTCTCCTGCCACGGCCCCCGTGTCCGGCCGACAGTCGCCCTCCTCCGCCCTCCCATCGTTGACTCGGCCGGGCACCCGGGACCAGGGCCGTTCGGACCCGAAGACATCGCAAGGGGGTCCACCACAGGCACCCGGGCCCATCGGCGGGCCGACCGGCCCTGGCGTGGTGCCCCGGTGCAGGCGGACGCTGGAACCGACCCGCCACCGGGCGCCTGCCGTGGCCGGAGCGAGGGAGCCGAAAGATGTCCACCGTCGAGCGCTTGCCGTCCGCTGCCGAGGCCCTGCTGGCCGACGGCACCACCGCGATCATCCGGCCGCTCGGACCGGAGGACCGGGCCGCCGCGCTCGACCTGCACGCTGTGCGGATGTCCGAGGCGAGCCGCCGGATGCGCTTCCTCGGCGTCAGCCGCCTGGCACCGCGGCTCGCCGCCGACCGGCTGTGCGGACCGCCCCGGCCCGGCTTCCTGGCGCTGGGAGCCTGGGCCGGGGACGAACTGGTCGGAGAGGCCGACTACGAGGCCGAGGCCGGTCACGAGGACACTGCGGAGCTGGCCCTGTCCGTGGCCGACGCCTGGCAGCACCGAGGCGTGGGGACCCTGCTGATCGAGCACCTGGTCCACGCGGCCCGCGAGCGCGGCATCCACACCATCGAGGCCGACACCCTCGCCGGCAACAGGGCCGTCCACCAGGTCTTCTCCGACCTCGGGCTGCCCGTCCACCGCCACCTCGAGCAGGGCGAGGTCCGGGTCCGGGTGCCGCTCGACGAGGCCGACGAGCACTACCGCGCCGCCGTGGACGAGCGCGGGCGCGCCGCCGACGTGGCCAGCCTCACCGCGCTGCTACGGCCCCGCTCCGCCGCGGTGATCGGCGCCTCCCGGCGGCCCGGGTCGGTCGGCCACGCGGTCCTGCGCAAGATCCGCCAGGGCGGCTTCACCGGCCCGCTGTGGGCCGTCAACCCGCATGCCGAGACGGTCGCCGGCGAGCCGGCCCATCCGTCGGTCGCGGCCCTC
Organism: Kitasatospora sp. MBT63; assembly: GCF_000710465.2. Lineage (GTDB taxonomy): Bacteria > Actinomycetota > Actinomycetes > Streptomycetales > Streptomycetaceae > Kitasatospora. Next base: position 37,133 of record NZ_JAIZ01000627.1, on the reverse strand, counting down.
CCGGAAGTGCCCGACCTCGCCGTGCTGGCCGTCCCGCCCGCCGCGGTGGCGGGCGTGGCGCAGGAATGCGGCCTGGCCGGTGTCCGTGCCCTGGTGGTCCTCACCTCCGGCCTGGACGCCGCCACTGCCCGGCAGCTGATGCGGGCCTGCCGGAACCACAGCATGCGCCTGGTCGGTCCGAACAGCCTCGGCATCGCGCAGACCGACCCGCAGGTCCGCCTGGACGCCGAGTTCGGCGGCGTGTTCCCGCTGCCGGGCACCGCCGGGGTGGCCGCGCAGTCCGGCGGCGTCGGCATCGCCCTGGTGGAGCGGCTCGCCTGGCTCGGTATCGGCGTCTCCAGCTTCGTCTCGCTCGGGGACAAGTACGACGTCAGCGGCAACGACCTGCTCCAGTGGTGGGAGAGCGACGGAACGACCGACCTCGCCCTGCTCCACCTCGAATCCTTCGGCAACCCCCGCGCCTTCGCCCGCACGGCCCGGCGGGTCACCCGCACGCTCCCCGTGCTCACCGTGGACGCCGGACGCTCCACCGCCGGGCGCCGCGGCGCCGCCTCGCACACGGCCGCCGCCGCAACCCCGACCGTCACCCGGGAGACCCTCTTCCGCCAGGCCGGCATCACCGCCGCCCGCAGCATCGCCGAACTGGTCGAGACCGCCGCCCTCCTGCACAGCCAGCCGCTGCCCGGAACCCGCGGCACCGTCGCCGTGGTCTCCAACGCCGGCGGCATCGGCATCCTGGCCGCCGACGCCTGCGCCGAGGCGGGACTGAGCCTGCCGACGCTGCCCGCCGACCTCGCGGGCGAGCTACTCGGCCTGCTCCCCGCCGGCGCGAGCGCCACCAACCCGGTGGACACCACCGCGGCCGCCGACCCCGCCGAACTACGTCGGTGCGTGGACGTCCTGGTGCGCAGCCGGGCCGTTGACGCCCTGCTGATCTGTCTGGTCCCGACCGCCCTGGCCGTGAACGCCGACCAGGACCCGGTCCGCGCGCTGCTGGACGCACCCGCCCGGAGGAAGATCCCGATGGCCGCCGTCCGGGTCAGCCAGGAGGTGCCGATCCGGTACCTCACCTGCGCGGACGGCGGGCAGCTCCCCGTCTACGCCGACGCCGCTGCCGCCGCCCGGGCCTTCGCCCACGCCCGGGACCGCGCGCGGTGGCTGGCCGAACCGACCGGACCCCTGGCCGAGGCCACCGGGACCGACCCCGAGGCGGCCCGGCGGCTCGCCGACCAGTTCCTCGCGTCCCGGCCCGAAGGCGGCTGGCTCGACCCCGCCGCAACCGCCCGGCTCCTCGAGCACTACGGGCTCCCGCTGACGACCTCCGTGTGGGCCGGGGACGAACACGCCGCCGTCGTCGCCGCGCAGTCCCTGCGTCCGGCCGGCCACGACGGGAAGGTCGCGCTCAAGGCCTACTGGCCGGAGCAGGTCCACAAGAGCGCGGCCGGAGCGGTCCGCACCGACCTGGGACCGGACAGCGAAGTCCGCACGGTCTACCGCGAGTTCGCCGCGAGCTTCGGCGACCGGATGGCCGGCGTCGTCGTGCAGCCGATGGCCGGGCCAGGCCTCGAACTGCTCGCCGGCATCACGAAGGACCAGGTCTTCGGCCCCTTGGTCGTCCTCGGCCTGGGGGGCACCGCCACCGACGTCCTCGACGACCGCTCCACCCGGCTCGCGCCACTGACCGAACGCGACCTCACCACGATGGTCACCGAACTGCGCAGCGCCCCGCTGCTCCTGGGCCGCCCGGGCACGCCACCGGTCGACCTGGCTGCCGTGCAGCGGGTGCTCGCCGCACTGTCCCGGCTGGCCACCGACCTCCCGCAGCTCGCCGAGGCCGACCTCAACCCCCTGATCGCCGGGCCGGACGGACTCGTCTGCGTCGACGCCCGAATCCGCCTGGAGCCCCTGCCCGCCTTCGACCCCTACCTGCGCCGGCTGCGCCGACCGCCGGGCAACGCCGCCCCGGAGGAAAGATGAACCACAGCATGCTCGACGGCAGGTCGGGACAGTCCCTCACCAACCTCGGCACCGCACGGGCCGTCGGCAGCGCCCCGGTCCGCGACTGGATGACACGCCCCACCATCGCCGTCGTCCCGGCCTCCGACTTCGCCACCATGGTCACCGCGATCACCGCGTCCCGGCGCGGTGTGCTGCCCGTGCTCTCGCCCGAAGGAGCGCCGATCGGCGTGGTCTCGGTCTCGGACCTGCTCGCCGCCTACGCGGGCGAGGAGACCGGGCGCGGCCACCGGGCCGAGATCACCGCAGGCGACCTGATGACCTCACCGGCCGTCACCGTGAAGCAGGACCGGACCGTCGGCGAAGCGGTCCGTCTCGCCCGCCGGGCGCGCGTGCACCACCTCCCGGTCGTGGACGGCGACGGGCGGCTGATCGGGATGCTCGCACCGCACGACCTGCTGGACTCGCTGCGAACGGATGACGAGGCGATGCGCATCGAGACACTCGCGCTGGCCCTCACCCCCGGATCCGGGGTGGTGCCCGGCTCACTGCGGGTCCGGTGCGAGCGCGGCCATGTCGTCCTCGCGGGGCGCACCCGTTCGCGCGCCGACGCCGCTGCCCTGTGCCTGCGGGTCGCCGCCATCGACGGCCTGGCCGGTCTCACCGACCATCTCGGATGGGACGTCGACGACGTCGCGGCCGACACCACCTGAGCGGCCCGGCCACACGTTCGTTCAGCGAACGAGCACGTGCTCACCGGGGCGGGGGACCACCGCGGTCCAGCCGAGTTCGTGGTCGATCCGGTCGCGCAGTGCCTGGGAGCCCTCCGGTTCGCCGTGCACCAGGTAGGTGGCGCTCGGCGGCGGGGCGTCCCGCAGCCAGTCGATCACTTCGGCGGCGTCACCCTCGTCCGACACATCGGGGGCGCAGTTCGGGGGACCGGGTGGCGAAGGCGTCGCGATAGATCTGCAGGGCCGCGAGTCGCGGGCTGCGGTCTCCTCGTGGTGGCGGTTGCCGTAGGTGGACTCCATCAGCAGCACGTCGGCACCGCCGAACGGCTCCGGCGGGCGCAGCAGGGGATGGACGGGCCGGCCGAGATCCCCGCTGGCGGCCAGGCTACGCCCGTCCTCCAAGGTCAGGTGGGCCCAGGCGGAGCCGAGGATGTGCCCGGCACGGTGCAGCCGCAGCACTGTGCCCCCGGTGACTTCCACGGCGGCGTCCAACGGGACGGGGTCGAACATCTCAACAGTGCGCTCGACGTCGTCCTCGTCGTACAGCGGCTCGGCCGGCCGGTGCTTCGATCAGCCGTGCTGGTTGGCGTGGTCGGCGTCCTCGCGGAGCAGGTGTTCGCTGTCGCGGAGGACGAGTCCGCCAGGCGGGGCTGTGTTCGAGGTGGTGAGCACCGGACCGCGGAAGCCACCGCGGACCAGGCGCGGAAGGTAGCCGCAGTGGTCCAGGTGAGCGTGGGTGAGGACCACCGCCTGGACGTCCGCCGGGTCGAGCGGCCCGGGCGCCAGTTGCGGCGGCGACGCTCGGCCAGGCCCTGGAACAGGCCGCAGTCCACCATGATCCGGGCGTGGTCGGTCTCCACCAGGAACTTGCTGCCCGTTACGGTGCCGACCCCGCCGAGGAATGTCAGCAGACCGGGGCGGTGACGCTGCACCTGCCCGCTGTCCTGGGCCGCTCCGGGCAGGGTTGCTGGACCGAACGGCCCTGTGCCGGCCGTCCAGCGGAAGCGGACAGTGGGGGTACGGCACGACCTGCGAAGGGGTGAGGACCATGCAGCACCGCAGCGTCCAGGACGTGATGACCCAGGAGGTCGTCACCGCCGGGCCCGACACGCCGTTCAAGGAGATCGCGGCGCTCTTCCACCGCAACGACATCACCGCCATTCCGGTCGTCGACGAGCATCGGCGGCCGATCGGCATGGTCTCGGAGGCCGACCTGATCCGAAAGGAGGCCGTCCTGCCGGACCCCGAGGGAGCTGCCCCCGGCCGCTGGCTGGACGCGCACGACCGTGCCCGGGCGGAGGCGGAGACCGCGGGCGGGCTGATGACCAGCCCGGCCGTGACCGCCCGTCCGGGCTGGACGATCCCGGAGGCGGCGCGAGCGATGGACCGGCACAAGGTGAAGCGGCTGCCGGTGGTCGACGAGGTGGGCCGGCTGGTCGGCATCGTCAGCCGGCGCGACCTGCTCCAGATCTTCCTGCGCCATGACGCCGCCATCCGGGAAGAGATCGGTCACGACGTGTTCGGCCAGACCCTCTGGCTGGCCCCCGGCGAGGTCCAGGTGACGGTGCAGGACGGGGTGGTGACGCTCAGCGGGCGGGTGCCGCGCCGGAGCCTGATCCCGATCGCCGAGCAGTTGTGCCGGGCGGTCGACGGCGTGGTCGCCGTCCACCAGACGCTCGACTGGACCGAGGACGACACCGACGTCCCGGTGGAGCACCCCCACGCCTACCGCGCGGGAAGGTGACCACGGACGGCCATCCGGGTCGGGCCGGCGACCGGTCCGACCCGGGGGCCGGGCACGACGGGATCGAACCGCCGCAGGCCCCGACCCCACTCCTGCCTTCGCGACGGGCGACGACCGTGACCCCGGACGGGCGACCGGCGCCGGAGAGCACCTGTACCAGGCGCGCCGGGGCCGGTCACCGGGCATGGTCCTCGGCCGCCGCGACGTGCTGCTTGACGGCGGCGAAGCTGTCCGGGGTCACCGAGACGGAGTCGATACCGGCGTCGACCAGGAAGCCTGTGAAGTCCGGGTCATTGCTCGGGCGTTGACCGCACAGGCCGACGGTTCGGCCGGCCGCGTGGGCGGTGGCGATCAGGCTCTGGATGCTGCGGGTGACGGCCGGATTGCGTTCGTCGAACAGATGCGCCAACAGCTCCGAGTCGCGGTCGATCCCCAGGGTGAGCTGAGTGAGGTCGTTGCTGCCGATCGAGAAGCCGTCGAAGCGCTCCGCGAACTGCTCGGCCAGCATGATGTTGGCCGGGATCTCCGCCATCACGTGGACCCGTAGCCCGTTCCGGCCACGGGCCAACCCGTCATCGGCCATCACGGCGAGCACGTCGTCGGCCTCCTGCGGCGTCCGGCAGAACGGGATCATCACCACAACGTTGGTGAGTCCCATCGCGTCCCGAACCTTGCGCAGCGCCCGGCATTCCAGGGCGAATCCCTCCCGGTAGCGCTCGTCGTAGTAGCGGCTCGCCCGCCGCCACCCGATCATCGGGTTGGCCTCGACCGGCTCGAACGGCCCGCCGCCGATCAGACGGGCGTACTCGTTGGACTTGAAGTCGCTGGTCCGCACCACCACCGGCTCCGGCCAGCGGGCGGCGGCGATCCGGGCGACGCCCTGCGCCAGCCGGTCGACGAAGTACTCCGTACGGTCGCTGTACCCGCTGCTGATCTCGTCGACGAGGCGGCGGTCCTCGGGGGAGAGGCGGTCGGGGTGCACCAGGGCCATCGGGTGTACCCGCACCTGGTGCGCGACCATGAACTCCATCCGGGCCAGTCCGACGCCGTCGGCCGGCAGGCGCCACCACCGGAACGCGGCGGCGGGGTCGGCCAGGTTCAGCATCACCTTCGTCCGGGTCCCCGGCAGCGAGCCCAGATCGATCTCCGACTCCTCGTAGTCGACCCGCCCGGCGTAGACATGTCCTTCGGCGCCCTCGGCACACGAGACGGTGACCTCCTGACGGTCCGCCAGGACGGTGGTGGCCCGGCCCGTGCCCACCAGCGCGGGCACGCCGAGTTCCCGGCTGACGATTGCCGCGTGCGAGGTGCGGCCGCCGTGATCGGTCACGATGGCGGCCGCCCGCTTCATCAGCGGCTCCCAGTCCGGGTCGGTGATCGCCGTGACCAGGACCGAGCCGGTAGGGAACCGATCGAGGTCCGCCGGACTGTCCAGGCTGCACACCGGACCCACGCCCACAGCCTCACCGACGGCGATCCCGTCGATCAGCTGCTCACCGCCGCCGGTCAGCCGGTAGCGGTGAAAGACGGCCCCGTGCTGCCGCGACTGGACGGTCTCCGGCCTGGCCTTCACGATGAACAGCTGTCCGGTCCGGCCGTCCTTGGCCCACTCCAGGTCCATCCTGCACCCGTAGTGCCGTTCCACCGCGACCGCCCACTCGGCCAGCCTACGGACCTCGGCATCATCGAGCACCCGGCCGGCCCGCTCCTCGGGAGACGTCTCCACGGTGCGAGTCAGACCCTCGTCGGCGTACACCGCCTTGCTGCGCTTGGCGCCGAGTGCGGCCTGGACGACCGGGTTCAGCGCGTCGTCACCGAGCAGCGGCTTGAACACCGTGTACTCGTCAGGCTCGACCTGCCCGCTGACCACCGTCTCACCGAGCCCCCAGGCCGCACTCACCACCACCACGTCCGGAAAGCCGGTCTCGGGATCCAGCGTGAACATCACCCCGGCCCCGCCAAGATCCGATCGGACCATCAGCTGGACCCCCACCGACAACGCGACCGACAGGTGGTCGAAACCGAGGCGCTCCCGGTAATCGATCGCCCGGTCGGTGAACAGCGAGGCGAAGCAGCGCCGACAGGCGCCCAGAAGAGCGTCACGGCCCCGGACGTTCAGGAACGTCTCCTGCTGCCCGGCGAAGCTCGCCTCGGGAAGGTCCTCCGCAGTCGCGCTGCTGCGCACCGCCACATCGGGCTCGGTCCGTCCCACCCCGCGCGCCAGTTGCTCATAGCAGGCGCTCAGCTCCCGCTCCAACTCGGCAGGCAGGTCGGTGGCCAGCACGGCAGCGCGTACCGCAGCGCCGACCTCGGGGAGATCCGCGCCCGCGTGCAACCGCTCGAGGTGTGCACGGATCCGTCCGCCGAGGCCGCCGGTGTCCAGGAACTCCCGGTAGGCGTCGGCGGTGGTGGCGAACCCGTCCGGCACCCGGACGCCCGCCGGCGCCAAATGTCCGATCAACTCGCCCAGCGAGGAGTTCTTTCCCCCGACCACGCCGACGTCCTCACGCCGGAGGTCGGCGAACCGGATCACACGGCGCATCGCTGCTCCCAGGGTTCGGAACGAGGCGGACGGCCGGCCCGGAACGCGACCCGACTCCGGGCCGTGACGGCATCGTCGAGACCTCGGGGCCATGACACGGCGCGTCGCCCGTGGCCCCAGGACATCACCGGCGGGGGCCCACCCGCCAGGGCCGACCGGCCCACCTGCCCGGTACCGGCCTGCCCTGGCCTCAACCTGGCACCGGACGTTCTCCTGAAGACACAACCAGCCGCACGGGCGTGCCGAGGCACTGCACGGTCCTCACGACCACCGGCACCCGTGCGAGGTGCCGAACGCCCGCGATCACCCTGGAGCAGGAGCGATGCGAGTCGCCGACCTGATGATCACCCCGCCGATCGCCGTGCTGCCGACCGCCACCGTGCGGCAGGCAGCCCGCCGCATGGACGAGGAAGCGGTCGGCTGCGTGCTCGTCGCCGAGGACGCCACCCTGCACGGCGTCCTCACCGACCGTGACCTGGTGGTCCGGGCGCTGGCCCCGGGCGCCGACCCGGAGACTCCGGTGTTCGAGTTCATGTCGGCTCCCGCCGTCACGGTGGACGTGACCGACGACCTGGAGACCGCCTACCGGGTTCTCCGCCGGACCGGGGTGCGGCGACTGCCCGTGCTGGACGGGGCCCGGCTCGTCGGGCTCCTGGCCGTCGACGACCTCTTCCTGGACGTCCTGCAACGCCTCTCCGACCTGCTGGGACCGCTGTCCTTCAGTGCTCTCCGGGAAGGCAGCGCCGGCCCCGGCCCCGCAGCACACCCCGATCCCCTCGGGAGCACACCATGACACCCCAGTGGAACAGCGTCGGTGAGGTGATGACGCACGCCGTCGTCGCCGTCGGCCGCGGTGCGACGTTCCGAGAGATCCTGGACGCGCTCCGGCAGTGGAAGGTCAGCGCGGTGCCCGTCCTCGCCGGCGACGGCCGCGTGGTCGGAGTCGTCTCCGAGGCCGACCTGCTGACGACCCAGGACCGCGAGCCCGAACGAGCCGAGGCGTTCACCGCCAACCAGGTGATGTCGGAGCCGGCCGTCACCGTGCATGCGCAGAGCCCGACGGCGGAAGCCGCCCGGGCCATGGCCCGCGGCCACCTGAAACGTCTTCCCGTGGTCGACGAGGAAGGCTTCCTGGTCGGCATCGTCAGCCGGGGTGACCTGCTCAAGATCCACCTTCGGACCGACGAGGATCTCGCCGGCCAGGTGAGACTCGAACTCCTCGCAGCGCTCCACCCCACGCAAGCCGCGGCAGTCGAGGTCCGGGCGGAGGAGGGCAGGATCACCTTGGCCGGCACCCTGCCCGACACCTCGACCCCCGCCGTCCTGGAGTCTCTGGTCCGGGCCGTCCCCGGCGTCGTGGACGTCGATGTCAGGGCCGTCGCCCCTGCGTGACCTCCCCGGCGCCCGGCGTGATCAGCCCTCGCCGCGGTCGGCGCGCCGGCGCGGCACGTACCGCATGCCGAGGTCACCGCGCCGGGCGGACGCGTGCGCGAAGGTTATGGAACTGTCTGGTCTGCATGACGAGATGGGCGGGCTCCCAGAACAGCAGGTCCAAGGGGCCGGTGAGCAGGCGCGGACGGCTTCGCCCGCGGGTACGGACGACCAGACGGGTGCCAGCGTCGGCCGGTTCGAGGTGGAAGCTCCAGATCGACGAGACGAACGCCCGGGGTGCCGGCCCCTCGGCCGGATCGAACGGGCGGCCGGAGGGCAGCCGCAGGTCGGCACGCAGCACCAGAGTCCGTTCCGGTACGAGCTCCGCAACCGTGAACCAGCTGCGGCCGCCGGACGTCGAGTTCAGCCGCTGCCCCACGGCCGGGTGCTGCCACCACGGGACGAGGCGGTCCGCACTGGGCCGTCCGCCGTTGTCCAGCCAGTCCCAGCTGTACCAGCCCGCGCGGTCGTGGCCCATCTGCGCCAGCCACGGCCACACCTTCGCCGGTGGCCCGGGAAGGGTTGAGGCCATCGTCGACATGCTGTTCGCATCCGGGACCAGCTCGTCCCCCGGGTACGCGCGTTCGGCCTCGCCGCGGGTCGCTCCCCAGGTCAGCAGGTGAGGCCGGAGGAGGAGGCCGTGGACGGCGATGGCGACCGCCGACCCGAGGATGACCCGTCCGACCGCGGTCCGGTGTCCGTTCACACTCCGAGCATCGCCCAGGATGCAGGTCAGCGCGGTGGTGACCAGAGCCGGGAAGAACGAACGGCCCTCACCTTCGGCATCCGGTCGACGCAACACCCACCGCCGCGCGGGACCCTCCCTACCACCGGCCGGCCGTCCCCTCGGCCTGCACCGACCGCGTCGTTCGCCGGGGCCCACCGGGCCACCCTGTTGACCACCCGGGTCCGTACGTCCCCGGCGTCCTCTGCGGCCTGGCCGCGCCCCGGGGACAATCGAGGCAGGTGTCCGCCGTCCGGTTCAGGAGACGATCGATGGACGAGACCGAGGCCGGCGAGTCCCGGCAGCCCCTGCGCGTGTTCCTGCTCGACGACCACGAGGTGGTGCGGCGCGGAGTGCGGGACCTGCTGGAGGCCGAACCCGACATCGAGGTCGTCGGTGAGGGCGGCACTTGCGCGCAGGCACTGGCCAGGGTGCCCGCCCTGCGGCCCCAGGTCGCGGTGCTGGACGTACGGCTGCCGGACGGCAACGGCGTGACCGTCTGCCGCGAGCTGCGCGATCGGATGCCCGGGCTGGTGTGCCTGATGCTGACCTCGTTCGACGACGACGAGGCCCTGCTCGACGCGATCATGGCCGGCGCCGCCGGATACGTCCTGAAGCAGGTCAAGGGCGCCGACCTGGTCAGCGCAGTGCGCACGGTGGCATCGGGGCAGTCGATGCTGGACCCGGCCACCACCCGGAAACTGATGGAGAGCCTGCGCCACCACGACGAGTCCGACGCCGAGGCCGCGCTGTCCCAGTTGACCCCGCGGGAGCGGGAGATCCTCGCGCTGGTGGGGGAGGGGAGGACCAACCGGGAGATCGGCCAGGAGCTCTACCTCGCCGAGAAGACGGTGAAGAACCACGTGTCGCGGCTGCTCGCCAAACTCGGTGTCGAACGACGGCTCCAGGCGGCCGTGATCGCCGCGCACGCCGACACCGAGCAGCACCCGCCCCGGCCGCGGTGAGCCCGACCGGTCCGGAAGTCCGGGCCGGTCGGCCCAAGCCGGACTCCCTCGACGGGGCGCACCGTGGGGAGTGAGGCAACAGCCTCGTCGGCACGACCGGGAGCCCGCGATGAGGTACTGGAACGACCATGAGATGGGTGGCTGGGGCTTCGGCTTCATGATCATCAGCATCCTGCTGCTCCTGGGACTGCTGATCGTCGTCACAATCGCCCTGACCCGTTACCTCGGCCACCTGCCCCGGCAAGGCCCGCCCGACACCCAGGCGGCCCCGCCGCCGTCGCCGGAACGGCTGCTCGCCGAACGCTTCGCCCGGGGCGAGATCGACACCGACGAGTACCGCCACCGCCTGGACACCCTGAGATCCGGCTCCGCCGGGCCGGTATCCGGCTGAACCCGCCGAACCAGGGAGCATCCCATGGACACCTTGGCCCTCGACGCAGCCGCGTTGGAGAAACTGATCTCCGCCGCGGTCGCCGCGCCGTCCATCCACAACACCCAGCCCTGGCGCTTCCGGCTGGACCCGGACACCTCGACCCTCCAGGTACGCGCGCTCCAGGAACGCTCGCTGCCGGTCACCGACCCGGACCGGCGCGCGCTGCACATCTCCGTGGGAGCCGCGATTCTCAACCTCCGCATCGCCGCCCGCCGGATGGGCTGGGCGCCGCTGCTCCGTCTGCTGCCCGATTCCGCCGAACCCGACCTGCTGGCCGCGATCGAACTGGACGAGCTCTCCCGCGTCCAGCTCGCCAGTACCACCGAGCTCTACGACGCGATCTGGCGGCGGCACACCGTCCGGACCCCGTTCACCGGGCCGCCGATCCCTGCCGCAGTGCTCGACCGGCTTGCCGAGACCGCGTCGGCGGAGGAGGCCCAGCTGCGCTTCCCGGCCGGTGAGGAGCGAACCCGGCTGCTGGAACTGACCGCGGAGGCCGAGCGCCGCAACACCACGGACCCCATGCGCGGTGCTGAGAGCCGCAGCTGGATCCAGGGGCCCGATGCGCCCGCCTACGGGATTCCCCGCAGCGCGCTCGGTCCACAGGACAGCGCAGGCCGGATGCCGATGCGGGACTTCTCCGCCATCCACCCCGTCGAGCCACTGCCACCGGCCGCGTTCGAGGCTGAGCCGTGCATCGCCGTCCTCGCCACCCGGGGCGACACGCCCGCGGACTGGCTCCGCGCCGGCATCGCGCTGGAGCACGTCCTGCTGGTCGCGACCCTGCACCAGATCCGGGCATCACTCCTGCACCAGGCCATGGAGTGGCCGGAACTGCGCTGGGTCGCCCGCGACCCGAGGGAAGGCCCGGGCTTCGCGCAGGTGCTGATCCGCCTCGGTTACGGGCCGGAAGGCTCGCCCACTCCCCGCCTCGCCGTATCCGACGTCCTGGACCCCGAGAACCCCGGCCTCGGACGGCCGTGAGCGGGGTGCACCGGATGAGCCACCCGGCGGCGGGGGACTCCGTCCCGTTCCACGACCTGACCGGTCCCGGTCCGCTGGGCGAAGCGGGGCCCACCGCCGGTCCTCGGCCACCGAGGGCACCGTGAGACACAGAACCGCCGTGAAAGCCACGGCCACGGCGGCTTCCGAAGGAGCTGATCCCCATGGCCTTGCCGGTGACCGAGCAGCCGGTGCGCGTCGATGCCCGGCTCGACCTGCCGCTGTCCCGCTGGTTGTGGCTGGTGAAGTGGATCCTGGCGATCCCGCACTGGATCGTCCTGTTCCTCCTCTGGATCGTCTTCGCCGTCCTCAGCGTGGGCGCCTTCTTCGCGATTCTCCTCACCGGCCGCTACCCGCGCCCGATCTTCGACTTCAACCTCGGGGTGCTGCGCTGGTCCTGGCGGGTGTCCTACTACGCCTACGGAGCGCTGGGCACCGACAGGTACCCCCCGTTCACCCTCGCCGAGGCACCCGACTACCCCGCGCACCTGGACGTCGCCTACCCCGAGCAACTTTCCCGAGGACTGGTACTGGTCAAGTGGTGGCTGCTGGCGCTTCCGCAGTACGCCCTCCTGGCACTCTTCGTCGGGGAGGGCCGGGAAGGCTGGGCCGGCGGGGGTCTCGTCGGCCTGCTGGTCCTGTTCGCCGGGGTCTCCCTGGCCGTGACCGGCCGCTACCCGCTCGGGATCTTCGATCTCGTCGTCGGCCTGGACCGCTGGGTGCTGCGGGTCGCCGCCTACGCCGCCCTGATGACCGACACCTACCCGCCGTTCCGCCTGGATCAGGGCGGTTCCGAACCGGCCGGCACGCTCGACACGGCAGGACCGCGGTGAGCGCGGGACCCCGTTCCGGCCGGCACCGGAGCCCAGGATGACCGCGTCCCCTCCCGGCACCGCCCCGCCGTCCGAGCTGCGGCCCCGGGGGGCTGGAGGGACACCGAGGCCGCCCGGCGGCCGGCACGGTACGGGCCGAACGAGATCCGCTCCGCGCGCCGGGCGTCGTCGTGGTCGAGAGCGGCCGTCCAACTGCGCGACCCGCTGATCATGGTCCTGCTGGCAGCCGTCGCGCTCACCCTGGCGATCGGGGACCATCCGGACGCCGTCGTCATCGCCCTGGTGATCGCGGTCAACACCACGGTCGGGGTGATCCAGGAGACCCGCGCCGACCGCGCCGTCGCGGCACTGTCGGCCATGACCGCTCCGACGGTGCGGGTCGTGTGCGCCGGAACGGAACGTGTTGTGTCCTCCGTCGACATCGTGCCGGGCGACGTGCTGCTGCTGGCCGAGGGCGACATCGTCCCGGCGGACGCGGTGCTCGACCGGGCAGACGCGCTACTCGTCGACGAGTCGATGCTGACCGGCGAGTCCGTTCCGGTCGACAAGGAGGTCCGCAGCGGGTGCCCGGACACCCTGCAGGTCCGGGCGGGGGCGGCAGCGCCCGTCGGCCTCGCGGCAGCCCGCCTGATCACCCGATCCGGGCGGCGCGCCGGACACGCCGGTGACTGAGCGGTTCCGCCCAGCGCACGTCCACGATTCGGCCTGATGCCCTGGCCGGAGGGACAGCGCGGGGCAGCGGCCCTAGTCTGGGTTCCGGGGTGGTGAAGCCGTGACACCTGCGAACGGAGCGATGCGGTGGGCTCGTCCTCGGAGCGGGGCCCCACCGACTCGGCGCAGCCGGGGCTGGACGATCTCCTGCGGGGGCTCCAGTCACGTCTGGAAACCGCGCACGGCACCGCGAATCGGATCCACAGCCTCCTGGAGGCGGTTCTCGTCGTCGGCCACGACCTCGACCTCAGCCAGGTGCTCCAGCACATCGTGGAGGCCGCAGTCGCTCTGGTTGATGCGGAGTACGGCGCGCTCGGCGTCATCGGCGAGGACCAGCGGCTGTCCCGGTTCATCCCCGTCGGCATCGACCGCGAACGGGCCGAGCGCATCGGAGCACTACCGAGCGGGCACGGCCTGCTGGGCGAGCTGATCCGCCGTGCCGAGCCGCTCCGGCTGACGGAGATCTCCGAGCACCCGTCCTCGTACGGCGTCCCCGAGCACCATCCGCCGATGCACAGCTTCCTGGGCGTGCCGATCAGGGTCCGCGACACGGTCTACGGCAACCTCTACCTCACCGAGAAGCGCGGGGGAGCACAGTTCGACGAGGAGGACGAAGCCGTCCTCGAGACCCTGGCGGTCGCGGCCGGCGTGGCGATCGACAACGCCCGGCTGTACACGCAGGCGAGGCTGGGCGAGCGCTGGCTGGCGGCGAGCGCGGAGGTCACCAACAGCCTGCTGTCGGGCAGCTCCCGACAGGAGGTGTTCGACCTTCTGATCGCGCGCGCCGCCGACATCGCCGGCGCGGACCTCACGGTGGTGGCCCTGCCCTCCCCCGACGGCAGGAGCCTCGAAGTGAGTGTCGCCGTCGGACTGGACTCGGAGGTGCACCGCGGGCTCGTCCTGCCGAAGGAAGGGTCCTTCGTCGGTGCAGCCGTCACGACCGGTGGGCTGGTCACCACCGGCGACGTGCGCAAGGACCCGAGGATCACGGCCGGACCGCCGCGATGGGCCGGACTCGGACCGGCCGCCGCCGTGCCGATCGGCACGGCGGAAGGAGGGGTGCGCGGTGTACTGATGCTGGCCCGGGCGGAGGGCAAACCACCCTTCGGACCGGAGGAGTCCACCCCACTGGCGGGCTTCGCCGCGCAGGCCGCCGTGGCGATGGAGCTGGCCGAGCGCCGCCGCGACTCCGAACAGGTCGCACTCCTCGAAGAGCGCGACCGGATCGCCCGGGACCTGCACGACCTGGCGATCCAGCGCCTGTTCGCCACCGGGATGACCCTCCAGGGTGCCACCCGCTTCATCGAGCACCCCGAGGCCTCGGACCGGGTACTACGGGCCATCGACGACCTCGACGAGACGGTGCGGACGATCCGCTCCAGCATCTTCGGACTACGCGCCGGAACCCGCGGATCGGCCGCTCACGGGCTGCGCGCGAGGGTGGTCGCGACAATCGACCGGGCAGCCGCCGGACTCGGCTTCGCCCCCGGGCTGAGGATGGACGGCCTGTTGGACCTCCGGGTGCCCCCGCCGGTCGCCGATGCGCTGGTCGCCGTCCTGGAGGAAGCCCTCTCGAACGCCGTCCGCCACGCGCACGCCCACCAGGTCCAGGTGGACCTGACCGCCGACAGCGAGCTCAACCTGACGGTCACCGACGACGGAGTCGGCCTTCCACCGGACGGTCCCCGGAGCGGGCTGGCCAACCTCGCGGAGCGGGCGCGGCGTCTCGGCGGGTGCTTCCAGGCCGGCCCGGGACCCGACAGTGGGACCAGACTCGTGTGGCGGGTCCCGCTTCCCCCGCCGGAGCGGCGCTCGTGAGCCGAACAGATCCGCACGGAGGACCGCTCCGCCGCGAACTCACGCAGAGTCAGTCCACAGGTCAGTCCGCCATCAGGACGGCGACCCCGGTGACCCGATCGGCCGCCAGGTCCGCCAGCGCCTGGTCGGCCCGGTCCATGGCGTACCGACGGACACGGACGACCGGGCGGTGGAGCGTGGCCTCGGCCAGGTAGGCGCGGCCGTCCGCACGGGTGTTGGCGGTCACGCTGCGAAGGGTCCGCTCCTGGAAGAGGTGCCGCTGGTAGTCGAGCACAGGGACGTCGGAGAGGTGGATGCCGGCCACCGCCAGCGTGCCGCCCCGGTCCAACGCCGCCAGCGCCACCGGCACCAGGTCGCCGACGGGCGCGAAGAGGATCGCCGCGTCGAGCGGCTCCGGCGGCGAGCCGTACGCGTCCCCGGCGGAGGCCGCGCCCAGCTCCAACGCCAGCCGCCGGGCCTCCTCGGCCCGCGTCAGGACGTGCACGGTCGCGCCCCGGCCGAGGGCCAGCTGCGCCGTCAGATGCGCGGAAGCGCCGAAGCCGTAGATCCCCAGCCTGCCGCCCGGCGGCAGCTCGGCCCGTTCCAGGGCCCGGTAGCCAATGATCCCGGCGCACAGCAGCGGTGCCAGCTCCTCGTCGGGCGGCCCCTCCGGTAGCCCGTAGACGAAGCGGGCGTCGGCCACCGTGTACCCGGCGTACCCGCCGTGCACGTCCCAGCCCGTGTACCGGGACTCCGGGCAGAGGTTCTCGCGGCCGGCCCGGCAGTACAGGCACCCGCCGCAGGTGCCGGCCAGCCAGGCCACCCCGACCCGGTCGCCGGGGGAGAAGCCGTGCACCTCCGGACCGCAGTGGAGGACCCGACCCACGACCTCATGACCAGGCGTGCACCGGGGGCTGCGAGGTTCGAGGTCGCCCTCGACGAGGTGGAGATCGGTCCGGCACACGCCGCAGGCGGCCACCTCGATGAGCAGTTCCCCCGGACCGGGTCCCGCGACCGTCCGCTCCGTACGTCTCAGCGGAGTCGACGCGATCGGGCCCGGCTGCTCCACCCTCCACGCCATCGTGCGGATGGCGTCGCCGTCGGACGTCGACATCGCCCGCTCCTTTCCCGTGCTACCCGGTGCTCCGGACCCCCGCGAGAGGAGTCGCCACCCACTCCATCGTCCACCACCCTCGGCCCGACCGGATCAGGGCCGGACGGCCCTCGATCGGGCCTGAACGACCCAGGCCTCGGTCCGGCGCCACGAGGCAGCGTGGGACAGGCTTGGGCAGGTCCGACGGGCCGCCTGCACAAGGAGGAGGTTCGAACCGGCATGAAGGCAGCAGTGGGGGACCGGCTGATCATCGAAAGCCCGGTCCTGGGAACCCCCAGTCGTGACGGCGAGGTCATCGCCCTCCACCACGCCGACGGCACCCCGCCCTACGATGTTCGCTGGTCGGACACAGGCCGGGTCACCCTGGTCTTTCCCGGGCCCGGCGCCCATCTCCACCACTTCGGGCACACCCGCGATTCCCACGCGAGGCCTGCCGGTGCCACTGGTCCGGGCGACCGGGCGACCGGCAACTGACATCGCCGGTTGCCGGTGCCGGATCGCCGTCCGAGGATCGACAGCAGGGCAGCGCTCCCGGTCCCGGTGAGCGTTCCGGGCGGCCCGGCGCCTCGCCTGCACGGAGCGAAGGAGCATGTCATGGCACGTCCAGTGATCGTCGGGGTCGACGATCCCGAGAGCGCAGGCGCGGCCGTCGACTGGGCCGCGGACGAAGCCCGGTCCCGGGGGATGCGCCTGCATCTCGTCCACGCGTGGCTGTGGGAACCGGACCAGGCGCCGGAGTCGCTGGACGCCCGGGCGGCCAGACACAAGGGCGAGGAAGCGCTGCGGGTGGTCGCCGAACGTGCTGCGGCACGGCACCCTGGCCTGGAGGTCAGCAGCGGGGTCGTGGACGCGAGCCCGCGCGAGGCGCTCGTCGCCCTCAGCGCCGAGGCAGGCGTGCTCGTCCTGGGCTCCCGGGGGTCGGGCGGGTTCCAGGGGCTGCTCGTCGGGTCCACCAGCCTGCACGTCACCGCGCACGCCGCCTGCCCGGTCGTCGTCGTCCGGGCCACGGCCGCCGAGGCGGTGGACGGCATCGCGGTCGGCGTGGAGGGACGCGAACCGTCCGACGACATCCTCGCGTTCGCCTTCGACAGCGCCCGCCGCCGCGGCCTGCCACTGCGGGCGATCCACGCCTGGAGCTACCCTCTGGTCCTCGGTCCTGGCCACGCGCTTCCACCGGTCTACGAGTCCGGCCACGTGGTGGCCGAGGAGCAGCGGCTCCTCGCCGAGGTCATGGCCGGGTGGCAGGAGAAGTACCCCGACGTCCCGGTCGAGGAGGACGCCGTACGGGCCGGCCCCGCCAG